>NZ_RHPP01000089.1 GCF_003935715.1 Stenotrophomonas sp. 278 | reverse complement strand
GGGTGGGGGGGGGGGGGGTTTTTGTTTAAACCCCCCTTTTGTTGGGGCGCGGCGGCGGGGGCCGGGCGGGGTTTTGGGGGGCGCCCCCACCGGCCGGGCGCTACCGGATTACAGAGATAACCGGAGATGTCAGGGATCGGAATGTCGGCAAGCCCGAGTATCACAGGAGGCCACGTGTCCGCATATCGAGCCCTGCAAACGAAAAACCCCGCCGAGGCGGGGTTCTTCATTCACCACACAACCACTGGAATCAATCGATATCCAGGAAGCTGCGCAGCTGTTCCGAGCGGCTCGGGTGACGCAGCTTGCGCAGGGCCTTGGCTTCGATCTGGCGGATGCGCTCGCGGGTGACGTCGAACTGCTTGCCCACTTCCTCAAGGGTGTGGTCGGTGTTCATGTCGATGCCGAAGCGCATGCGCAGCACCTTGGCTTCCCTCGGGGTGAGCCCAGCCAGCACGTCACGCACGGTTTCCGACAGGTTGATGTTGGTGGTGTTCTCGATCGGGGACTCCACATTGGTGTCCTCGATGAAGTCGCCCAGATGGGAATCCTCGTCGTCGCCGATCGGGGTTTCCATCGAGATCGGCTCCTTGGCGATCTTCATCACCTTGCGGATCTTGTCTTCCGGCATGTCCATTTCCTTGGCCAGCTCCTCCGGCGTGGCCTCGCGGCCGTACTGCTGGAGCATCTGGCGGGAAATGCGGTTCAACTTGTTGATCGTTTCGATCATGTGCACCGGAATACGGATGGTGCGCGCCTGATCGGCGATCGAACGGGTGATGGCCTGACGGATCCACCAGGTCGCATAGGTCGAGAACTTGTAACCGCGGCGGTACTCGAACTTGTCCACGGCCTTCATCAGGCCGATGTTGCCTTCCTGGATCAGGTCGAGGAACTGCAGACCACGGTTGGTGTACTTCTTGGCGATGGAGATGACCAGGCGCAGGTTGGCCTCGACCATTTCCTTCTTGGCCTTGCGTGCCTTGGCTTCGCCATAGGCCATCGCGCGGCTGATTTCCTTCAGCTCTTCCAGCTCCAGCGAGGTGCTCTTCTCGATGTCGATGGTGGCCTGCTGTTCGGCAATGATCTGGTCCTTGACGTCACGCAGGGCCGACGACCACTTCTGCTTGCGCTTCAGTGCGTCTTCCACCCACTCAAGATTGGTCTGGTTGCCTTCCCAGGAACGGATGAAGTCCTTGCGCGGCATGCGCGCGGTCACCGTGGCCAGGTTCAGCACGCGACGCTCGTGACCCTTCACGTCGGCCATCACGTCGCGCAGCTGCTTGACCAGCACGTCGGTCAGCGGCAGCGGCAGCTTCAGGGTGACGAACACGGCGGCCATGTCGTCGCGCAGCTTGGCCAGCGGCTTGCGGTCAGCCTTGGTGGCGGCCTTCTTGAAGGCGGCATAGGCCGCGCCCAGTTCGACCATGCGGCGGGCGACTTCTTCGGGATCCGGACCGGTCGGGCCGGTGTCCTCGTCGCCGCCGACGTCATCGTCGTCCTCGTCCTCGTCGCCTTCGCTGTCGCTGTCGTCACTACTGGTGTCTTCAGCCACGGCCGGAGCCGGCTCTTCTTCGACCAGGTCGTTGAAGCCGACGATCACTTCGGCCAGGCGCTTCTTGCCTTCCTTGTGGGCTTCGTAATCGGCCAGCAGGGTTTCCACCGACACCGGGAAGGTGCCGAGGGCGGCCTGGACCTGGCCCAGGCCTTCTTCAATGCGCTTGGCGATGGCGATTTCGCCTTCGCGGGTCAGCAGCTCGACGGTACCCATTTCGCGCATGTACATGCGCACCGGGTCGGTGGTGCGACCACCTTCGGTGTCGAGCGCGCTCAGCGCGGCAGCGGCTTCTTCAGCGGCGGTGTCATCCACCTCGCGGTTGCCGGTGTTGCCGTCGTTGAGCAGCAGGGTTTCAGCATCGGGCGCGACTTCATGGACATCAATGCCCATGCCGTTGATCATGCCGATGATGTCTTCGATCTGTTCCGGGTCGACAATGTCGTCGGGCAGGTGGTCATTGACTTCGGCGTAGGTCAGGTAGCCCTGTTCCAGGCCCTTGCTGATCAGAAGCTTGATGTCGTTTTGCTGGGCAGGACGTTCGTTGGCCATGTAGTGCTCGCGCCACCGGCTGGGAGAGAGGAATAGAACCTAGCATTATACCAGCCCAGACCCCTGCCTGCCCGGGCGGTGGTCCCGGGGGCTACGGTCGGAGCAGGAAGGTCACCGGTCCATCGTTGACCAGGCTGACTACCATATGGGCACCAAAGCGCCCGGTTTCCACCCCTGAAGCGTGCTTTTGTCGGCAGATTTCCACCAATCGGTTGAATCCACGTTCAGCCTCGGCCGGCGGGGCCGCAGTACTGAACCCCGGCCGGGTGCCGCTGCGGGTGTCGGCTGCCAGCGTGAACTGGCTCACCAGCAGCAGTCCGCCCCCGGTATCCCCCAATGACCGGTTCATTTTTCCGTCTTCATCGGCAAACACACGGTAACCAAGCAGGCGATCGGCCATGCGGGCGATCTGGGCCTCGGTGTCGCCCGGCTCCATGCCCACCAGGGCCAGCAGGCCCGGCCCGATCTGGCCGACCACGGCATCGTCGACGGTGACGCTGGCCTGGGTAACACGCTGGATGAGGACAAGCATGGCGGGCTTCTGCAGCAGGAAGGGCCGCCTACCTTAGTAGCTGCCGGTCGCCCCGCCCAGCCCGCCTGTCGCCTTCACCGGCTAGACTCTGCCCCGATGAAACCGCAAACCACCGCCCGCCTGGCTTACCGCGCCGCCGCCCTGCTCACCCGCCTGCCCTGGTCCTGGCTGCGCGCCTTTGCCCATGCGCTGGCGTGGCTGTGGATCCGCCTGAACGCCCGCGAGAGCCGGGTCACCCGCCGCAACCTGGAACTGGCCTACCCGGAACTGGGCGAGGCCGAACGCAACGTGCTGCACCGCGACCTGCTGCGCTCCACCGCCTTGCAGGCGCTGGAGACCCTGCGCCTGTGGACACGCCCGCGCGAGCAGAATCTGGCGCTGCTGCGTGAACGCCATGGCGAGGCGCTGTATGACGCCGCACTCGCCAGCGGCAAAGGCGTGATCGTGGCGGCACCCCACTATGGCAACTGGGAACTGCTGAACCAGTGGCTGGCTTCGCGCGGGCCGATTACCATCGTCTACAAGGCCCCCGAGGAGGCCGTGGGCGATGCCTTCCTGCAGCTGGTCCGGGGCGGCAGCAACGTCCAGCAGGTCCGCGCCGAAGGACCGGCGGTCCGCCAGTTGTTCAAGGTCCTCAAGGACGGCGGGGCCACCGGCATCCTGCCCGACCAACAGCCCAAGGCCGGCGACGGGGTGTTCGCGCCGTTCTTCGGGGTCGAGGCGCTGACCATGACCCTGGTCAACCGGCTGGCCGAGCGCACCGGGGCCACCGTGCTGTACGGCTGGTGCGAGCGCATCGGCCCGGACATGCAGTTCGCCCTGCACATCGAGCCGGCCCCCCCCGGCGTGGCCGACCCGGACCCGCGCACCGCCGCCAGCGTGCTCAACGCCGGGATCGAGCGGATCGCCCGCCGCGACCCGGCGCAGTACCAGTGGACCTACAAGCGCTACACCCTGCGCCCGCCGGAATCCGGCGAAGTCGACCCCTACGCCACCGAACAGCACCCGCATTGAGCGCGACACTGTGTCACGCCGCGTTTGATTGAATCGGGGCCAACCGGCCCCACTGTGAACACCACGATGTCCCCCACGGCCCCCGTCATGTCTTCAGCTGCTCCCTCTCCCTTTGGCGACCCCTCGGCGATCCGCTGCGAGCGCGCGGTGGCGGAACTGCGCGCCGGCCGCCCGGTGGTGATCGACGACCGTCAGGGCCAGCGGCTGGCATTCATTGCATTGGACAGCAGCACCCGCAGCAGTTTCAGTACCTTTGCCGAGGTCGCCGCGGACCAGCATTACCTGTTCCTCACCGCGACCCGGGCGCGCGTGCTGGGCGTGCAGGCCGAACACGGCGCGCGCGTGCCGCTGGCCGGAATCGAGTTCGATGCGTTGCCCTCGCTGAGCTACCTGCGCGAAGCCGTGCCGATGCCCGCTGGCTGGAGCGCGGGCCAGGCGCTGGACGCCGGTGCGGTGGAAATCGCACGGCTGGGGCTGCTGCTGCCGGCCATGGTCGGCGTGCTGCTGGCCCCCGGCGACACCCGCTTTGACAGCTGTGCGCAGGTGTCGCTGTGCGACCTGCAGCAGGGAGCCGAACAGGCCGCCCACGCCTACGAACTCGTTGCACGCTCGCCGGTGCCACTGCGCGAGGTGGGAATGACCGAGTTCGCGGTATTCCGGGGCGGCGTGGCCCAGCGTGACCAGGTCGCGATCATCGTCGGCACGCCCGATCTCGGTGCCGTGGTGCCGGTGCGGGTGCACTCTTCCTGCCTCACCGGCGACCTGTTCGGTTCGCTGAAGTGCGACTGCGGCGACCAGCTGCGGCGGGGCCTGCGCAAGCTGAAGGAACTGGGCGGCGGCATCCTGCTGTACCTGGACCAGGAAGGCCGCGGGACCGGCATCGCCGCCAAGATGCGCGCCTATGGCTACCAGCATGACGGGCTGGACACCATCGATGCAGATGCGCAGCTGGGCTTCGGGGCCGACGAGCGACGCTACGGCAGCGCGGTGGCCATGCTGCAGGGGCTGGGCGTGAGCCGCGTGCAGCTGCTGAGCAACAACCCGACCAAGGCCCAGCGCCTGCGCCATGCTGGAATCGACGTGGTCGAATGCGTGCCGGTGACCGGCGACATCACAACCGAGAACGAGCACTACCTGCGCACCAAAGCCGAACGCGCCGGCCACCTGCTGGATGTCGATGCGCTGATCCAGGCCGCGCAATAGCGCGGCGCAACCTGCTACCGTCTGCGCCACGGGTGCGGCATCGTTTTCCACCGGGCCCGGCCTGAACCATTTGCTGCCGAGCTCCGCCGTGATCGACGACGTCTCCACCGCCCCGCCCCTTCCTGCGTCTCCCGAACTGCCGCCCGTGCTGCCGCCGGATTCTGGCTGGCAACGCCTGCCGCTGCGCGCGGCCAGCATGGCCGCGGTGGGCAGCGGCATCACCGCCCTGGTGATGGTCGGTGGTGCCCTGGGCGTGCCCTGGGTGATGCTGCGCCTGCCCCTGCCCGGCTGGGCGGTGATCGCCATCGTGGCGGTTGCCGTGGTGCTCGGAGCCGGCTTCGGCTTCCGCCGCCAGCGCCGTACCTGGTGGCGACTGGATGCACAGGGCCTGGGCGTGCGTCGTGACCTGATGTGGCAGCTGGACACCCGGGTCCCCCTTTCGCGCGTACAGCACCTGGACCTGCGTCGCGGCCCGATCGAGCGTGCGGCGCAGCTGGCCACGCTGGTGGTGCACACCGCCGGCAGCCGCTTCAGCGCAGTAACGCTCAGCGGCCTGGACCACACTGACGCCGAGCGCCTGCGCGACACCCTGGGCCGCCAGCTGGACCAGGACGACGACGCCCTGTGAGCACCCTGCCCCAGGACACCGCACCGCCGGTGGCACCGGCCCCGGACCAGCGCCTGCACCCCTGGTCGTGGCTGTTCGTGATGCTGGTGCAGCTGCGCCAGTTCCTGCTGCCGCTGGTGGCGCTGCTGGTGTTCGGCGGGCGCGGCGACCGCGACGAGATGTGGGGTTACCTGACCACACTGATCGTGATCGCGGTGCTGGTGGCGGTATCGATCCTGCAGTACCTGACCTACCGCTATCACATCGGCCACGACGCGATCAGCGTGCGCAGCGGGATCATCGCGCGCAACCGGCGCGAGATCCCGTTCGCCCGCATCCACAACGTGGTGGTCCACCAGAACCCGCTGCACCGCCTGTTCGGAGTGGCCGAGCTGCGCCTGGAATCGGCCGGTGGTCACCGCCCGGAAGCGGAAATGCGCGTGCTCAAACTGTCGCAGGCGCTGGCGCTGGAACAGCTGGTGCGGCAGCGCGGACAGCGGCCGCCACCGCTGCCCGATGCGGGCGGTGAAGCGGCTGAGCCGGATTCCGCCGCGTCGACCGCAGGCACGACTTCGGTGCTGCTGCGGCTCAGCGCGCGCGACGTGCTGCGGATCGGGCTGCTGTCCAACCGTGGCTGGGTGGCGGTGCTGGCGGCATGGGGCGCGTCGTACCAGTTCTTCCCGCGCGGCTATGTCAGCGATGCGGTGGAACACCATGGCCGCGAGGTGTTCGGCTATGCCAGTCACCTGCACCCGGCCACCTGGGTCTGGGTGCTGGCCGCGGTATTCACGGTGGGTGGGTTCTGGTTGCTCCTGCGCCTGTTGTCGGTGGTGTTGGCGCTGCTGCGCTACCACGGTTTCCAGCTCACCGAGCACGAGCGCCGTCTCACCGTTTCCAGCGGGCTGCTGACCCGCATGCGCACCAGCGTCGCGCGCCGGCGCATCCAGGCTTGGACCCTGCGCGAAACCGCCCTGCAGCGCTGGGTGGGCCGACGTCAGCTGCGCATCGACAACGCCGCCGGGATAGGCTCGGACGACGACGGCCGCGATCTGCGCGAGCTGGCTCCGCTGGCTACGCCCGCCGCCTGCGATGACCTGCTGCGCCACCTGTTGCCCCGGCTGCAGTGGCCGCCGCCGCGCTGGAAGAGCGTACCTCGGCGTGGCTGGTGGCGGCTGAGCCTGCCGGCGCTGGTTATCGTGCCGCTGCTGACCGTGGGTGCCGTGTTTGAGTTCGGTGCCTGGGGAGCCCTGCTGCTGGCTTGGCTGCCGTGGTCGGCATTCCGCGCCCGCCGCGAGATCGCGCGCATGGGCTACCACCTCGATGCGGACTACGTGGGTGTACGTGGCGGCTGGTGGACGCGCTGGTGGCGGCTGGCCGAGCTGGACAAGCTGCAGTCGCTGCGGCTGTCGCGCTCGCCATTGGACCGGATGCTGGGAACGGCCAGCGTATGGCTGGACACCGCCGGCGCGGGTGGGAGCATTGCGCTGCGGTTGCGGTTTTTGCCGGAGGCTGAAGCGCGCGCGGTGCTGGAGACGTTGAACCAGGCGTTGGCGCGGCGGACATTGCGGTGAGACGCGCATGGCGCGTCGCTACGCCGCCCTGTAGCGACGCGCCATGCGCGTCGTGCGGCCGATCAGCGCCGTGAAGGCCCCCAATACCCCAGGTCCCTGCGGATCTGCAGCCCGCGCGTCCACGCGCCAAGCGGCTTGCGCTTGAGCGTCCCCAGCTTGCCCGCCAGGAAGTCCTCGGTGGCCGCCATTACCCGCTCGCTGGAACGCCCGTCGCGGTAGGGATGGATGTCATCGGCATAGCGCTGGATCTCTGCCATCAACGCCGGTTCCGGATCCAGCGCGCGCGCCAGCATCACCGGCAGCGCATCGGGCTGGTCGAAATCGATCATGTGCGGCTGCGGCACCCGGTTGCGGAAAGTCACCACGGGTTTGTGCTGCACCACGAACTCGGACACGATCGAGGAGGTGTCCGACACCAGCACGTCGGCGGCCCGCTGTGCGGCCATCACCTGCTCGGGCTCGACGAAGGCGGCGTTGGAACCGGCCAGCGCGCGGTAGCGCGCAAACAGCTCCTCGCTGCACTTGGGATGCAGGGTCAGCAGCCAGTAGCGATCGCCGCGGGCAATATCGGCCGCGATCTGGTCATGCAGGTGCGGCGCGGCGCTCAGCCGTTCGGTGAAGGTCGAGCCGAACAGGATCACCGGCCGCCCCTGCGCCGGCGCCCGCAGTGCCGCACTGGCCCCGCCATCGTCGCGGAACAGCGGGTCGAGCTTCGGCCAGCCAGTCTGAGCCACGACGAAATGCCCCTCGCGCGCGGCCAGTTCCTGGAACGGTGCGGTGGTGGCCGGCCCCTGGGTGCAGTAGAGATCGAAAAGACCGCGGACGCGGAAATGCCCACGCGCGCTGTCCCGCTTCTGCACGTTGAAGCCATGGAAGACCTGCACCTTGGCCCCGGCGATGAACGGCGGCACCCAGTTGGCCGCACTGAACACCGCCCGCGGGCGCAGCGCCAGGGCCTGTTTCAGGCCAACGCTGGGCACGCCGGGCAGCTCGGCCCCGGCCGCGCCATCCTCGAACCAGGCCGACACCGAATGCCCGGAGGCGTGCAACGCCTGCGCCAGTGGGGCGAGAATAGGCAGCGCATAGCGCTCCGTCGCAAACAGCAGGTACTCAGCCATCATGTCCTCCACGACCGCTCCCACTGAACGGCCTCGCATTTCCGCCTGCATTATCGCGTTCAATGAAGCAGACCGCATCGGCGACTGCCTGGCCTCGCTGGCCTTCTGCGATGAGATCGTCGTGGTCGACTCCCATTCCACCGACCAGACCGTGGCCATCGCCACCGTCGCAGGTGCACGGGTACTGCAACGCCGCTTCGACGGCTTCCGCAGCCAGAAGGCCTTCTGCGTGGAACAGGCACAACACGACTGGGTGCTCTGCCTGGATGCGGACGAGCGCGTCAGTGCCGAGCTGCGCGAGGCCATCCTGGCCGCACGATCGGCCAGCTTCGCCGGCCATGCCGGTTATCGCTTTGCGCGGCTCTCCGAGTACTTCGGCAAGTTCCTGCGCCATGGCAATGCCTATCCCGACCGCGTGCTGCGCCTGTTCGACCGCCGCCGGGGGGGCTGGCGCGGCAAGCGCGAGATCCACGAAGCCGCCAGCGTTGACGGCAGCGTCGGCCTCCTGCAGGGCGACCTCGTGCACTACCCCTACCGCTCGCTGGAGCAGCAGCTTGGCAAGACCCAGCGCTATGCGAGGATGATGGCCGAGCATGAGTTCGCGCGCGGCAAGCGCGCCACGCTGGCCAAGCTGGTGCTGGCTCCGGCCTGGCGGTTCTGGCGCGGGCTGCTGTTCCGTGGCGGCTTCCGCGACGGCTGGCATGGACTGGTCTATGCCTATGTGCGCGCCAACTACGTGCGGCAGAAGACCATCATGCTGTGGATGCTGCAGAACGGCCAGCCGGTGAGTGATCCCCCGCGTCGCACTGACGCCAGCTGAATGCGACTATGGCAGACTGCCATGGCGTTTCTGTCAGGCCCCCCATGAAGATTCTCTATACCAATTTCCATTCCGGCGACGGCGGTGGCCACACCACCTACCTCGCCTCGCTGGCCCGCGCGCTGTCACCGCGCCATCAGCTGTTCATGGCGGCCCCCGCCAACAGCCGGGTGATCCGGGTGATGCGCGAGGAAGCCATTGCAGAACCAGTGGAGATCGGATTCCGGAGCGGACTGGCCACGCTGGGCCAACAGTGGGCAGACCTGCGCCGGCTGCGCGCGTTGATCGAGCACCACCAGGTCGACATCGTCCACGCGAATGGCGCGCGCGACCACCGGGTGGCCATGGAGGCGGTCGCCGGATTGCGCCGACGACCGAAGCTGGTATTCACCAAGCACAACAGCAAGTCAGCCAATACGTTCGGCAACGCCCTGCGGGCCCGTTGGGGCACTGACCGCGTCATCGCGGTGTCGGCGCATACCCGCCAGATGCTGCTGGACAGCCCCTACCGGCGCTGCCCGATCGACGTGATCCGGAACGGGGTCGACCTGGCCCGTTTCGCCCCGGCTGATGCACGCGAATCGGCTGCGCTGCGTGCGCGCTGGACCACCGATCCGGATGCGATGGTGCTGGTGAGCAACGCCGGCACCGACAACCACAAAGGCTGGATCGACCTGGTCCGGGCCATCGCCACCCTGCCCGAGCCGCTGCGCGGCAAGCTGCACGTAGCCATCGCCGGGCGCACGCCGGACCCGAACGCGGTCGCGGAGGTAGCGCAGCTGGGCCTGGCGCAGCAGGTGCACTTTGCTGGACTGCTCGAGGACATCCGTCCATTCGTGGCCAGCGGCGACGTCGGATTTGTGCTGTCCTACGATGTGGAAACCATTTCCTTCGCGTGCCGCGAAATGATGGCGATGGGCAAGGCGGTGCTGGTCAGCGACTACGCCGGCCTGCCGGAGAACATCGAGCAGGGGCAGAACGGCTGGATCGTGCCGGTGCGCGACGTCGCGGCCATCGCCGCGCAGGTCAGCGCGCTGTACTCGCAGCGCGCGGAGTTGCCGCAGCTGGGTGCCGCCGCGCGACAGCATGCATTGCAGAACTTCGGGCTGGATACGTTCAGCCAGTTGACCGAAGCCAGCTACGCGGCGGTGCTTGGGGAAATCTGAGGTCGCTTATGTGGAGCCGGGCCTGCCCGGCTGGCAGATCGCGTTGGCGTCGGGTAGCCGGGCAAGCCCGGCGCTACGGTATTGGCGCGATCTTCAGCGCGAATTGTCGCGCAGCCTGAGTGGGTCCGACAGCGCCAGGAACAACGCCATCCAGGTGGCGTAGAACGAGGCGCTGCGCATGTCGCGGAACATCATCTCGGTCAGGCCAAACACCACGTAGCCGACGCAGATCATCAGCCCCGCACCGGCAAACAGCCGGGTGGTCCGGTCGGTCATCGACAATCTCAGGCGGCGCGCGAACACCCATCCCGGGGCGAAGTACAGCAGCAGCAGCCCCAGTCCCCCCAGCACCCCGTAGGTCGCCAGGAAATACAGCAGGTCGTTGTGGGTCTCGCCGAAATCCCGCGCCACGGTCTGGGTGACCTGGCGCTCGTCGGCCAGGGCCGCCAGCTCTTCGCGGAAGCGGTCGCCGCCGCCCACGCCGAACACCGGTTCGCTCTGGATCATGTGTCCCGCCGCACGCCAGAGCTGGAGGCGGATGCACACCGAGGTATCGGCCAGGTGGGCGACCTGGCACTGGTCGAATTCGTTGACACCCAGTTCGATGCGCTCGCGCATCGAGGCATCGCTGGCCACGATCGCACCGGCGGTGCCCAGCAGCAGTACCGACGCCAGCACCTTGAAGCGGTTCATGCGCCGCCCCTGCACCAGCAGCCCCACGAACAGGAAGAACGGAATGGCCAGCAATCCGCCGCGGGTCTGCGTTGCCACGAAACCCGCCACCCCGGCGATGCCGGTGATCAGCTTGAAGGCGAACTCCGTGCGCCGGAACCGGGTGATGCGTACGCCCATCAGCACGAAGGTCAGCACCGAGAACAACAGTGTCAGATCACCATAGGTGACGGTGTTGAACTGGGTGGTGGCCGGACGCCCGCCGCCGTTGTTCAGGACCAGCCAGCCGAGGTTGAAGAACGCATACCAGATGCCCAGCATCAGACCGAACACGGCATGGGCGAGCACCGCGCGCGGTATGCGCAGGGCGGCTGCAAGGATCAGGCCCACGCTGAAGAAGCGCGCGGCCTTTTCCACTTCCGAGCCCTTCCACAGACCGTGCACCAGCAGGCTGGTCAATACGCCCACCAGCATCACGCCCATGGCCGCGACCATCCACAGATACTCACGCCGGTTGTCGCACCAGGTCGTGCCCATGACCGGACGCCGCGCCACCGCGAGCACGATCAGACTGAGCAGCACCAGCAGGTAGAAGCCCGCGCTGCCCCCGTCGATGGTGGACATCAGCAGGACCGGGGTGAAGCCCAATACCAGCGTGAACGCCCAGGCCAGCAATGGCGGCGTGCCGGTAAACGGGGCAAGCGGTCTGGTCACGTTTGGCAGGGCCCAGGCGGACAGCAGGAGGAGGAGGGGAACAACGAGCGGCCCGCATTGTGGCCGAATGAAAGGTAATGATCCATGAGCCAGCGCCTACTCTTCGCCCTCATACCTGGCCTGTTCACGACGGATGCGGGCCAGTTCGGCCGCACTGGGCCTGCACACGCCGGAGAACGCCGCGGCCGGCACCAGCCACCAGCCGCGCCGGTTGGCCACACCCACGCGCTCGGACTTGTGCCGGTCGACGCAGTTGAGCATCACCGCCTCCTGGACCAGCAACCAGCGTTTTTGCGGAGCCTGCGCCTGCCACTCGCGGCCGTCCTGGAGCTGCCGGTACCAGCGGCGCTTGAACCCGAAGGTGGTGGCGGCGCGGTCGGCCATCAGCAGGTTCTGTTCCTTCCAGCCCACCAGTCCCAGCTCCGCCTCGGGACCGATGCGGAGGCCGACGTCCTGCATCAGCCCGCGCGCGGAGCTGGAATCATTGAACAGCGGGTAACCCACCAGCCCGTAGGTCACCCACGCCATGGCCAGGGTGGACACCACTGCCAGGTGGAAGCGGCGGCGTCCGGCGAAGACCAGGCTGACCAACGCCCAGCTGCCCAGCGCAATGCCCACCCATCCCAGTGCGGCGGTGACGGAGCGATCAATGCCGCGTTCGATGATCAGTTTCTGTTCGAAGCCCGGCTCGCCACCCAGCATGGAAATGCCTGCCGCCAGCAGCAGCCCTCCCAGCAATGCAGTGAACGCGCCCAGGACCCACTGCACGTCGCGCCGACGCAGCAGCCCCGGCAGCAGCGGAGCAAGCGCGAGGCAGAACATCGGCAACGCCGGCAGGATGTAAACGTCGCGCTTGCCGTGCGGGATGGAGAAGAACAGCACGATCATCAGCCACCAGCCCAGCAGCAGCAGGTAGCGGGGATCGCGCCGGCGCAGCCGCCGCCACCAGGCCGGCACGGCCCAGGGCACAAGCAGGAACGCCGGGATCCACATGGAGGGCATGGTGGCCAGGAAGTACCACCAGGACTGGTGGTGGTCCCAGGACTGCGCGTAGCGCTTGGCGGTCTGCCGGAACAGGATGTCGTTCATGTACGCGTGGTACTCGGCCGACCCGGTGGCCAGCGCCGTCGCCACCATCGGCACCAGCCAGAGCAGGATCGCAGCAATAAACGCCAGCGGTGCCAGCCACAACCGCGCGTCATGCGAGTGCAGGCGGATGCGCGGCCATTGCAGCCAACCGGCGACAAACGCCGGCACCAGCATGAACAGCGCGAGCACGCCAACACCTTTGGTGATCACCCCCAAGCCGGCGGCGAACCAGCCAAGCCACCACCAGCGCCATGCCGGGCCGCACAACAGGTGCCGCAGCAGCCCATAGTTGGCCAGTGTGATGAAGAACACCACCAGCGGGTCGATCTGCGCCTTCTTCGCCTGGAAGGTGAAATGCACCGCGAACAGCAGTGCCCACGCGGCGTACAGCCCCACCTTGCGCGTCCACAACCGCCGCCCCAGGTCGTACACACAGGCGAGCGTGCCCAGTGCGGCCAGCAGCGAAGGCAGCAGGAACGCCAGTCGCCAGTCGCCCAGCACGGTGTACAGCGCGGCCTGCAGCCACATCAGCATGGGCGGCTTGTCCGAGTAAAGCTCGGTGCCGCGGTGCGGGAACAGCCAGTCCCCGCTCGACACCATCTGCTTGGCGACCAGCGTGAAGCGTGGCTCGTCCGACGGCCAGGGGTCACGCAGACCCAGACCGGCCCCCAATACCAGCAGGGCCATCACAGCAAGCAACCAGAACTCTCGGGACGCGCGTGTTTTAAGCATGCGCGCGAGTTTACCGGTACCCGGCTATCCCTTTCTCAGCAGTCGCGCATAAAAGAACCCATCGGCTCCGTTTTCACCCGGCAGGCGCTGGCGTCCCGCCCAGCAGTCGTGGCCGTAACGTTCATCCAGCGGCAGAAAGCCGGCGCGCGGCGTGCGCTGCAGGAACGCTTCAACCTGGAACTGGTTTTCCTCGCGCAGGATCGAACATGTCGCATACAGCAACGTACCGCCCGGCTTGAGCAACCCGAAACAGGCATCCAGCAGCCGCGCCTGCAGTGCGACCAGCGCCTCGATGTCGGCTGGACGCCGATGCAGCAGCACGTCTGGCTGACGGCGGATGATGCCGGTGGCCGAGCATGGTGCATCCAGCAGGATCACGTCGAAAGGCTGCCCGTCCCACCAGGTGTCTGGCTGGCTGGCGTCGGCGGCCAGCACCTGCGCGTTGGCCCCCACCCCGGTGCGGGCAAACGTCTCGCTGATCCGCTTGAGACGGCGTGCATCGATGTCCAGTGCCACCAGCTGCACGGTCGGGTCGCGTTCGAGCAGGTGGGCCGACTTGCCACCCGGGGCGGCACAGGCATCCAGCACGCGCGCGCCCAGGGGCAGCTGCAGCGCGTCGGCAACCTGCTGGGCCGACAGGTCCTGCACCGACAGTGCGCCCTGGGCGAAGCCCGGCAATGTCGCGACCGGAACGGCTTCCGGCAGACAGATGGCGTCACCGCCCAGCGCGGACGCCTCAGCGGTGATACCGCCGGCGATCATCTGCTGCAGCAGGTCGTCGCGACGGGCCTGCTGCCGATTGACCCGCAGCCACAGCGGGGCGGGCTGCAGGCTGGCGGCAAACACCGCCGCTGCCTGCTCCGGCCAGTCCTGTTCAATGGTGGCCGCCAGCCATTGCGGAAACGCGGCGCGCGCCGGCAATTCGGCCACGCCTTCGCGCTGGGCGCGGCGCAGCAGGGCGTTGACCATGCCCGCCTGACGCTCGAAGCCGAGCGCGCGAGCGGCATCCACCGTCGCCGACAATGCGGCATGCGCCGGCAGTTCCAGGGCATCCAGCTGGGCCAGTCCGACCTGCAGCAGCGCGCGCAGCTCTGCATCACGCGCGCCCAGCGGCCGCTGCATCCAGCGGCCCAGTGCGGCGTCATAGGCGGTGCGACGGCGCAGCACGGCAAAACACAGGGCTTCCAGCAGCGCGCGGTCGCGACCGTCATCCAGCTGCGGCAGCGCCGCGGCCAGCTCGGCCTTCAGCGACCGCCCACGGCCCACCACCTGGGCCAGCACGCGGGCCGCGAGCATGCGCGTGGGCACGCCCGGAGCCTGCGCCGCACGGGGTGCCGGGCGCGCACCGGGACGTGAACTGGCCATCAGCGTGCCACGACCAGATCGCGGCGGGCGTTCAGGTAATCGGCGGCGGTGATCGCCTTGCCTCCCTCCCGCTGCAGCACGCGCAGCCGCAGTGCGCCCTGCCCGCATGCAATGTCGATGCCCTCGCGACCTGCGGCCAGCAGCGTACCCGGTGCCTGGCCCTGGTTGTCTGCCAGCGCCACGGCACCGTGGATGCGCACGCGTTCGCCGGCGAGGCTGGCTTCTGCGATCGGCCACGGATTGAACGCACGCACGGTCCGCTCGAGCGCGACCGCGTCGGCACTCCAGTCCAGGCGGGCTTCGGCCTTGTCCAGCTTGTGGGCATAGGTCACGCCGGCCTCCGGCTGCGGCTGCGCGATCGGCTTGAGGCCCGCGCGCAGCAGGCCCAGGCCGTCGGCCAGCACCTGCGCGCCCATCTCGGCGAGACGGTCATGCAGCTGCCCGCCCAGCTCGCCCGGCTGGATCGGGGTGTGCTGGCGCAGAAGTACCGGACCGGTATCCAGGCCCGCCTCCATCTGCATCAGGCAGACTCCGGTTTCGGCATCGCCGGCCTGGATCGCCCGCTGGATCGGGGCGGCACCGCGCCAGCGCGGCAGCAGCGAGGCGTGCACGTTCCAGCAGCCGTGGGTGGGAATGGCCAGCACCGCCTTGGGCAGGATCAGCCCATAGGCCACCACCACCATCAGGTCCGGCTGCAGGTCACGCAGCTGCTGCTGCGCCGCTTCGTCCTTCAGCGACTCGGGCTGGAGCACCGGAATGCCCCGCGCAATCGCCTCCAGCTTCACCGGTGAGGGTGCCAGCCCACGACCACGACCGGCCGGCCGGTCCGGCTGGGTGTACACCGCCACTACTTCATGGTGCCGGGCGGCGGCACGCAGCGACGCAACCGCGAACTCCGGCGTACCGGCAAAGACAATCCTCATGACGACCCCACTTGCAGAAAGTAAAACGGCGCCGGGAGTCGGCGCCGGTCAAACCGCGCCGGGAACGGCCAGGCCGCGCCCGCTGCGCCGGTGGCTGGATCAGGCAACGTGCTTGCGCTGCTTGGCCAGCTTCTTGCGGACCATCTCGCGCTTCAGCGGCGAGAGGTAGTCGATGAACAGCTTGCCGTCCAGGTGGTCCATCTCGTGCTGCACGCACACCGCCAGCAGGCCGTCGGTGGTCAGCTCCTGGGCCACGCCATGGCGGTCGAGGAAGCGCACGGTGATGGAGTCGGCACGGGTCACGTCGGCGAAGATGCCCGGAACCGACAGGCAGCCTTCCTGATACACCTGGCCGCCCTGCTGGGTGACGATTTCGGGGTTGATGAACACCATCGGGGTGTTCTTGCCCTCGCTGACGTCGATAACCATGAAGCGCTTATGAACGTCGACCTGGCTTGCGGCCAGCCCGATGCCCGGGGCCTCGTACATGGTCTGGAACATGTTGTCGACCAGCTCCTGGAAGGCCGGCGTGGTCACCTCGGCGGCGTCGATCAACGCAGCCTTGGTGCGCAGGCGCGGGTCGGGGAACTCGAGAATGGGCAGGAGAGCCATGGCAAATACCGGTTGGGGGCGCCCGTAAAAGCGGCGTAGGTCGCAATTCTATCGCCAACGCTTGCCTTGCGCCCCGGTTTCTGGACTATAGTGGTCGAACCTGTTGGGGAATCAGGCACCACACCTATGTTTGAACGTACTCGTACGGTCCTCGCCGTCGCGATGTTGACCGTCGCCACCTATGCTACCGCCGTTGAAGTGAACGGTGGTCACCCGGATACCTACGTCGTCCAGAAGGGCGATACGTTGTGGGACATCTCCGCGCGCTTCCTGAAGAAGCCGTGGCTGTGGCCCGAAATCTGGCAAGCCAATCCGCAGGTCAAGAACCCGCACCTGATCTACCCGGGTGACGTGCTCAGCCTGGCCTACCTGGACCGCGTCGTGGCCCAGCCCGGCCCGCGCCAGGAGGCTCCGCTGAACGCCATTCCGCTTGCCCAGGTCGAGCCCTTCCTGAAGCAGATGAGCGTGGTGGACGACATCAAGTCGCTGCCGCACATCGTCGCCCTGGAAGACAACCGCCTGCGCGCCACCACCGGCCAGATCGCCTACGTGATGAACCTGCAGGGTGCCGAAGTCGGCCAGCGCTGGGCCGTGGTCCGCCCGACCGTGCGCTTCGGCCTGCCCAAGCCGTCCGAGGACCTGACCGCCAATGGCGATGTCACCCCCGGCAGCGGCAACGTCTGGAAGTCGTTCGTCGCGCCGAGCAGCCGCCGCGAATCGCTGGGCTACGAACTGGCCCAGGTCAACGTGGGCACCATCGTCAAGCTGCCCGATGGCCAGTCCGAGGTCGCCACGCTTTCGCTGCAGGGCCTGGGCGACGGTCGTGAAGTCCGTCCGGGCGACCGCCTGGTACCGGTCGAAGCCAATCCGTATGACCTGCAGTTCTTCCCGCACGTGCCGGCTGCCCAGACCGAGGGTCTGGAAATCCGCGTGCTGGCAGTGACCGACATGTTCACCGCCGGTGGCCCGCGCGATGTCATTGCCCTTTCCGCCGGCAGCGCCGACGGCATCGACAACGGCACCGTGGTCTCGCTGTGGCGCAACGGCCGCCACGTGGCCAACCGGATGAAGTTCCCGGGCTCCTCGCGCATGGACGACGCGCTCAGCAGCGGTGCCGGCCGGGTCAGCCTGCCGGACGAGTACGCCGCGCACGCCATGGTGTTCCGCACGTTCGACAAGGTCAGCTACGCGCTGGTCATGGAAGGCAAGAAGCCGGTGCTGGTCGGCTACAACGTCCGCCACCCGGACGCGCAGTAACGACCCGGGTCGGCACTGCCGACCCCGCCCGTGCGGTCACCGACCTGCGGGCGGCGCAAAATCTGACGCTACGCAACAACGGCACCTGAGGGTGCCGTTGTTGTGTGCGGGCTAGCCTGTCGCGATGCCCACCGACCTGTCCCCAGACACCGATGCCCTGCTCCAGTTGATCCTGGCCGGTGGTGCACCGGAACCCCGCCACGGCCTGCTCGTGGCCCACGGATCACCCGCCGCGGCGCTGCGCGCTGGACCCTCTGCCTGGCGCGCCGCCGGATGCAGCGGCGAGCAACGCACGCGGCTGCTGCGCCCGGACCCGGCCAGCCTCTCCCAC
>NZ_RHPP01000088.1 GCF_003935715.1 Stenotrophomonas sp. 278 | reverse complement strand
TGGCGGTCTTCTTCTTGGGTGGCATACATGATCCTTTTCAACATGTTATGCCCGAACACAAAATTCCTGACAGTCCCGGTGGAATCAGTTGTACTAGACACCCCCCAACCACTTTGCCCCCTAAGTGCATATCCCATGGTGCTGGACATCTCCGCGTCCGACCCTTTGTAGGACACCACGAAGTTGTGCATATCCCCCGCTTTGAGTGACACAATGTCGCCTGCGTAGTGCGGATGCATGACAGACGAGCCGTACTGCTGGAACTGCCCCGAGGTGTCGATGAACAAGTAGAAGAACCGTTCATTGCCAACTGCTACCCATGCTCGCCCCTCGGCACTTGCAACCGACGACTTATCCCAACGCGAGCCGCTTGGCTTGAGCGCAATCGTGGGCGTGGGGTCGGTACCATTGTCAATGTCGGACATCGTGGCAAACCCGCGCATCAACGCCGACCGCTGAGCCGTATCATCCACTCGCAGGTAGAACCCAGTTCCCGTGATGGAAGCATTGCGGAACACACGCACATTGGAACCGCTGAACGCGCGGGTCCAGCCCATCCCGGGTTTCCGGTTCGCCCCGCTTCCATAGCCGTCCACCAGCAGCGCATCCAGCAGTATTGCAAGCGCTCCGGCCTGGCCGGACAGCAGCGGCGCACCTGGGTCGGTGCTCTTGTAAACAGTGGGAACCAGACTCATGCGTTATCTCCAGAAATGTTGCCCACCACCATGAAGCGGGTGGAATCGGTGACGCCCTCGGGCGCACCAGGAAGGGTCGTGCGTACCATCCAAACCGGGGCCAGGCCACCGATGGTGTTGAAACGCACCACGTTATTGGTGGCCCAGCCGGTGCCCCAGCCTTGGCGGCGGATGGTGAAATAGGGTCGGTCGGTGCGTGGATTCAAAGGCGCGCAGTCGGCGCTGATGCTGCCGGTGGTGATGACACCCACGGTCTCGCCGATTACCTCGAACATCGTGGCGTTGGTGAACCGAATCGCCCAGCGCTCGGTGATGGTGTCGCTGTTGGTGACCACCAACGGAAAGTCGGTGTCGTTGTAGGTGCCGGTGGCAGCGCTGCCCACCAGCAGGTCGCTCCAGGCGTTGGTCCACGCGGCCTGGTCAAACAAGTTGACCACTCGGGCCTGCAGGTCCAGCGAGCCGTTGGCCTCACCCAGACGCAGGGCGGTACTGATCAACGCCTCGCCGGCCGGGTAGTCATGGGTCAAGCCGGTGTTGATCTCGATCTCACCGGTGATCTGAGGCTGGACCACCAGCCGCCGGTCTTCGACGCGGTCGGACACCACGATGGGCAACTGGTAAGCGGAGAGATTCAGCGGGTCGCTGAAGGTCAGCCGGCCCAGCTGCAGGTCGTAGGAATACCAGGCGCTATCGACCGGCACCCCCGCAGAATCCACCACTTCCACCGCCGCGATTCGAGTACGCCCGAACGACACTACCTGGTTGGCCTGCGGGGAGGCGATGGAGTGTTTGGCGGTGTGGTGAATCAGCACCGTCTGGCCCGACTTGAACGCGGGAACCCGGCCGTCTGCGGGAAGCCGCACCGACTCCAAGCCGATCACCACCGCCGACAGCGGAATGGAACGGAACACCACCGCGCCGATGAAGATCGATCCGGGCAGAACCAAGGTGGGCTTCCAGACCTGATCTCCTACCACTGCGCCCGGATCAAACCACGGTGCACCCTGGTTGCCAGCCACCGGCACCAAGGTGCCGAAGGCAACCTGGGCCACACCGGTTTCCCAGTCGATGGTGCCGGCGACCCGGGGGCCGCTGATGATCCCATTGACGTCGGCCGTCGCGGTCAGTTGTTCGCCATCCACCACGACTGCGCGGAGGGTAAAAATCCCAGGTCGCAGCGGCGATCCCGGGGCACGGAAGTAGACAGCAGCCACACCCGGCTCAGCGATACGGGTCAGCAACGACTCGACCCTTACGGTATTGGCACCGCCCGGTACCCATTGGGTGAGGCTAACCGAGCCGGCGGCGTAGTCGATGGTGCCGCCGTAGATGCCCGCGCCGGAGATCGGGTCGATGTTGTAGTACAGGCCTCCGTTGCGATCCACGTAGGTCCGGCCCTTGTACGTGAAGCGCACACTGCCCGGAACAATGCTGTCGCTGATGGTCGGCGTGAGCAACAACTGCACCGGAGGCAGCGGCAGCGACTCACTGGAGGTCGTTTCGGCTGCGCCCGCAATCATCCAGCCCATCGAGATGAGCGTCCCGGCAGAGAATTGGGCGGCCACGTCCTGGCGGACGTAGCCGATGATGCGCAGGTCCTTCCGGCCGGTGACAATCTCATACATAGGCAGCGAGACCTCGTGGACCGTGAACTTGCCGGCCTGCAGGTTGATCGCCCCGGTGTTGTAGTTGATTGCGCCCAGCACCGTGCTGAAGGCCTGCCCCCCGATGCTCACGGCGACCACGTTCCCCTGCCCGTCATCCCTGGCGGTGACACGCATGGGCTGCGGCGTACTCACCAAACCCGAGGGGTCTTTGCTGACGGTGATCACCCAGTCCAGACGCAGGCTGCCGGCGCGCACTGGCCCCTCTGGCAGCGAGATCGCAACCAAGCCCGCGCCATCAGGTACTGGCTGGGCCGTGCCGGACAGCGATTGTCCGTACTCGTACTCGCAAGCGAGCTGGCTGTCTGCGTCCGGGAGGGAGACCGGGCGGATCATCACCTCGCCGGTGGCGTAGGAAATGGACCCGCGCACGACGCCGCCGATCAATAGGCCGCCTGCACCGTTGTCCGTCACAGGAAGGTCGGCACTGCTCACCCGGAGCGTGAACTTCGCGGATCCAGGCACAACGCCGCCATTGCCCAACATGAAGTGCAGCGACGGCGGCTCGATGGCCACGTCCCCGGTGCGGGCCTCCGCCAGCACCGGCGTGCCCCAACTCGGGATCACACTGCTGTCCAGGTCGGGCAGCGCGCCGGCAGTCAGCACGACCGCGCCGGTCGCATAATTGACAGAACCGCTGCCCTGCCCCGGCTTGCCCACCAACTGACCTTGGCCGTTGTCCTGCAGGCGAATCCACTTACCCAAAGCCCGGTAGTCCACCACCACGGTGCCCGGAGCGGGCAACGGGGTGAGCTGGAAGAGCCAGTTGTAGCCCTGATTGTTCTGGGTAACCTGGATCGCGTCTGAGAACCCCTGCGCAGAGATCGCGCCGGCCGGCCGGGCAGTAACGCTCACGCTGGCAAAGCCCACCGCGTTGGCGCTGGTCAGACTGATCGATCCGGCCTGGTAATCAACCGTGCCGGACCACGGTGATGCGCCGACCGAGGCCAAACCACCTGAACCGTCGTCAGACAGATCTACGCTCCCGGCCAGCACCTTGACTGAACCTGGCACCATCGGCGTGCCCAGAAAACGGGTCACCGGAGCGCCCGCCGGGAAGTTGGTACTGAAGGTCAGCCCCAGCGAACCCGCCGGGCCGGATGGCACGTAGCTGATCGTACCCAGCCCGGCGAGCACGTCACTCACAGGCGTCTCGGCCGTCGAAGTAGGCACGATGGTGACGTAAGGGCTGTCCACCTGGACCGACAGGTCACCCGGCTTGGCATCGGTCGTGAGGCGCTTGACGCTGTGGTAGCTGGTCGCCTCCACCACGTTGGTTTCGTAGATCCGCGTCGGAGGTTTGATGCTGGTCAGGCGCGTCGCCTCTTGCCCCGGGAAGTCGTACAGCAGCGCGGTGACCGTTTCGACCACGACGACGTCGCGCTCGAATGCGCCCAGATCGTCGTAGAAGGTACGTGTCGTGCGCGACAGAATGCTCTTGACCCGCACGTACTGCTCATTGGGCGTGTAGCCCACAGCGGTCACAAAAAGGCACAGGTTGTCGTTGATGTCCGGGCTTGGGGCATCTTTCATGCAGTAGAACTGGAGTGCCTGCTGGCCGATGAAGTGGTTGCTGAGCAGGATGTAACGTGATTCCACGCCCCGAGTGATGTAGCTCTCCACTCTGTTGCGTGCATCGCTTCGCACGTCGCTGTAGCTGCCGGTGGCGAACATGCTGACTTGCACCTTCGGATCGGTCGGCGGATCCAACAGCACACCGATAGCGTCTTTGAGCACATCCGTGCCGGGCGTATCCACGTGCACGAACATCTTGCGCAAGGTGGCGCGGCCCGTGGTGCGCTCCTCATCGCCAATGTCGGGGAACAGGTTGTTCATCTGTCCGTCCACGATCTCGGCCTGGACCATACGTCCGCCGCCATCGGGGTTATCGGTCAGGCGCTGCGACTGGCGCATCTTGATGTCTGTTGCGGAAATCGTCATCGGTTACACCGTCATCAGTCGAAGGGTGATGGAGAAGTAGTCGCCGTCCAGCGCAGGCACGGCATATTTGATGGGCGCAGCTTCCAGGGCAGCGCCCTCGGTACGCCGCCAGCGCACTGCGAAGGCGCGCTCACCGCCGTTGTGGGCCGGCATCAGCAGCTGGAGCGGCGCGATACGCGGCTGCTCTTCACTGGCCTGGAGCTGCCTCAGCACCTCCAGCGGGACCGGCGCGATGTACGCATTGCCCTCGCGTTGCGTCTGGAGCGTGATGGGCCGCCCGGCCTGGAGGGCGGATTCCTGGACGATACGAGCGCCGGTCAGACTCGTCTTGACCTGCTGCCCTACCCGCCACGCGGTGAATTCATCAATCCACTGGAGATCTGCTGGCAGTTCGATACCGGCCAGGACGATTCGGCTCATCGGCTACTCCCCGCTCGCACCGATACGCTGCGGCTGCGCGCAACCCGGTCCATGACCAGTGGGGCGACCATGCCCGCCAGACGCTCCGCCTGCTCCCGCTCGGCCGCCGATGCACTGGCCGCCACCGAGCGTGACGGGGCGGTCCACTCGATCCTGAGGACCTGCGCGCCATCCCCGCTGCTACCACTGCCATTGGTGATGCGCTTGGCATCGGCTTCGGCCTGCAAAGCTGCTTCTTCTCGCGCGGCGTCCAGCCGGGCGCGGCGTTCCTCCGCCTCGGCGCGCCGTCGCTCAGCCCGCTTGGATTCGATTTGCTGCTCGATCTGGAGCACCTCTTCCAGCTCACCTTCCCCCAACAGGTCAAAGCGCTGGGCCAGTTCACGTCGCTGCCTGGACAGATCGTCCATTCCCTTCAGCACCTCCGCTTGCTCCTGCTTGTAGGCCTCCAGCTCCCGCCGTTGGGCCGCCAGGCCGTTCCAGATGTTGGCGAACTGCTGAAGCCCGTTCTTCCCACCCATCTGGCTCAACAGCTCGCGGGTCTTCTCAGAGATCTGTCCCATGTTCATGGAGAAGCCACTGGCCGACGCCGCCGCCTTGTTCAAGGTGCCGCTGGCTCCGCCAGCTGCCGCACCGACAGCCGCAACGCTGCTGGCCGCCCCCGCAGCAGCGCTCTGTACCTGCTCCATGGCGGCGGTCGCTTGGGCACCACCGGCCGCCACAGCTTGGCCGGCCGCTGCGCCGGCATTGCCTTGGTTGGCCAGCGCCTGGTTGGTGGCATAAGTGGCCCCCTGAACCTCCAGCTGGGATTCCACCTGTTTGCGTTTCCAGTCATCGCTGTTGGCGACGGCCGAGCGGGCGGTGTTGGCGTATGCAGTAAAGGCCCGGCGCACGTCTTCGATACTGGCCTTGCCTTGGGCTGCGCCGCGCCGGATAGCCTCGAAGGCGTCTTTCGCCGCGTCGCGCGCCGCATCCAAAGAGGCCTGCGACTGGATGCCCAGCCTGCCGAACTCATCGTTCAGCGGGTTCATCGCGTTGGTGATCTCGCGGAGACGGGCGTTCAGCGCCGCCGCCGACCGCTCTGCCTGGTCGAATCCGATCTTGCCCTGCTGACCGGCGGCCTGCAGCTGTGCACCCAGCGCTTTGGCCTCATCCAGCGTGGCCACGTTGCCCAGTGCCGCCTTGAAGGCAGTCTCGACCTGGGCGCTGGTAGAGAGAGCGTTTTCCACGACCGTGGCAAAGGCGGCATTGGCGTCGCGCCCCGCCGCGGTGAAGCTCACGCCCATACGCTCGGCCGACACGCCCAGCTTGGCCATGGCCGCCAGAAGCGTCTGTTCCAGAACCACCGAGGTGTTTGCGGCCGCCGAGGGCAGCGACGCGAAGGCGGCCTGTGCGGCGGCTTGGAAACGGGAGAGCTCTTCGCCGCTGAGCTGCTGCAGCGTGGCCATCAGGCCGTCGCGTACGTTGCGCGCCGCGCCCGAACCCTGCTCAGCGATTGAAGCCAGCGCAACGGCGACGTTGCCCAGAGAAGCGGTGTCGCTGTAGTTCAGGCTCTGAAACAGGGACCCAATTTGGGTAGCGGCAAGCCTTGAATCGTTAGCGATACCCTTGAGCTGCTCCACCACCAGCTGAGCGCCAGTGCCAATGCCGCTCCTAAGCGCCTCGCCTGCAACCCGCGCACCGGCCGAAAGAGACTGGTATCCGGTCGCGACCTCTGCCAGTCGAGCTTTGACCCTGTCCAGCTCTTCCAACTGCTCCTGCGTCGCCAGGCCAAGCTCTTTCTGGGTAAACAGGAAGCCCAGCTGCGCGGTCAGGTACTTTTTGAGGCCATCCAACCGGCCCTCATAGGACTTTCGCTCCTGCTCCCCCATCGCCGCCACTTCGGCAGACGAACGCACTGAAACATCGCGATATTCTGCAATCGAGACAGCGGCCTTCTTGTATTCCACCCCCTGCAGATACATTTGCTCGCGCATCTGGCGAACCGCTTCGCCGGACTCTTTCATGGCCTGGCTATTCTTGCCCAGCTCTTCGCCCAGCGCTTCCCCAAGGGCATGCAAAGTCTTTGTAGCCAGCTCCACGCCCAGCAGCGCCACGGTGATTGGCACGGCGCGGGGCAGCGTGCGCAGAATGTTGCCGAGCGTCAGTGCGCCCCTGCCGGTCGCATCCATCGCCGCCGCGTTGGCCAGCTGCGCCCGGGTTGACGCCATCAAGGCGACGCGCCAAGCGTTCATCTGGACGATGGCACGCACGATGGCAAAGGTCGCAAACGCCTTGCCCATCGTCACCAGCGCACCGCTGTGCTCCACCAGCCATGTGGTCGCCGACCGAGCGGCGTTGGCCATGGTGACGATGGCATCAGCCGTTTGCTTGGCCCAGCGGCTCAGCGTGCCATCCTTTGCCAGCCGGTCGGCCAAGGCAAGCATGTCGGTCAGCTGGGTTTTGAAGTAGTCCAGTACGCCCTGGTCGGCGACTTCCTGCTTCCAGTCTTTGAAGCGCTCGGTAGCGGCCTTCCACAGACCCGCAATGGTGCCCACCTTCGCGGCGGCGGCAGCGCCACCGTAGGACTCGGCCAGCAGGTCAAGGATGATGGCCTGCGCCTCAGCGACCCGGCCGGTTGCCTCCAGTTGGGTAATCAGCTGCTTCTGACTGGCATCCAGCGTGAAGCCCTGTTTGCTCAAGGACTCCATCGCCTTGGACGGCGTCTGCAGGGCTTTGCCCACCACCTCGGCCGACTGTTCCAGACTGATGCCCAAGCGCTGGGCCTGGTCGATGGTGATCTGCATCGCCTCCGGGAACTGCTGGCCGACGATGTTCGTGTAAGACAGCAGGCGCACCTGAGCCTTGGAGATCTCGCCGTCGTCGAACAAACCGCCCTGCAGCTGGCGTCGCATCTGGGCCAGCTGATCGGCGGAGAATTCGCTTTGCCGCCCGGTCGCCGCGAGAGCGGCCTCCAGTTGCGCCAGCTCCTGTTCGGCGTCACTTCCCTCGGTAATGATGCTCTTGATGCCATCGACCAGCTTGGAGAAGCCGACGAAGCCCAGTGCGGTGGCGGCTACCCCCTTGAGCTTGTCCAGAATGGAGCTAGTGGTCGTTGCGGCCACGCCCAGTTCGGCGGTGTCTTTGGCGGCCTGGTTCGCGCGATCGCGGTAAGCCTGGAGCGATTGGGCCGCTGCGGTACTGGCCTTGGCCTGGGCGCGGAAGCCGGCATCGCTCTCTGCGATCTGGACATCGCGACGCCGGGCCTCTTTGGCCGCTTCGGCCGAAGCCTTTGCTTGTTCAGCAAAGGCCTGCGCGGTACGTGTAGCTTCGGTCCGCAAACGCTGCTGAGCGCCGGCCAGCTGCGCGGTGTCCACGCCCAGTTCGCGAAGTTCCGTATCCGCCTTCGCAACTGCTTCCCACTGCTTGTTCAGGCTGCTCTGAAGCTTGTCACCTTCGGCGCGAAGCGCCTTCTGAGCAGCGAGCAATTCCTTTGACGGGCTGACCGTTTCGCCGATCTTGAGGCTCAACTCCAAGGCGGCACGCTGGTTGGCGTTGTATCGCTGCTCCAGTTCATCGAGCGTCTGCATCATGCCGGTGAAGGCATCGCTCTTGCCCGCAGTCGCATTAAGCTCGGCGAGCTTGTCTACCAGCTTGGCGGTGTCGGCCCCGACGTCCTCCGTGGCCACGCCCATCTCCACCAGCGCCTGACGCAGTGCGTCCACGCCTTCGGTGCCACTGGTCTCAAGGACCAACCGCAGCGCTTCTTCAAATGCCCCCGAACCTGCCATCAACGTTTCCTCTTACGTGCCAACTTCAGTTGTCGGATCAGCTCACTGCCGCGGTATTCGTTCATCTGCCGGGCGAGCTTGGCTGCGATCACCTCGCCCTCGCCCATTACCATCTGGAAGGCGCTGGCCCCGGTGAGGGTGCGAAGCTTCCGGCGACCGTCGCGCCCGGAAGGCGCAGTGGCATCGCGGGAGAACTGACGCACAACCATTCGACGTTGGCCACCGATTCGCGCGATGAACGCCGAGGCATAGACCTTCCGCTTGCCCGTCTGGATGTCCGCCGTAGCGCCAGGCGTCTTTCGACCACCCCAGCGACCACCGAAGCCGATCAGGGGCAACTTCTTCACGGAGGCGTTGAGCGTGAGGTACTCACCGTTCTCGTCCCGCCCCGAATTGACCGTGAAACGTCCGGTGAGGTCCCTCGCCCGGACGTTGTAGACCGCACGGATGGCCTTCTTCGCCGCCGGCTCGAAACGCCTCCGCACTGACACGTTCGAGCGCGCGTCGGCCTTTGCGAGAGCGGTCTTGCTGAGCCCGTCGATCTGTGCGGCAAGCCGAGCGAGCGCGCCGGCGTTGACCCGCCCGAAGGTGTCCACCGTACGTGCCATGGTCAGCCCCTCCCCATGCCAAAGAAGGACGGCACCTCGAAAGGTGCCGCCTTTGGCAGACCGAGGGCGGCCTGCGCGATCATCAGCCTGCCTGCTGCTCGTACACCTCGAAGGTGTACAGGGCGGCTTCTTCGGAGCGGAAGATGACCGGACCGTTCAGGGTGACCTGAATCGGTTCGTCGCTGAACCAGTCAACGTCGCCGTCCACGGTCAGATCCACCTGCGGAATGCGCAACAGGCCGTTCTCGCCACTGATGCGGTCCTGCACGTCGCCCAGGATCATGAAGGACTTGTTGGGCACCGCACCGCCGTTGATGGCGGTCTGCAGGTAGCTGTCGAAACTGTACGCAGCGTCCAGCACATCGCCGTGTTCGATCTTGCCGCCGGGCAGCGGGATGAAGATGCCCTGGCGGTTGTCGATCACATAGTCGGTACCGGCGACCAAGTCCACGTCGCCTTTCTTGAATGCCGGGGCGGGATTGGCCAGCACGAAACGATGGGGCAGCTTGACCGGGGCATCCTTGCTGTGCACGGTCAATGCTTGGTCCGTGACCGCGCCCGCTTCGACCGAAGCGGTGACGGCACTGCCGTACAGCATGCGGGCCAGAATCGCCGGGGGGATTTCGAGCGCACCGATGCTGACGCTGGTGGCACCGGGATTGGCGTCGGTGTGAATGATCTGGTTGTAACGGTCGTCGCGACGCTTGCTCTTGATCTCGGTGGTATCACCGGCCTCGTATCCGAAGGTGAGCGAACTCTGCTCCAGCGGCTTGTTGCCGAACTTGTCGTCGGGATCGGGAATGACGGCGATGCGCGTTGCGCCGGCACCGAACTCATACAGGCGCAGGTCGCCTGCAAATTTTCGAACTTTGGGCGGGGTAGCCATTGGAGAACTCCTACGGGGTGGTCAGGGGCTGGAAGGTTTCGGTCAGGCCGGCCCGTGCGGTGATCTGAGCGACAACGCTGGAATGGCCGGTGTCATCGGTGACCTCGGCCAGCTGGGATTCGAGTACCTCGAACTTGGTGACCCCGAGCGGCAAGCTGCGAGCGTCAAACGTCAGTACCCGCACCAGGTCGTGTCGCGCCCGGTGGACCAGCCGATTAGGCTTGGCTTCACCTTCATTGCGCGGGACGCTGAATTCGATGGTGACTGTCACATCGGAGCTGGCCTGCGTGCGGCCGCCATTGGTGCCGCTGATGCGCTCGACCACGATTGCTGTGGCCGGCTGGTCTATGTCCGCAGGCGCGTCATCGTCGTCCAGCAGAATCAGGCCCAAACCGAGGTCGGTATAGAAGCCGGACGCTACCTGGACCAGGCGCACGCGCTCCGCAATCTTCTCCACGAGCTCCCAGCTGGCCGGCTCTTTCAGCGCTTCAGCCATTGCGCACCGTCCAGCGGCTCACCGAGCCGTCATCCGAGATAATCTTTCCGACGACGTAGGCGCTGCCGTCCACCTCGATCTTGCCGCCCGGGGTTGGATTTAGGCCGGGCTGGAGCACGAAGGCGATCTCGGTGCGCCCGGCCATGAACTGGCGCAGCCCGCCGATGGTCTCCACGTCGCGGTCGACATACACCTGGCACGGCATCGCGACAGCCGCACCGGGTGCCGTGTACTCGCCGAGTTCAGCCATCCCGGCGGCGGCGAATCCCGCGTGCAGGCTCGCGTCAAGCTCGGCCAGAAACTCGCGCTGGCTCATCGAGATACCTCCGCAGTGCGCCGACCGGCAACGGAGAAGGCCAGCGCAAACGCCAGTAGCACGAACGCGAGCACCTGCAAGGCCACGGTCATGGCTCGCCCCCACACTGTCGGGCGTACGCCTGCAGCGCCCTCACCTGGGCGTCGCATTGGTCGGCGGCTCCAATAATTCGGCCCGCACTTTCGTACCGGTCGTCGGCTCGACCATCAGGCTGGCTGGCGCTGGCGACGGCCTGGGACAGTGCGGCGGTGTGGATGGCGGCTTGCCAGCGGTCGTGCAGCCGGCGCTGACCATCACGCAGATCAGCAACCACGCGGTCGGATTCAGCTTGCGCATCACTCTTTTCCTTTTCGTAGCGAGCGGCCAAAGCATTGGCCGCCTTCGTGTTCGCTCGCTCGGTCTTGATGACGGTGTCGAGCTGGCCGATCTCGGCCTTGGCGGACGCCAAGGAATCCTCGGCCACCCGGCGATCCGCGACCGCGGCGGTAGCGCTGGCCTCGGACTTCCAGACAGTGCCCCGCTGCCAGGCGATCACGCCGAGCAGCACCAGCACGGCGATTGCCAGGACGCGGATCATGCCGACACTCCGTCAGCCTCTGGGATGACAGCGCCAAGCCCCCTCAGCACGGACTCCAGCTGGAGGATGCGCATGCGTAGCTTGCTGGCCTCCTCCTGCGCACGCAGCCGCAGGTCCACTTCCTGCTGCAACCGTTGATCCTGTGTGGCCAGGCGGTTCTCCAATGCCTCGACGCGCTTGGACAGCCCCTCAACCAGGCCGATGTTGGCGTCTGTCTCGGTTCGTTCCTTGCGGCGCGACAGCAGCGCTCCCCAAGTCTCACGCACGATCCAGAAGGCGACCACGCTGCCCGCCAGCCACCACGGTGCACCGTCGCTGATGTCGGGGCCGGCCATCACTTCAGCGCCTCTTCCACACCCGCGTTGATCACAGCGTCGGACCAGAATAGGCCGCCGTTTTCATGGCGGGCAATCGCACGCGCCAGGCGGAACAGGGTCACCTGCTTGGTAAGCGTGATGATCTCGTTGCCACCGACACCGACCTCATCGGCCACGGCACGGACGTAGGACGCCGTGTTGTTTTCCACCGGCGGGGCCCAGCGATTGATGATCTCCCTCACCGTGCGCAGGCCGTGCTTGCGCTGGTAGGTGAGCAGCGTCTTCGCCAGGGCGCGGAAACCCATCTCCGGCGTCGTGAACACGCAGAAGCGGCGCTCCTGCGCCATCGCCGAGGCCGAGCGGTCCTCGCCCTGCCAGACCACGTTGGTGCGGTCGATGTTGCCCGGGTTGTTGTTGCGGACGCCGCGCGGCGTGCTGGTGGTGTTCATCGTGTCCCCCTAGACGGTCGTGAAGATCCGGCATCGCCCACGCCATCCCGGCGCATGTGGGCGATGCCGGTCAAAGCGATTACGCGCCGCCAGCCTCGCCGGCTGCAGCCGTACCCGGCGTCAGTCGCACGACGACAGAGGCGGCGTTGGCCTCGGCGGCGTATACGGCGAAGCCGATGTCGCCCACCTGGTCCGCGCCAGCCTCGGCGGCGATGGCCTGTTTCTCGGCTTTGTCCCAGTTAACCTGGGAACCCACAGCGAACACGGCCGAGGCCAGCTTGGGCAGATCGAACGCGCCTTCGACGTGGACTGCGATGACGTCACCGATCTTGCCGTCGGTGACGGCAACGCCGACCAGCTTGCCCTCGATCACCAGCTCACCACTTTTGGTGTCGCTGGTCAGGGTCACATCCAGCACGCGGCCGTCCTGATGTGCGTTCTTCATAGTTCATTCCTCAAATCGACATGGAAGGGGTCAAGCGCGCCACGTACGGGCCGCGCTCGACCGTGTGTTGGATCAGCCCTGCGCCGGCGGCGGATTGCCCGGGTTCTTGTAGATGCCGCGGTAGTCGGCGATAGCCGGGGCAGCGTCCAGCCGAACCTTCCAAGCCACGCCGTCCACCGTGAAGCCCTGCTCCTGCTCCAGGTAAGGCGATTGGTTGCCATCCAGATAGCCCACGACAATGCCGTCCACGAACGCGGGGTTGGCAAGGCCGTACCACGCCTTGGCGTCCTTCTCATCCAGACGGCCGTGGTCCCACACCTCGAAGGTGTTGCGCACGGTATTCGGGTCGCGGTCGCCAGTGCCTTCGCCAACGGCAAACTCGGCGGCGCGCACGGCCCGGGCCTGCAAGCCGAGAGAGACCGGCGTCAGCAAACCCTTCATCGGCACCTGGATCAGGTTACCGTCCTTGTCCTTCTGCAGCCGCATCGCGGCCTGCATAGCGCCGACGCTGGCGGTGCTGATCAGGCTCGCGGGCAGAAGGTTGCCGTGCTTGGCGCTGAAAAGTCGCTCGCCATCGGCCAGGATCGGATTCTTGTTGATGAGATCAAACACCGCTTTCGCCAGCGTGCGGCGGGCGGCCTGGCCCATCTTGCGTGGCACATCACTGAAGATGCCCAGATCATCATTGATGATCGCCTGACGCGTGATGGTGAACAGCTTGCCGTAGGTGACGATCTTCATCGCCTGCGACTGCTCGCTGAAGGTGCCTTGCTTGTACTCGCCACCCTCAGGAACGATGTCCAGATCCGAGAACGCGCCCAGACCGACCAAGTTGGTCGGCTTGAAGTCAGGAACGTTTACCGGGCGGGTAAACTGATCGAAGTTCTCTTCGGCTTCTTGGTAGCCCTGCAGCACCGCCCGGCGCGAGGCGTCACCCAGCAACGACGGGAAATCTGACGTGCTATGGGTGAAGGCCAGCCCGACGATCTGCATGCGATCCATGCCCGCCACATTGGTGCCGGTGGCCTGCACACATGCACGGGCGATCTCGCCCATGGTCATGCCCCGGAACGGGTTGCCGTCGGCGGGCTGCTCCAGTCCTGCGCGGGCCTGAATCGCATTGGACATCGCCGCCCGGGTCAGCTCACGCTGATCGGTGCCGGCGGTGATGGACGCGCCACCGTTGAGCGGAGCAGCATTGCTGGCCAACATCGCCAGGATATGCCGGCCCACCGCGTCGGCGGTGACGTTCGAATCGGCCTGAGCGATCACCCCGTTCACGTACTCGCTGATCTGCGCATTGCCCATGTGGGGCGCAGCCATGGCCTGAATCTGGGTGTTGCGCTCACGCAGCCCGGCCAGCGCTGCTTGGACCGGATCTGGCGCGGTGGTCGCGGGCGGCGCAGGCGATGGGGTGACTGACGACGGGATGACGGCCGCGCCTGCCGGGGTCGCGCTGGGGCGACCGGCGTTGGCGAGGATGTGGCGGTACTGCTGGTTCATGGTGGGATCCTCGATATGGCCGATCACGGCCGACTGGCTGACCTCAGGAAGAGAGGCGAAAACTTGGGGAGAAAGGGAGGCGACGATGTGGCTGCGCAGCTGGGCGGTAACGGAAGCGCCCGCCCCTTCGATGGACTGGAGATAGCCGGCAATGGCAACGGCCGTTGCACCCTGCAGGCGCGCACTGGTCCCCGCGTCGGCTTGGACAACGATGTCGGCCAGCCCGGCTTCCACCGCCTGCGGCCCGGAGTACCAATGGTCGACGTCGTCGGTAAGCAGGCGCTCCATCTCTTCACGACGCCCCGAACGGGCGGCGTAGGCCTCGAGCATGGCGGCGGCATGGGCGTCCAGCGCATCGGCGTTCTGGCGGAAGACCGTGGCGCTGCCTGCAGCGACGGTATGCGGGGCGTGCACCATCACCAAGGAGCTTGCATAAACCTGACGCACGTCGCCGGCCTGCAAGATCAGCGAAGCGATGGAAGCAGCCTGCCCTTCGACCGTCACAACCTTGTGAGCCGCATGAGCCTTCAGCGCGTTGTGGATGGCCAGGCCATCGGCAACGATGCCCCCCACGCTGTTGAGACGAACGTGGATGGTGGAAGCAGTGATCTGTCCAATCTGCTCGACCAGGTCGCTGGCCGAGACGGATTCCTCGAAGAGGTACCCGCCGATGGCACCGTAGATCATCACCTCAGCCGTGTCGGCCTCGGCGCGAATCTGATACAGCGCAGGTCCCAGCTCGGGACTATGCCCAGCGTCGGACCTGATGGTGGGGTGGATGGCGGAGGCCAATAGGCATACGCGCATGTTCATTCGCTCCTGGAAAGGTCGTGATGTAGCGAGGCCAGAACCTTGGCCTGCACCTCAGAGGTCGTGTGGGCAGTGAGCGGCGACAGATCCTCGTTCTGCTGCTGCCAGTCTTGGCGTTGGCGCAACACTTCGGCAGGGTTGTTGCCGTACTGCAGCGTGTTTTGCTGCGGGGCGACCCAACCGCGGTCCTCTGCCTCGCCGCGTGCGTACGCCTCCTTGAGAGGGTCGATCCACGGCATCACGGGACGTACATACGTGGAGGCCGCCAGGTCACGCAGCGTCCAGCCCCGTGGGAGTTTCACCCGACCGGAAAGAACGCACGCCTGGACAAAGCGGATGCGCTGTGGGCGAACGCACAGAGCGATGAATCGCTCAGCCAGCATCAGGTAGCTGCCCCACTTCTCCACCAGCTCTTGGCGCTGTGCGGAGTACGTGCCGTTGTAATCCAGCGAAAGGCTGGAATAGCTAACCCCAATGCCGCCAGCGGCGGCGCGCAGCTGCTCTTTGCGCCAGGTAGCCGCGTTGGGGTTGGGGCGGTCTGTGCCAAGGCTTTCAATCGACTCCCCCGGCAGCAGATCATCAAAGATCGCACCCGGTGCCAGTCGTAGTTCGCGTACCGGCACGCCGTCCTGAATCAAGGCATTGCCGCCAAGGTCCCCGCCGTAGCTCTCACCAGATCCTTTCTTGATCTGGAAGGTCATGGACGCAGCGACCTTGGCCGCGATGCGTTCGGACTCTTCGTAATCCTTCACGTCCTCGAAGCGTGACATCGCACTGGCAAACACGCTCATGCCGCGCACCTGGTGCAGGCGCTTCACCAACGCAATGCGGTGCATGAACTCGGCAGAAACCCGCTTGGTCTCTGTTCGATTCCCGGTCGGGTCGCCCGGATGCTGCTTGAAAACGTGGTACGCAACGGGCTTGCCCCACGCGTTGCGCTCCACGCCTTGGCTGATGTTGCGGGCCGGGTCGTTGAAATTCAAAGGCACCAAGTCGGCCTCCAGCATCTCAAAGCTGTATGGCACGACCGAGCCGTGCTCAAGGTGCGGAACCGGCCCAATGAGATCCTGATAGAACGCATCGCCGTCGCGGAACCAGCTGCGTGCCAGCAGTTGCTGGCACATGCCGTAGTCGTGGGAGCCTGTCACCTCCGGGGCATCCCACCAGCCATCCCACAGGTCGTCCAGCTGCAAGGCCAGGTCGCGCTCTATCGACTGGCCCGGCAGCCGTGGAGCCGACAGCACATCAATGCCGGCACCCACGGTGTTCTGCACCAGCACATTGAGAGCGTTGTCAGCCAGATCCAGATCGCGCTCAAGGTGGCGAGCCTGGTCACGCAGCTGGCGGGCATCCATACCGGCAATTGCATTGCCGCTGCCCCAGTCGCGGGCGAGCTTCCGGTTGCGGGACGGACGGGTGACTTCATGCACACGCGCCAGAACGGGAGCGAGCTGCGCGCGCGCAGTTGCAACCGCGCGGTCGGCACTGAGCGCAGCCGCCAGTCGCGTCTTCGCGGTGAGCGCGGAGGACATCAGGTAGTACCACCGAAATCAGCATTGGCCCAACGTGCGCGCCGGCCACCGCTCGCGGCCCGCGTGGCTGCCGCCTGCCACTCCTTTCGACCCGCGCGGATCTCAGCCAGGTCTGCTCGCGTCAGCTGTCGCTCACCGAAACGATAGGTCTGTCCGAGTAGGACAGCCTGCTCCGCGGCAATGTAGGCATCCAGCATTTGTTGAGCAGTCTTCATGACTGCATAGGCTAGAGGCTGGCCTGTCCACCGCTTCAATAAAGGCGAGGACAGGCACGTCTCTAAGTTACTGATTTCTCAACGCTCGGAAACTAATTTGTCTCCACATTCATTGAGTCGGCGGACACGGTCGCAGTTTCCGGCTTTGGAAGGCCTCCTGGGAACAGTGCGTGGAGCTTGGAACGCGACACGTCAAACTGTCTCATAACGTGTTTCACGGGAATCCCCTTCCTCAGTTCCGCGCCAATCAAGTCCACCGGATAGGTCTTCTGCACCGCAGGAAAGTACGGTTGTTCGCCCGCGAAGCACTGCATCACGGAGTCTACAAAGGGTTGGGCCATACGCTCACTGATCCCGATGTCGGCGAGCATCGCCGCCAGGATTCGCTCCCGAAGTTCGTCACGCGCTTCTCGCCGTTTTGCCATTACAGCCCCCATCCGTCACGCCCGAAACCTGCGCTGCGCGGCCGCGCACCGGAGCCGCCATGCGCCGGCCGCTGACCGCCTGTTCCACGGGAATCCACCTGCGCTTGCCCATCGCCATGACTGCTCTCGGCACCCGCGTGTGTTCCACGGGAATCCGCACCCGCGCTTGCAACTGCTGCTGCCAACTTTGCCTCCAAAGCGTCCCAGTCGGACTTGGTGAATCGGTGCAACCTCACCTCGGCGTGGTGCGCGGCGGCATAGGCGTAAACCCAAGTATCTAGCGGTTCATTGCGCGTGACCCGCTTCTCAAACCGGTTCTTGACCGGGTTGTAGACCTCCGACACCAGGCCGGGGAAGAACTCCTGCGGCAACTCATCGCTGAAGCGCACCAGCCGCGCCTCGGCCTGACGCTCCGCGTCGGCCGCCAGCCGGCTGTAGAGGTAGTGCTTGGCCGCCACAGTGCCGACGTGATGGATGGTGATGCCGCGCTTGTCGGTGCGCTCCTTCCAGGTCACGTCCGCCAGCTTGCCCTTGGACAGGATCGGGGCGTTATTGGGGACCGCGCCGAAGATGCACATCACGCGGGTGATCTTGCGCTGGCGCACGTAGTTCTTGACCGCCTCAGTCCGGTGGCCACCGGCGTCGATGGCCGTGGCCGACGCGCGCAACTGCACTCCATCCTCCCGCTCGATAGGCCTGTTGAGCAGATCCGTCAGCGCCACCCACACGTCTTCCTCGGCCGGGTCGCCAGCCAGCTCCACATAGTCCAGCGTCCAAGCGGTCATTCCCCGACCCCAGCCCAC
>NZ_RHPP01000087.1 GCF_003935715.1 Stenotrophomonas sp. 278 | reverse complement strand
GGCGCAGCCTCGGCGGCGGCCGGGGTCACGGGTGCGGTGTCGGGCGACGCCGCGGTGTCGGGCGTCTTGGGCGGCTCTTCGCCGGGAAAAGGCAGGGAATTCTGGTTCGGCATCGGCTTCATTATGGCTTAGCCGGTGCAGAAGCATCGTCCTTGACCTGCGCGGCGGCCTCTGCTTCGGCCGCTTTCGCCGCATCCTGTTCAGCTTTGGCCGCATCGGCCGCAGCCAACAGGGCATCGGTGTCCTCCAGTACCCGGGTCAGGTACCAGCGGCCCTGGCGGCGGGTCATGTGCACCTCCGCGTCGATGGTTTCGGTGGCCAGCGGGTACTGGACATGGACGACGGCGGTGTCCCCGTCCTGGCGGAGCAGCTCACCGCGCAGCTCGCGTAGTGACGTGTCCAGCGACAGGCCGTAACTGGCCAGAGCGGTCTTGAACGCCTTCAGGAACGGACCCAGCTGGCGCAGGCTCTGTTCCATGCCGGCCGCCTGCAGCTGCGCGTCCGTGCTCAGGCCGGTGGTGCGGGCGGTCGCGGTCAGCAGGGTAATGGTGGTGGTGGCGCGCTGCTTGTCGGTCAACGGCGCAGCGGCAGCCCAGCGGCTCAGGACCTCGACCAGCTGCACGTAGTGGGCGCGTTCGGCCTCGCTGTAATCTGCCTGGTTGCGCAGATACTGCACGCCGAACAGGCCCATCGAATGTGCGGCCTGGCGCACCCCGGTGGCCTGCCCGGCCATCTGTGCATTGAACGAGCGCTGCAGCCGCTGCGCGGCGTCGGGCTGGGACAACGTCGACAGCAGTGGCAGCAGTTGCCCATCCAGAGGCAGTTCGGTCAGCGGCCAACGGCTGTGGCCCGCCGCCCAGGCCGCTTCCAGCCGCGCGTACTGATCGGGCGGGACTGCCGCCCGGGCGTAGGCCACCAGGTCGTCATCGGCGACGTGTGCGGCCAGCTGCTGCAGCGCCGCCACCGGTTCCGACGCCGGCGCGGCCGGATCGATGGCGTCTCCTTTGCAGCCAGTCAGCAACACCGCCCCACAGAGCGACAGCGACAGCACCCAGTGGCGACAACGCCCCGGCATCAACGGCATGGACATGAACTTCGGACTCCCCGGACCGGCCCGCATCTTCACCCGGGGTGGACGGCGGCGTCTACCGCGCCGCCGTCCGGGCGACCTCAGTCGCCGGTCCAGGTGGCCTGGATGAAGTCACGCACATGGCCGTTGGAGAGCCGGGCGTAGACCCCGGGCAGGCCCGGCAGGGCACAGCCCTCACCCCAGCTGACCGTGCCCAGCACGGTCCAGCGACCCTGCCGCTGCACCATCAGCGGCCCCCCCGAGTCGCCCTGGCAGCTGTCGACGCCTTCGGCACCGGCGCAGATGGCGGTGCCCGCCTGCAGGTCGGGATAGGCCTCGCTGCACTGCTTGAAGCCCACGAACGGTACCTGCACCGTCTGCAGCACGGTAGGCAGTGCGTCGGCGTCCATGTCGGTCACGCCCCAGCCGGTGACCGTGAACGAGCGGCCAGGACGCAGGTAGCTGCCGTCGCCCCTGAGCAGGATGTCGGCGGTTTCAGCCTTGGACAGCGGGCGCTTCAGCTGGACCAGCGCCACGTCGTTGACCAGCGTGTTGGGATCGTAGGCGGGATGCACGTGGACCGCCTTGACGTTGGAGGTTCTTCGCCGTGGCGCGGTGTCCAGGGTGTGCAGTCCGGCGGCGGCGGCCAGGTCCTTCGCGCCGACATCATCCACGCAGTGCGCTGCGGTGAGCACCCACGAGGGCGAGATCAGCGTGGCCCCGCAGCTGTGCCGCTGGTGGTCCGAGTCGCCGCGGCGCAGGCGCTGCAGGCTGACCATGAAGGGGTACTGGCCGGGCTCGGCGTCCTCCCCGCCAATGATGCGCGACGCGTTGTCGGCCGGGACGGGGGGCAGAACCGGCGCAGCGAGGGCTGACAGCGGGAGCAGCGTGGTGACGAGCGCGGCGAGCAGCGCCGGGCGGTAAGTGCTGTACATGCAGCAACATCCTTTGCAGAGTTTGGAATCGACCCTCGCCTCGCCGGGTGGATGCGGGCAGGTCGGGGTCGATTCGACGGCAAAGGGCGGACAAGGAAACGAGAACCCGGTCACGATTTCTGGCGCGGCCGGGCCTGCGTCCCGATTGATGGCTTCAATACTGGATGCGAGTTCACAGCAGAACCGGGACGTGGTTCCGCCGTGTGGGGGATTCCCTACCGCCGAGCGTTGCGGATTTCATCCTGGATGGCCCGTGCCGCCGCACGCGGATCGGCGGCCAACCGGATCGGACGGCCGACCACGATCGCGTCGGCTCCGTCGGCAAAGGCCTGCGCCACGCCCACGGTGCGCTTCTGGTCATCTCCGGCTGGACCGCCCGGACGGATGCCCGGGCAGACGATGGAGAAACCGCTGCCGGTAGCGGCGCGGATCGGCGCGGCCTCCTGGCCGGAGGCGATCACTCCGTCGATGCCGGCCGCTTTCGCGGCCAGCGCGCGCTCGACCACCACCTGCACCGGTTCACGGTCGATGCCCATGCCGCGCAGGTCGTCATGGCCCATCGAGGTCAGCACGGTCACCGCCAGCAGACGCATCTCGCTGCTGTTGGCCGCGGCGCAGGCCTCCATCATGGCGGGGTGCCAGCCGTGGATGGTGGCGTAGCTGACCGGCCACTGCGACAGCCGCTTGATCACCGCCGCAGCGGTGGCCGGAATGTCGAAGAACTTCAGGTCGACGAACACGCGCTTGTCGCGCGCCGCGAGCGCATCAAGCACCTGGAAGTACTCACCGGAGGCCAGCAGTTCCATGCCGATCTTGTAGAACGACACCGAATCGCCAAGCCGGTCGACCCAGGCCAGCGCTTCGTCCTGGCCGGGCACGTCGAGCGCGAAGATCAGGCGCTCGTCGTCCCGCAGAGGCAGCGGCGCGCGGCTCACGGTGCGTAGTCCAGTGCAGCGCGCTTGGCGTCATGGCGGGCCTGGCGCGACTGGCTGTAGTCGTTGTTGAACTGGGCCGGTTCATAGCCGCCGTAGCTCGGGTTGGGCAGCATCCACCAGCGCTCGCCGAACCAGTCGTGGTACTGCTGCTGCAGGGCGTCGCGGGCCTCGTTGGTGTTGGCGGTGACTTCCACGAAGTCACCCAGCTGGTCGCCGAACTGCATCAGCACGCGGTACTTCTGCCCGGCCAGACGGCGGCGGCAGTTCTTCTCGCTGCCGTTCTGCTCGCAGCCTTCCACCACCGTGCCCAGGCCGAGGAACACGCTGTCGTCGGCCACCGGCAGGCCTTCGCTGCGCAGGTTGGCCAGGGTCGCTTCCTTCAGGTGCACGGCACGGTTGGAGATGTACAGCAGGGTCACGCCCTTGGCATTGGCGGCCTTGGCGAAATCAACCACACCCGGAATGGCCTTGGCCTTCTTCTCGGCCACCCATTGCGCCCAGGTCACTTCGTCGTATTCCTTGCCGTCGCGGACCAGGCGCGCCTGGTAGGGCGAGTTGTCGAGAACGGTTTCGTCCACGTCCAGCACCACCGCCGGCTTCAGGCCCTTGGCGTCGTTGCCGCGTTCTTCCGGCACCAGCGCGTCCCAGTTGGCTTCCTTCAGCGCCTTGTCCAGGTGGTCGGCCGCCGAGCGGTAGGTCTGCTCGGTGATGGCACGGTATTCCTGCGACCGCTGCATCCACAGCACCGCGTTGAGGTTGTCGTTGGCCGTGGCATCGGCGGCCCCAGGCGCGACAGCGGCGGCAGTCGGAGCAGCCTCGGCCGTGGCCGCAGGGGCCTCGGTGCGCTTGCAGGCGCTCAGCGCCATCACGGCGCAGGCAAGAACGGACAGGGAAACGGCAGCAGTACGACGCATGTGGCTCACCAGCAACAGATTCGCGCCAGTTTACCGGGTAAGGCCCTGCGGTTCATGGCCGCTGCAGCGCTCGGCTATGCTGCACGCCCCTGAACGCCCCGGAGCGCGCCCGTGAACGACGACACCCCGACCCCCGCCCTGCCCGTGCTGAACGCGGCCCAGGCCCGTGCGCTGGGCTGCCTGATCGAGAAGGAGGCGACCACCCCGGACGCCTACCCGCTGACCGTGAACGCCACCCAGGTGGCGGCCAACCAGAAGACCGCGCGTGAGCCGGTGATGCAGCTGTCGGCCGGGGACGTGCACCATGCGCTGCGCCAGCTGGAGGGCCTGGGCCTGGCGCGGCAGCAGTTCTCCTCGCGGGCCGAGCGCTTCGAGCACCGCGCCGGCAGCGCGCTGGACCTGACCCGCCAGCAGCTGGCTCTGCTGGGCCTGTTGCTGCTGCGCGGGCCGCAGACCAGCGGCGAGCTGCTGACCCGCAGCGAGCGCCTGTTCCAGTTCCAGGACGCCGACGAACTGCGCCACCACCTGGAGCGGATGATCCAGCGCGGACTGGCGGTACAGCTGCCGCGTGCCAGTGGGCAGCGCGAGGACCGCTTCATGCACCTGCTGGGTGGGCCGGTGGATGTGGAGGCGCTGGCGGAGGCGTATAAGGCGGCACCGGCGGCGGGCGGTGGAAGTGCCGCGTTGGAGGCGCGGGTGGCGGAGCTGGAAGCGACAGTCGCAGAACTTCAGGCACAGGTGGCCGGCTTGATGGAACGCATCGGTACCGTAAACTGACCCGGTCATAGGAGCGGGATCCGCATGAGCCGCAAGAACCCGATCTCGGAGCTCACCATCAAGGGCTTCAAGTCGATTCGTTCACTGGATCGGTTTGAACTCTCGAACCTCAATGTACTGCTCGGTGCCAATGGTGCCGGCAAGAGCAGCTTCGTCTCCTACTTCCAGATGCTCGGCAGCATGATGGACGGACAGCTCAAGGCTTGGACGTTGAATCAGGGTTCCGCTGATCGTGTACTGAGCTTCGGGGTGAAGGAGACATCCGAGATCAGTTCATTCGTCAAGTTCGGGCTGAATGGCTACAAGTTTCGCCTGCAGCCCACCAGCGAAGAAGCCTTCCTTATCGCTGAGGAAAAGCTTTACTTCAAAGGGCCGCAGTTTGGTGATGCCTGGATTACGTTGGGAGATGGTTATTCGGAGGCCAAGCTTTCGCAAGCACGGTCGCGCAATGCACTCGAAGCAGGGTTTCGACGAGATGCCGCCGCGTACTGCTTTGATTCCATCTCAAATTGGAAGGTGTATCACTTCCACGACACCAGCGAAACCGCGCTGGTAAAGCGCTCCGGCTCGGTTGAGAACGGCGAGGAGCTCGCATCCGACGCCGGTAACCTGGCGGCTTTCCTGTATCGACTTCAGCGCGAAGATGTCGACGTCTACGAGAACATCCGTCGGACGATTCGCCTTGCCATTCCTTACTTTGATGATTTCAGACTGCGGCCTCGAGTGGACAGATCCGAGGACGAAACAGTTCGCTTGAACTGGCGCCAGATTGGCAGCAAGTACAACTTCTCTCCCAGCCAGCTTTCCGACGGCTCGATCCGTTTCATCTGCCTGGTGACGGCTCTTCTTCAGCCCAACCCACCCTCCACCATCATCATCGACGAGCCCGAGTTGGGCCTACACCCTTATGCGATCACGCTCTTGGGGTCGCTGCTCAAGTCAGCTGCCAGCCGCATGCAGGTGATCGTGTCGACACAGTCTGTACCGCTGGTTGATGAGTTCGCACCAGATGATCTGATCATCGTTGAGCGTGAGGATGGAGGTACGGTGTTCAAGCGTCTGGATTCGGAAGAACTGGCGAGTTGGCTTGAAGACTATTCGCTTGGAGAACTCTGGGAGAAGAACGTTCTGGGAGGCCGGCCCAGAGCATGATCAGAGTCTTCGTTATCTGCGAAGGTCAGACGGAAGAGTCTTTCGTCAACGATGTCCTTGCCCCGCATCTGTGGACGTTCGGGGTTTACCTGTTTCCCAGACTGATCGGCACGCGCGGACACCAAGGTGGGAACGTGAAGTTCGAGAGGGTGCTCGTCGATATAAAGAATCTGGTCCTGGGCGACAGTTCCGCGTATTGCACGACACTTTTCGACTACTACGGGATCCATTCGGACTTTCCTGGGCGTGCTGACGCAAGTGCGGGCTGGCTTCCTGAGAGGAAATACATCCACTTCTGTACTTCTTTCGGCCAAAAAGTCGCTGATGCGCTTGGGCAGGACGCGGCGCGCCGCTTCATTCCCTATGTGCAGATGTACGAGTTTGAGGGACTGCTCTTCTCATGCCCTGTCCGTTTTGCAGCGGGCATGGGGGAACCCACCTTGACGACTCCGCTTCAAGCAATCCGAAATGCATTTGCCACCCCCGAGCACATCAATGACAGTGTTCTGACCGCTCCGTCAAAGCGAATCAGCCAGATCATGCGCGGATACCAGAAGCCACTTCACGGCATCAGCGCCGCTCTGGAAATTGGTTTGCCCGATATCCGGCAGGCATGCGGATTGTTCGACCAGTGGGTGTCAGAGCTTGAAGCCCTGGGCCCCTAGTCAGACCTCCGCCGCACCTGGCGTGGCAAACACCAGTACCTCTTCATCCACCGGCGGCGGCAGCCGCAATCGACCGCGCGGCTCCATTCCCAGCTTCTGCAACAGCGCCGCCGAGCGTTCGTTATGCGGGGCCACGATGCCGTACAGCTCGGGATACCCCAACCGGTCACGTGCGTAATGCTGCACGCCACGTGCCGCCTCGAACGCATACCCCTGCCCTTCATACTGCGCCTTCAACGCATAGCCTATGTCCGGCCCGGGCAGCTCCGGACGCTTGACCAGCCCGGCATTGCCCAACCACGCGCCATCGCTGCGGCGGATGATCGCGTACATGCCGAACCCGTTGAGCGTGTAACTGCCCAGCACGCGCTCGGCGGTATAGTCACGCGCCTGCGCCAGCGTGCGTACGCCGCGGTCGGCGATGTTGCGGATGAAGCCGGGCTCGTTGAGCAGGGCCAGCATGTCGGCCGCGTCGTGGTCAGGGTCGATCAGGCGCAGGTGCAGGCGGTCGGTCTGGATCAGGGCGGACATGCGGTTACCAGGCGTAATGACATGCCATGGATTGTGCATGGAATGCGGCGGTGCCGGGCAAGCCCGGCACTACATCAGTCAAACAACGCCTGGATCGCGGCGAGGCCGGCGTTGGCGCGTTCTTTCTTACGCGCCGCATCGGCGACGGGATCAGCCCCATCGCGCTGCATTTCCTCAGCCGGAATCTCGTCGAAGAAGCGGCTGGGCTTGAGCCGCACGTGCTCACCGAACTTGCGGGTGAGCTTGCTGTAGCTCATCCACAGCTGCACCTTGGCGCGGGTGATACCGACGTACAGCAGCCGGCGTTCTTCCTGCAGGGTGCCTTCGTCCAGGCTGACCTGGTGCGGCAGCACGCCGTCCTCGCAGCCGACGATGAACACATAGGGGAACTCCAGCCCCTTGGAGGCATGCAGGGTCATCATCCGCACCTGGTTGCCGCCGTCGTCCTTGTCGTTGCGCGACAGCAACGCCAGCTGCGCGGCAAGGTCGGCAGTGGACGCGCCACGCGGGCCGCCCTCGAACCACTGCGCCAGCTCCTCCAGGTTGCCCAGGCGACGCTGGTAGGTGGACTCCTCCTTGCAGCTGCTGCGCAGTTCAGACACGAGCCCGGAATCCTTCACCAGCTTGCGCACCAGGTCGCCCGAGCTGAGCTGGGGCATGCCGGCGCGCAGGTCGCGCAGGATGTCGGTGAACCGGCTCAGGCTGTTGGCCGCGCGCGGCGGCAGCTGGGCCAGCGCGCCAATCGCCTCGGCGGCATGCGCCATCGGCATGTCTTTTTCAGAAGCCAGTTCAGCCAGCTTGGCCAGGGTGCCCGCGCCGACTTCGCGCTTGGGCGACTGCACCGCGCGCATGAACGCGGTATCGTCATCCGGGTTCACCAGCAGGCGCAGCCACGACAGCGTGTCCTTCACTTCCTGGCGTTCAAGAAACGCGGTGCCACCGGTGATGTGGTACGGCGCGCGCACCAGCTGCAGCGCTTTTTCCAGCGGCCGCGACTGGAAGTTGCCGCGGAACAGGATGCAGAAATCGCTCCACGGGATCTGCTTGGAGGTCGCCAGATAGGAGATCTCGGCGGCCACCTTCTCCGCTTCATGCTCGCTGTTGCGGCATTCCCACACGCGGATGCGCTCGCCGTCGGCCTGGTCGCTCCACAGCTTCTTCAGGTGCTCGTGCGGATTGTTGGCAATCAGCGCGTTGGCCGCGCGCAGCACGCGGTTGGAGCAGCGGTAGTTCTGCTCGAGCTTGATGATTTCCAGCGCAGGGTAGTCGCGCGCCATCTGCTGCAGGTTTTCCGGGTTGGCACCGCGCCAGGCGTAGATGGACTGGTCGTCATCGCCCACGCAGGTGAAGTTGCCCGCGCTGCCGGCCAGCTGCTTGAGCAGCCGGTACTGGGCGTCGTTGGTATCCTGGCATTCGTCGACCAGCAGGTAGCCGATGCGCTCGCGCCAGGCCAGCGCGATCTCCGGCTGTTCTTCCAGAACCTGTACCGGCAGCCGGATCAGATCATCGAAGTCGACCGCGTTGAAGGCGGTCAGGCGCAGCTGATAGCGCTCGTACACGCTGGCCGCTTCTTTCTCGCGGTTGCTGCGTGCGGCCGCCATCGCCTGCTCCGGCGAAAGGCCGGCATTCTTGGCGCGCGAGATCAGGTTCTTCACATCTTCGATGTCGTCCGGCTTGGCCCCATACATCAGGTCCTTGACCTGCGAGGTGGCGTCATCGGCGTCGAAGATCGAGAAGCCGCGCTTGAGGCCGACCGCGGCGTGCTCGATCTGCAGGAATTTCAGTCCCAGCGCGTGGAAGGTGCAGATGGTGACCTCGTCCGCGTCGCTTCCGTGCAGGCGCTTGGCCACACGCTCGCGCATTTCCTTGGCGGACTTGTTGGTGAAGGTGATCGCGGCAATGCGGCGCGCCGGGTAGCGCCTGCTGGCGATCAGCTGGGCAATCTTTTCCACGATGACGCGCGTCTTGCCGCTGCCCGCGCCAGCCAGCACCAGCAGGGGACCTTCGCAGTGCAGGACTGCGGCGCGTTGAGGGGGGTTGAGACCGTGCATGCCTACTCCGTAACCGGCGGCATTGTACCGGGCTTCACGCCACTGGACGGACGGCCGGCTTGCATGTGGCCCAAGCCTGGAGTATTCAGGAAACTGCGAACAAGGGAGTGTGGTGCATGAAGCCGTTCACTGCTGCCGGTCGTACCTTCGGCGTGATGCTGTCCCTGCTGGCCCTGCCCGTGGCTCACGCTGCGGAGCATCCGGTCACCGACCCGTACGAAGCCGAGGTGACGCAGTCGGAGGGCTTTCTGATGGCGCACCCGGACCTGCGCATGCGCAAGGCGGGTGTGGCGGCGCGCCAGCGCGGCCGCTACGAGGAGGCCCGCGAGCAGTTCAGGATCGCGGCCAGCTATGCAGACAAGCTGTCCCAGGCGGCGTTGGCCGAACTTTATTGGGAGGGCAAGGGCGGTGACGTGGATCGCGCGTTGGGCTACGTCTGGATGGACCTTGCCGCTGAACGTGGAACGCCTTGGCTGCTGGCACAGCGCGAGGCCTACTGGAATGCCCTGGATGCTGCCGAGCGCCAACGCGCCATCGAAGAGGGGCGGAAGCTCTATGCCGAGTACGGCGATCCCACCGCATGGCCGCGAATGGAACGCGAGTTGCGGGTCGGTGCGCGTGACGTCACCGGGAGCCGGGCCGGCTGGGACGGGTCGATGCGCAGCCAGTCGCGCGGCATTGTCGGCGCACGTACGCTCAGCCCGGAGGAGTTCCGCAAGGCCCGCTACTGGGATCCGGTCGCCTATCGGCAATGGCAGGACGAGGCGCTGGCGCGCGCCGGTAGCGCCAGCGACTAGCCCCTCGCCGTAGAATTGGCCCATGGCCAAGCTCTACTTCTACTATTCGGCGATGAACGCCGGCAAGACCACCACGCTGCTGCAGTCGGCGCACAACTATCGCGAGCGCGGCATGCGGGTGGCGATCCTGACCCCGCGGCTGGACGACCGCGCCGGGCGCGGCGTGGTGGCCTCCAGAATCGGGCTGAAGGCCGACGGCGTGGCTTTTGACCGCGAGACGGACCTGGAGCAACTCATCCGCGAGGACCTGTCAGCACACGGCCCGTTGGGCTGCGTGCTGGTGGACGAGGCCCAGTTCCTCAGCCGCAGCCAGGTCTGGCAGCTCAGCGAGGTGGTCGACCAGCTGCGCATTCCGGTGCTGTGCTACGGACTGCGTACCGACTTCCGCGGCGAGCTGTTCGAGGGCAGCCAGTACCTGCTGGCCTGGGCCGACGAGATGCAGGAGATCAAAACCATCTGCCACAGCGGCAAGAAGGCGACCATGACCGTACGCGTGGACGAACACGGCCACGCGGTGCAGGACGGTCCGCAGGTGGAGATCGGCGGCAACGAACGCTACGTGTCGGTCAGCCGCGCCGAGTTCAAAAAGATCACGCGGGGCGAGGGCCGGATTGACCCGATGCAGGCGGCATTACCGTTGTAATCAATACAATGTCCGCTCCGGCGCGCCGGCCGGTGGCGGGTTGTACTGATACAACCACGTCTCCGTCAGCGTCTTGCCGCCACTGCGCAGGTACAGGCGGATGTCGATCTGGTCGGTGCTGTTGTCCGGCGGCACCAGATCGAACATGGCGCGGTAACCCTTGATCTCGCGCAGCGGGCGTGCCGAGACGATCTCGGTGCGGCCACGGCTGGTCTGCACCACCGCTTCCACTTCGCCCTTGTCGATCAGCGAGGCCAGCTCGCCGCCTTCGAAATCCACCGCGAAGCGCCACGAGAAGTACTCGCGCTTCTTGCCGATCACCCCGCCCAGCCCGGTGCGGGTGGCCACGGCGTGGGCCAGCGGCGGTCGCGCCGGCGGCTCGGCTCCCCAGTACAGGCGATAGCCCAGCAGCATCTCCTGGCCCGGCTGCGGTTTCGCTTCCGGATTCCAGAACGCCACGATGTTGTCAAAGGTTTCGTCCACGGTGGGGATCTCCACCAGCTGCACCGAGCCCCTGCCCCACTGCCCCTTCGGCTCCACCCACAGGCACGGGCGCTTCTCGTAGAACACGCCATCATCCTGGTAGTGGTCGAAGTTGCGGTCGCGCTGCAGCAGTCCGAAGCCCTTGGGATTGTTGTCCACGAACATGTTGAAGCGCAGCTGGCGCGGGTTGCTCAGCGGTCGCCAGATCCACTCGCCGGCTCCGGTCCACATCGACAGGCCATCGGTATCGTGGATCTCCGGGCGCCAGTCCCAGGCCATGCGGCGGTCGTTCTCGCCGACCTGGTACATGCTGGTGCAGGGGGCGATGCCGAGCCGCTCGATGGTCTTGCGCGGGTACAACGCCACGTCCACGTCCATCAGCAGCACGTCGCCGTTGGTGATGGCGAAGCGGTAAGCACCGGCCACGCTGGGCGAATCCAGCAGGGCGTACACCACCAGCGTGTTGGAGTCCTTGGCGGGCTGTTCGAGGAAGTAGGCGATGAAGTCCGGGAACTCCTCCGGACGGTCCATGCCGGTGTCGATGGCGAGGCCGCGCGCGGACTGGCCATACTGGCCTTCCCTGCCGACCGCGCGGAAATAGCTGGCACCCAGGAACGCGGCGAAGTCGCGGTCGGTGTCCTGGCGGGTGTTGAGGCGGAAGCCGGCAAAGCCCAGGTCGGCGGGCAGGTGGCTGCCTTTCAGTCCGCTTTTGCCGTAGTCGAACGCAGCCGGGTCATAGGCCAGTTCCTGCGCCATGCCGTCGACCACGTCGAACATCCGCACCGGCGAATGGAAGTACAGGCCCAGGTGGAAGAACTTGGCCTGGAAGCGGCCCGGCTGGTCGGCCCACAGGGCGTGGTCCTGGCGGTAGCGGATCGACTGGTACTGGTCCCAGTCCAGCGCCTCCAGCGGGCCCGGCAGCGTGCGCCGGTGGCTCTTGTAAGCCGCTTCAGACAGCGCGCGGGCCTGCCCCTTCAGCGTGGCGAAATCGAACGGCTGCGGCTGGCCGAGCCGGCGCAGGCCCACCTGGTTGCCTTGTGCGGCGCAGGCCGGCAGCGCGGGAAAGCCGATAGCCGCCAGGGCCAGGGAAGCGTTGCGGAGGAAGTCGCGTCGTTGCATGCGGGGCAGCACGGCAGGAGAGGGCCGGCCATCATAGGCACGCGAACGTTAAATCGCCGCTGAGATGAATGGGGACCGTTCAGTCTCGCGAGGCGACGGTATGCAGCGCGCTGTCGCTGCACGCCTCCAGGGCGAGCTCGATGCTGCGCGCCACCCGCCCGCCCTCCGGGCGCTGCCTGCGCACGTCATCGCGCAGCAGCAGCAACGCCGCGCGGCCACGCGGCGGAGCCTGGCTGCAGCGAAGCTGGCCCTGCAGCAGGCGCGCGCGCCAGCGCAGCTGCTCGGTGCGCAGATCACTGCCGTCCACGTCGACCACCTGTGCGAGGACCCGCTCGGCCTCCACCGTCTGCCCCAGGCGGACCAGGTTGCGCGCCCAGGCGAGCTGCACCGCGCGCTGCTGCAGCACCGCCTCCGGACCGCCTCGCGGTGAGCGCCGCATCAGCGCCGCAAGGCGCTGCCCGGCATCCACCGGGTCCACCCTGGCCCCCATGATGTCGGCCATGCGCCAGTCCGCGCGCTGCACCAGCGGGTCGTCCTCGCCGCGCTGCGAGGCCAGCCATTGGCGACCCTCGCGCAGCGCCGCCAGCGCCTCTTCCCAGCGACCGGCGTCGGCCAGGGCCACGCCATAGTCGTACAACCCCTGCGGCAGCAGGCCCACGCAGTCAGGCTGGCGCCAGATCGCCACCGCGCGGGCGAAGTCCTCCACCGCGCGATCGGTGTCGCCCCGCTCGCGTGCCAGCAGCCCCATTGCGTTCCAGCTGGCCCCGGTGTCGCGGTGCTGTTCGCCGAGTGCCTGGCGGGTCAGCCGGTGCACTTCGCGCAGGGTCGCTTCGGCCTGCGCCAGGTCACCGCGTTGCAGGGCCAGCGTGCCACGCAGGCGGCGTATGCCCAGGGTTTCCGGATGGTCCGGCCCATACAGGCTCACCGCGTCTGTCCAGGCCAGGTGGAGGTGCTGCGAGGCGGCGTCGAGATCACCTTGTGCTGCCAGCGTTTCACCTAGGTGGCGGCGCAGGGTGACGCGCTGCGGATCGCGTTCGCTGGTGCGCAGCTGCAACAGCTGCAGGGCATGGCGGTAGCCGGCCAGCGCGGCCTGCGTGTGGCCCTCATCGCTGTCCAGTGCGGCCAGGTCGGCCAGGCTTTCTGCAGTGCCGGTGGTGTCCTTGAGCACGTCCCTGCGCAGGGTCAGTGCCTGGCCGAACGCCTCACGCGCGGGGCGGCGGTAGCCCAGCAGCTGCTGGCAGCGGCCCAGCTGGGCGTGATACTCGGCCACGAGAGAGGGGAATGCCTGCTGGTACTGCGTGGCCAACGCCTGCATCGGGCCCAGGTGGGCCACGCATTCGCGTGAGCGTCCCAGCATGCGCAGCGCGCGCCCTCGCTGGGTGACCGCTTCGATCTGGAGTTCGGGCGGTACGTCGTCCACCTGCTCCAGCAGCGCGCGCTGCCGGTCCAGCGTCTGCAGGGCCAGCTGGTAATCGCCCAGCCCGATCCGCAGCCGCCCGATCACCCCTTCCAGGTCAGCCAACGGCAACGGCTGGTCGGCCAGTTCGGCTTCGCCGCGCTGTTGCCCGGTGGCCAGCATCTGGCGCACGTCGAAGCTGCCGTGGCGCACGCTGGCGGCGCGGTCGAACAAACCGATGGTGAAGTCCTGCATCGCCTGCGCACGCGCGATCTCGCGCCGTGCCTGCTGCATCTGCCACAGCGCCAGCACCGCCAGTGCGAGCAGGGCCACCACGCTCACCGCCCCCAGCGCCACACCCCAGCGGTGACGTCCCAGGTATTTGCGCAGCCGGTACAACGCGCGCTGCGGCCGCGCATGGATGGGTCTTCCCTCCAGAAAGCGCTGCACGTCCTGCGAAAGCGCCTCCACCGAGGCGTAGCGCTGCGCCGGTTCCTTCTGCAGCGCCTTGAGCAGGATCGTATCCATGTCGCCGCGCAGCCGGCGCGCCAGCCGGCGGGTGGCGGGAGACGGGGCCGTTTCGGCGCGCAGCAGCAGGCTGGAGGCGCGCGGCGCATTTACTTCCAGAATCGAGCGCTCCCACTCGGCGTCGCTGAGCCGCCGAAGGCGATAGGGCTTGCGTCCGGTGATCACCTCGAACAGCACCACCCCCAGCGAGTACACATCGGTCAATGTCGTCACGGGTTCGCCGCGCACCTGCTCGGGTGCGGCGTAGTGCAGGGTGAAGGCGCGTGCTTCGGTCGGTGGATGCGTCCCGATGTCACGCGGCTGATCGTCATCGAGCAGCTTGGCAATGCCGAAGTCCAGCAGCTTCACCTCGCCGTCGGCAGTGACCAGGATGTTCGAGGGCTTCAGGTCGCGATGCACGATCAGGTTGGCGTGGGCATGGCTGACCACCGCACACACCTGCTGCATCAGTTTCAGCCGTCGCTCCAGCGGCAGCTGCTGGCGTTGGCAGTAGTCGGTGATCGGTTCGCCTTCCACATACGCCAGGGCCAGATACGGCTGCCCCTGCAGGTCGATGCCCGCATCCAGCAGCTGGGCCAGGTGCGGATGCTGCAGGCGCGCCAGGATTTCGCGCTCGCGGCTGAAGCGCTGGCGCAGCCCAGGATCGGCGTAGCCGCTGCGCAGCAGCTTCAGCGCCACCTGGCGTTCGTAGAGACCATCGGCGCGTTCGGCCAGCCAGACCTCGCCCATGCCCCCCTCACCCAGCCGGCGCAGCAGCCGGTAGGGACCTATGCGGGTTCCCTCGCGGCTGTCTTCCGGAGCCGCCGTCCACAGCGGCTGCGCCATGAAGTCCTCGCTTTCGGCTTCATGCTGCAGCAGTCGCTTCACCTCCTCGGCCAGGGTCGGGTCGGACGCATGCAGCCGCGCCAGGCGCGCCGCGCGCTGGTCGGGGGGCAACTCCAGCAACTGATCCAGCAGCGACGACAACTGCTGCCAGCGCCCTGCTTCCATACGATCGATCTCCGACCGCCGTTGAACGACTCAGTCTTCGCGTACCGACGCCAGCAGGAACAGCCGCGCCTTCTGCCAGTCGCGGCGGATGCTGCGTTCCGATCGCTGGCACAGGTCGGCGATCTCCTGTTCCGACAACCCCGCGAAGTAACGCAGCTCGACCACCTTGGCCAGATGTCCGTCCACGGCCTGCAGCCGCGCCAGGGCTACGTCGAGCGCCAGCAGGTCTTCGTCCAGGCGCACGCCGCTGCTGCTGTTCTCGGGAATTTCCGCCACCCGCTTCAGGTCACCGCCGCGTTTGCGCGCCAGCCGGTTGCGGGCGTAGTCCACCACCACACTGCGCATCGCCGAGGCGGCGTAGGCGAAGAAGTGGGCCCGGTCTTCAAAGCGCGCCGCACCCCGCGCGCCCAGCAGCTTCAGGTAGGACTCGTGTACCAGCGATGTGGCATCGAGCGTACGCCCCTGCTGACCGGCGAGCTGGCGACGGGCCATGCTGTGCAGTTCCTGATACAGCAGGGTCAGCACCCGATCCAGCGCGGCACGGTCGCCCGAGCGGGCCGAATCCAGCCATACCGTGATATCCGGGCCTTCGTCCATGCCAAACCCCCGCCGGTGACGTTGGGCCGACTATAGCGCCCGCGTGGGCCTAAAAGTGCGACTCAGCGCTGGCAATGGCTGCACCACACACTGGCGCGCTGGCCAATGGTGGCGTGGCGCAGGGGCCGACCGCACTGCCGGCACGGCTCGCCTTCACGCCCGTAAACCAGCAGCTCCTGTTCGAAGTAGCCAGGCGCACCGTCCGGGTTGATGAAGTCGCGCAGGGTGGTGCCGCCACGGGTGATGGCGTGGCCGAGGATCTGTTTCACCGCCGCGCCCAGCCGCTGGTAGCGCTCACGCGAGATCTTGCCGGCTTCACGCAGCGGGTTGATGCCCGCCATGAACAGGCTTTCGGCGGCATAGATGTTGCCCACCCCGACCACGATCCCCTGGTCCATCAGGAAGGTCTTCACCGGGGCCTTGCGGCCACGGCTGCGCTGGAACAGGTAGTCACCGTCGAAGACGTCGTCGAGCGGTTCCGGGCCGAGCCCGGCCAGCAGTTCGTGGGTCTGCCCCGCCGGTTGCCAGAGCAGGCTGCCGAACCGGCGCGGGTCGTTGAAGCGCAGCAGGCGGCCGTTGTCCAGGCTGATGTCGACGTGATCGTGGGCGCGTACCGGCGTGTCACCCGGCAGCACCCGCAGGCTGCCGGACATGCCCAGGTGCAGCACCGCGCTGCCGATGGCGGTGTCCAGCAGCAGGTACTTGGCTCGGCGGCGCACGCCTTCAATCGCCTGGCCCGGCAGCAGCGTGCTGATTTCATCCGGAATCGGCCAGCGCAGGTCCGGCCGACGCAGGATCACGCCATGAATTCGGCGGCCTTCCAGGTGCGGCGCGAGGCCACGGCGGGTGGTTTCTACTTCGGGCAGTTCGGGCATGCGTGGATTCTACCCCTGGTGCCGCTCGGTCAAACGCCCTGTTCGACCGTCGCCACCGGCGCACGGTCCGGGAACAACGTCGGCAGCACCTCGACGAACTTCGCCACGCAGGCATCCGCGTTGCGCTGTGCGGTTTCCTTCAGCAGCGCGTAATCATCCGCCTGCCAGGCCTCCAGCGTGGCGGTCGCCGGCGCTTCCTGCCCGCACTGCACACCCTCACCCCCAGTCAGCTTCAGCGTCAGCAGACGACGGCGATACGGGAAACCGAGGTGCACGGTCTGACGCAGCTCGTACTGGGTTTCGGCATTGTCCAGCTCCTGATAGATCAGGTTGAAGGCATCGGCCGTAGCGACCACCGGCTTCTCTTCTTCCGGCAGCGCACCCGGATGGGCGGTGAAATAGGTCGTCAGCGCGGCGCGCACCTTGTCCTGCAGGTAGCCGAACGCCGGGTTCTCGATCTCCTTCACGCGGCTGCCCTTCAACTGATCCTTCTTGAAGGTGCTGCCACCGCCGAGGTGACCGCTGAACAGCGACATCGCCACCTGCGCAGCCACAACCTTGCCGGTGGTGGAGCGCTGCACCACGCGCAGGGTTCTGTCGCCGACCGGCTGACCGTTGGAACCCACCTGCATTTCGGCCTCAACCGGCACCAGCCCTTCCCACGCCGGGGCTATTGCCACCGGGGCCGGCTCTTCTTCGACGGCAGCGTCGGTGACGGCTTCGGGCGCATCGGCCACGACGACGGCTTCGGTCGCTTGCTCGGCAGTGGCTGCGGCGGTCTCCTCGACAGGTGCCACAGGTGCGTCAGCTGCCATAGCCGGCGCGGATTCAACCACATCGGTGACGACCGGCTCGGTCGCCAACGCCGGTGCAGACACAACGAGGCCGCCCAGCAGCAGGGCGGAAAAAAGGGGGAGTCTGGTGTACATGAGTGTCCTTAAGGGATATCTAAAAGCGTCCTGTGCGAGCAGCCAGGAAGTCAGCACCGGCTGCGCGCTGACGCTATCGGCGTGCAAACGTAGAACTTGAGCCAACCTGTCGCTCGATTCACACGAAGATCGAGCTGGTAGCGTCGGTCGACAGACGACGGCACAGAGCCTCTCCACACCCGGTAACGCATGACCCGCACCGAAGGAGCCCCGCCGTCCATCACACATCACGCGCAGTGATGCGGCCACGCGGGCCAATCGCGTCCATGCCGCATCCCAAATCGCAACTTCATTTCACCGACCAACCCGCCATCAGCGCGAAATCCAACCCTGTGTTCGCCATTGATTCCTTCAATACTGGGACGCGCCTCTCAAAAATCGCGGGCCAAAACCGACAACGGCTCCATTACGACCAACCTCCGCAACTCCTTGTCGCATTTGCCAATTTCAATTGTTCGTCGAACCGAGCACTGTCCGCTCCGGGTGTTACAGCCCTTCCTCAACGAAAATTGTTTGTGCATCCCTGAGTCGGGAGGGTGGTTAATACAACACCCTCGTGAGGGGGAAATACGCCACACCGTCTCGTTGAGCGGCTGTAAACCTCCCGACCGCCTCGCCTCCCCGGCGAGGGGTCTTCAATGTCGATGGAGTGAACCTGCCCCGCTGAAACGGACGCCAAGAAGCGATAATTTACTCGCACTTGGAGGTTCCCTATGTCACGTCCCCC
>NZ_RHPP01000086.1 GCF_003935715.1 Stenotrophomonas sp. 278 | reverse complement strand
CGGCGACACCGGCCAGCCCGGTCATTCCGCCGCAGGGCTCCTGAGCCGGCCTCGGCTCCGCTCCGCATGGAACTGCGCCCGGAACAACTTGCCAGCCAGCCGGCCAGCCAGCCGCTGGCCCCGGTGTATCTGATTGCCGGCCCGGAAACCCTGCGCGTCCTGGAAGCGGCCGATGCGATCCGCGCGCGGGCTCGCGCTGACGGAGTCAACGAACGCGAAGTGTTCGACGCCGACGGCCGTGACTTCGACTGGAACCAGCTCGACGGCACCTTCAACGCCCCAAGCCTTTTCAGCGCCCGCCGGCTGGTGGAAGTGCGCCTGCCCAGCGGCAAGCCGGGCAAGGAAGGCAGCGAAGTGATCAGTCAGTTCTGCGCCAATCCCGCGCCGGACGTGATTCTGCTGATCACGTGCAACGAATGGAGCAAGGCGCACCAGACCAAGTGGACCGAAGCGGTCAGTCGCGTCGGGGTGCTGTCGGTGGCCTGGGCGATCAAGCCGCATGAGCTGCCGGAGTGGATCGAGCGCCGCCTGCGCCAGAAAGGCCTGCGCGCCGACCCGGCTGCGGTGCAGCGCCTGGCCGAGCGGGTCGAGGGCAATCTGCTCGCCGCCGCGCAGGAGATCGACAAGCTGGCGCTGCTGGCCGAAGGCCAGAGCCTGGACGTGAACACGATGGAGTCGCTGGTGGCCGACGCCGCCCGCTACGACGTGTTCCGCCTGCTGGAAGCCACCTTCTCCGGCCAGCCTGCGGCCGTACTGCGCATGCTGGCGGGTCTGCGGGGTGAGGGCGAAGCCGTGGCCGCGCTGATGCCCATGGTGATCCGCGAAATGCTGTCCACGGCCGGCCTGGCGAGGGTGCAGGCGCGCGGCGGCAACCTGGCTGCGGAAATGAAAAGCCGGGGCATCTGGGAAGCGCGCCAGGCACCGTTCAAACGCGCGCTGCAGCGCCATCCCGAACCCAAGCGCTGGGAGCGCTTCGTCGCCGAGGCCGGACTGGTGGACCGGATGGCCAAAGGGCGTGCCGAGGGTGACCCGTGGCTGGGCCTGGAGCGCCTGCTCGTGGCCGTTGCGGAAGCGCGGGCAGTCCGGCTGCTGGCGCGCGCCTGATGCCACTGCGCATCTACTACGGCGGCACCTTCGACCCCGTGCATCTGGGGCACCTGGCCATTGCACGGGCCGCGCGTGACCAGCTGCAGGTCGCAGTGCGTCTGCTGCCAGCGGCTGACCCGCCGCATCGTGCCCCGCCGGGGGCCGACGCCGACCAGCGTGCGCACATGCTGGAACTGGCGATCGGTGATGAACCCGGCCTGCTGGTAGACCGGCGCGAGATCGATCGCGCGCTGCTTCACCCGGGTGTACCGTCCTACACGGTGGACACCCTGCGCGAACTGCGTGCCGAACTGGGGCCGCGCCAGCCCATTGCCTGGCTGGTCGGAGCCGACAGCCTGCGCAGCCTCGACCATTGGCATGAATGGGAGGCCCTGTTTGGCCTGTGTCATTTCATCGTGGCTGAACGGATCGGCAGTCCGCTGCAGAGTGGGCTCGGTCCTTCGCTGGCGGTGGCGCTGCACGGCCGTTTCGTCAGTGACGAACGCGCGTTGTTCGCCGCACCGGCCGGTCGCATCCTGCGGCTGCGCGCGCCGCTGCGGGGCGAGTCCGCAACCGCGGTACGTGAACAGGTGGCCGCAGGCGGTGCGTGGCGTGCGCTGCTCCCGGAGCCGGTGGCCGCCTACGTGGCCGAACAGGGGTTGTATGGTGCCGCAGGGGTGTGAATACGTTCAGGCCCCGTGCCCCGTATAATCGCCCCAACACTTTTTGAGTTTCCCTGCTTTGAGCGACCAGACCCAGCCCCAGACCATCAAGGTCGACCTGCCCCATCCCGCGCCGTCCGTCGAGCAGCTGCTGCAGTGCGTGCGCAACGCGACGGAAGAGCTGAAGGCCAAGGACGTCGTTGAGATCGACGTGATTGGCAAGTCCAGCGTCGCCGACTACATGGTGATCGCCTCGGGCACCTCCAGCCGTCACGTCAAGTCGATCGCCGACGAAGTGGTGAAGTTCGCAAAGCAGGCCGGCAACATGCCGCTGGGCGTGGAAGGCGAGCGCGAAGCCGAATGGGTGCTGGTCGACCTGGGTGATGTCATCGTCCACGTGATGCTGCCGCGCGTGCGTGAGTACTACGCGCTGGAGCGTCTGTGGAGCGTCGGCGACCAGCCGCCGAGCCTGCTCGACGAAGACGGTCAGGACGACGAAGACGACGGTTACGCCGCGCGTTGAAAGCCAAGCTGATCGCCACCGGCGAACGCGCCCCCGCCTGGGTGGCGCAGGGCTTTGCCGAGTACCAGAAGCGCCTGTCGCACTGGCTGCCTTTCGAACTGGTGGAAATAGAACCCGGTCTGCGTGGCAAGGGGCGTGATCCGCGCCGCGCCACCGAGGACGAAGGCAAGCGGGTGATCGCTGCGCTGCCGAAGAATGCCTACGTGGTAGCGCTGGATGTGCCCGGCCGCCAGCTCAGTTCCGAACAGCTGGCGCAGCGCCTGGAACACTGGCGCAGCCAGGGCCGCGACCTGGCATTCCTGATTGGTGGCCCGGAAGGGCACTCGCCTGAAGTGTCGGCGCTGGCAGATGAAAAATGGTCGATTGGCCCGCTGACGCTGCCGCACATGCTGGTGCGGCTGGTGGTGGCCGAGCAGCTGTACCGCGCGGCGGCGATGCTGGCCAATCATCCGTATCACCGCGCCTGACAGCATTGGCGCGTCACGGGGGTTACATCCTGTGAAAAACCCGGTTACAATGCGCACCCCGCCCGAATAGCTCAGCCGGTTAGAGCACTTGACTGTTAATCAGGGGGTCGTTGGTTCGAGTCCAACTTCGGGCGCCAAGTTTCAGAGCCTCGCAGCGATGCGAGGCTTTTTTTTTGCATCCGTATCGCCCCGCTCGACCCGACCACCTACGGCGGCGTGAACTACAGCCCGCTGCACTTCAGCGGTGCCATTTGCCGCTACTTCACGGCGGGGGCGAAGTACGACTTCAATTGACGTTGGTCACGCGATGTAAACCAGAAAGCCCGGGAACTGCCCGGGCCTATTGTTATGACTAGCGGCATGCCGTACGCGCCAAGGCTCACTCACTGACCAGGACCCGCGGATACTACATGCGAGGGCGTGGCTTTGCTTGACGATACTGACGCTTGTCACCTGACCGTCCAGCTTCAAGAAGGCAGTCATCGAGCGGGCGATGGGGGCGGAGCTTGGTATGCATCTGCAGGGCGAGACAGGGTCCTTCCAGGCCGACGGCCGGCGCAATCACCGCAACGGCCATACCGGCAAGAACGTTCTGACGGATGCCGGACCGATTCAGATCGATACGCCACGTGACCGGGCTGGCTCATTCGAGCCGGTTCTGATTAGTAAGCACCAGCGTCGGTTCACCGGCTTTGACGACAAGATCGTGGCCATGTACGCGCGAGGCATGACAGTCAGGGAGATCCAGGCCTATCTGGCGGAAATGTACGGAACGGATGTCTCGCCAGACTTCATCAGCAAGGTCACTGATGAGGTGATGTCGGAGGTGACGGCGTGGCAGTCGCGTCCGCTTGAGACCATGTATCCGGTTGTCTTCTTTGACGCACTTCGCGTCAAGATCCGCGAGGAAGGCGTTGTACGAAACAAGGCGGTATATCTCGCTCTGGGCGTTCTGGCCGACGGCACTCGAGACATTCTCGGCTTGTGGATCGAGAACACGGAAGGTGCCAAGTTCTGGATGAAAGTATTCAACGATCTGCGCACGCGCGGGACCCTCGACATCCTGATTGCCGTCACCGATGGGCTCAAGGGCCTGCCGGAGGCTCTGGAAGCTGTGTTCCCGGCCACTACGTTGCAGACCTGCATCGTGCACCTGATCCGCAACAGCCTGGACTACGCCGGCTGGAAGGACCGCAAGGGCCTGGCCGCCGCGCTCAAACCCATCTATCAGGCCGTCAACGAGGCCGCCGCCAGCGCCGCTTTGGATGCTTTTGAGGTCGGGCCATGGGGTACCAAGTTCCCCACCGTTACTGCCAGTTGGCGACGCAACTGGAGCCGAATCATCCCGTTCTTCGCCTTCCCGCCAGATATCCGGCGTGTGATCTACACCACCAACGCCATCGAGAGCGTTAACGCTAGGCTGCGCAAGATCATCAAGACGCGGGGCCACTTCCCAAGCGATGAAGCTGCCAGCAAGCTGATCTGGCTGGTCCTACGTAACATCACGGCCGACTGGAGTCGATCAACCCGCGAGTGGAAGGGTGCCATGAATCAATTCGCGGTAGTCTACGGAGACCGATTCACGTCGGCCCGGCAGTAAGACCGATTAACTGCCCTGCACACAGAAAATCTGACACTCCCCCAGCATCTGCATCGACATTGACGCATACCACATCGCCACAAAGTACAGCATCGGACGCGTAGTATGCCTTTAGTACCGGAATAGCGCTTTCGTAACGTCCCACCTCATCCTTGGCTGTGGCCAGCTCGCGGCGGTAATAGCCCAGAACTGCCCAGCCAACCAGCGCGATCAGTAGCAAGGTGGCACACGCGCTGCCGAACCACATCCAGACGAGCTTGCTTGCGCCATTCAAGCGAGCGGATGTCATCGACACAGCACGGTCATACTCCTTGGCGACGGGAACCACGGCATCCCTTGCATCTTTGGCAATCTGGGAACTGGCACCGGCAACGATCCCATCGAATCGGCGATGCGCTTGCGCGATATCGTTCTGCAATGCCTGCATCCGCTGGTCGAAAGCGGCCTGCATGCGTGCTTCACGCTGCTCAAACTTCGCCAACAAAGCAGATTGGAGCTTAACGGTGTTCTGCAATGACGAGAGAACATCGGACAATTGCTTCTCGCTAGACATCATTAACCTCGTGAAAGTTTGGACTCAGCGCACCATGCCTGGTCCTAGCGCTTGGCGAGTCGCTTCCTGCTGCTGCAACTCCTGACTTTGCTCGAATGCAACCAGGTCGCGCCCCCAATGCTCATGCGCCTTAACCAGCTGCGATTGCTCGATCTGCGCATTCACACGAGAGATAGCAGTGTCGTCGTCAGCAAGTAGAGCGGCCGCAAGTCGATCCAGATCCGGATCGCCGGTGGCCAACGCAGTCTGCTGCGCTTCGTTAAGTTGAACGTTGTAACTGCTGTCGAAAGACCCTGAACGGGTGCCCTTCTCGGTTGGATCAAGGAGAATGTTCGTTTCGCCCGACTGAGGTGGCTTGATCTTGCGGCCTTCGTCATCCCACCACTGCTTTCCGTCAAAAGAGTAGCCACTTCGACTGGACGCCAAGCCAACATCCTGGAACAGTCTCTCGCCAAAATTGGGGGCGTCTACCTTCTGTCCATCTTTGTCCAAGGGCAGCAGCGGTCGCACGTCCGACGCTTTCAGCAGTAGTCCCGTCACCCCATTGCTGTTGTTATACAGTGGCGAGTACTCAAGCTGGGCATCGTTGATCTGCTGCCCGGCTGTGATCGCAGATCGCATTTTCGATTCCAGCTCTTCATCTGTCCCCTTCCAAACGACTATACGCTCGTGATCCTCCCCGGGGAGCGGCCAGTCTGGAGCGATCTCCCGTTGCTCAATGGGCATTCCGTCAGCATTTCTGATCAGAGATGGGTCTTCAGGGTCCGTTTGATTTGCAGGCAGTGGTCGAATAGATCCATCCGGCTGCCGTTGATAAACGGCAATGTAGGGAGGTATGTAAGTCGCAGCATCGACACGAATGTGACCAAAATTATCGGAGCCCAGAATCGTGCTCCCCGCGAGGTTGGCAAGATCGTTACCTTCCGCACGAGCGTCCGGACCGCCGCGAACAACGATGGCGCTGCCATCGGATCGCTGGAAGAGTACGTATGTGTGTCGTCGATCAGGCGCAACGGGACTGGCCCCTACAATGATCGCAGCCTGGTCGTCCGGCATTGCTTACTCTCCAATATCCTTGGGCGATCGCGATGCTTGAAAGGTGCTGATCTCCGTTCCATCCTCAGAGTTCAGCGTCACAATCCATGTAACGGGCGTCAGTGGCGCTACGCGCCTCTGTGCTGGAGGTGGAGGCGGAGAGGTCTGGAATATGCAGTAGGCAGCGGCCTTCGGGTCCGGTGCCGAAGGTCGTGTGGCCTTACAGTCGAATCCCAGCAAAGTTAGTCGATCCACTGCATCTGCTACAGCAACGCCTGGGATGATCCATGACGATAGCTGTGCCTCAGCCTCCTTGACAGACTGCATCGGCCTGAAAGCATCCAAGGCAGCGTGATTGGCATCACTCATGGCATTGCATCCTGTTGCAATCGATAGGGTGATAGAGAAAAGCGCGAAGTTCTGAATGAGGCGCATGGTTCCACCTCGTATCCCCGCCCCTTGGCGAATACAAACTCGCATTGGACCGCAATCGAAAATTGCCACGCGGCGCTCCTGCCGTGAAGGATTTGCGATTAAGTCTATCCCAAGGTGAGCATCAGCCGGACGCACGTATTCATCACCGACCGCCAGACCACGCGGCGCTGTCGCCGCCCCTCACCCAGCGAGTGACGTTTTTGCCATCCAGGGGCGAATGACTGCCACCACCTGCATTACGTGCAGGCGCACTGCCGTTACAACAGATTGCATGGTATCGCCTTCAACCCAGTCGTACCGTGGCATGAACCATCCAACGCTTGGAGTCGTCATGTCACATCTTGTGCCCATCTCCCTCGCTTCACCCTCGGTAATGCGCATGTCGCCGGTTGGGCTGGACGATCTTCCTCCGGTCGACAGACAGCAGTTGCGGTTGCAGCAGATCCAGAACCGGCTGGTCGACGGCGCGGGAAACGTTCGGTTCAATGAACTGCGTGCCGTTGCGCGCGAAGAGGTGGCGCGACATACCGCCCAGTTGGGCGCGCTCCTGCTCAACTTGAATAGTCCGGCGCTGAATCAGGCCGAACAAGCCCAGGCGCGTGCAGCCTTCCGTGCCGAGGTCCAGGCCTTCAACGCCGCACAGGACCGCGAGGACAGGTTGATCCTGGCGGAGGCGCAGTACGTCGCCGCGCGTGAACCGGAGGTTGCCTATCCATGGGCAGGATGGTTCCCTGATGGCATGCGCCATTGAATGATGGCGTCCGACCGTTCAACAAGGGCATGCCTCTCTTGGCGGACGCCCTGAAAACACCAGGCCCGGGCACGCCCGGGCCTGGTGAAAACCCCAACTGCTACCCTCAATTGAAGGTGTACTTGGCACCCACCGTGAAGTAGCGGCCAATCGCACCGCTGAAGTGCAGCGGGTTGTAGTTCACGCCGCCGTAGGTGGTCGGGTCCAGCGGGGCGGTCCGATCAAACGCGTTCTGCACCGAGGCATTCAGCTCAAAGGCATCGGTGATGTTCCAACGACCGGAGAGGTCGAAGGTGGTGAACGAGGAGATCTTCTCGACCGGCGTACCGTCGGCATAGAAGGCGAGGTAGTCGCCACCGCGGTGGTCCTTGTTTTCCAGGCTGGAGATGTAGTTGACCACGCCGCTCACGCTCCACGGGCCCTGCTTCCAGGTGGTGCCGAAGTTGACACGATCCTCCGGCGTGCCGATGCAGTTGGTCACGTCGCAGTTGCCGTGGGTGCCCACGTAATCCACCGTTTCCCCGCCTTCGGTGCGCTCGAACTTGAGCACGTGGCTCCACTGCAGGTCCATTTCCAGCTGGCCAGGGCCGATGTCGAAGGTCTGGCGGATATCGGTGTCGATACCACGCACCCGCGACGAGTTGGCATTCACGTAGGCGGTGTTGACCGCCAGGATGCTGCCGGTGCCCGGGATGCCATTGATCAGGTCGATATCGCGCAGCACGTCGCCGTCGGCGATCGCCTGGGCGGTGCTGCCCTGGGCGATTTCGTCCGTGCGCTTGATCTGCCAGGCATCCACCGTCAGCGAGGTGGACGAGGTCGGCTGCAGCACGATGCCCACCGAGTAGCTCTTGGACTCTTCCGGCGAGAGGCCCGGGTTCGGACTGGTGATGATCGCCACCGGGCGTGCGCCGCAGTTGGTGGTGGTGGGGTCCGCGGCGCAGCGCACCGGGTCGCGTGCGGTGGAGAATGCCGCCAGGCCGCCGTCGCCGTTCTCGGCCGGGTTCGGTGCGCGGAAGCCTTCAGCATACGTGGCACGCAGCGCGATCCAGTCCACCGGCGTCCACTTCACGCCCAGCTTGGGTGTCGCCTTGCCGTCACCGCTCTCATACTTGTCGTAGCGGACTGCACCGGTGAGCTCGAGCTGCTCCAGCACCGGCGCGGACAGCTCCACGTAACCGGCGTACACGTTCTGGGTGCCGTCGTAGGCCGAGTAGCCCAGGCCAATGATGTCACCCTCGTCCGTGTAGGTCTGCGGGGTCAGGCTGTTGCTGGTCTTGCGCCATTCGGTACCCATCGCCAGGCCCAGCGGGCCGCCCTGCAGGTCAGCCAGGCTGCGCGATACGGTGAAGTCGAACATGTCCAGGCTGGACTTGGCACGGGCGCTGATGGTCGGCGAGATGTAGTCGTACAGCGCCTGCGAGTTCAGCCCTGCATCGTCGCCGATGCGCCACGTGCCGCCGGCGCAGGCGGGGTCGCCCAGCGCGCACTGCACGGCGCTGTAACGCAGGAAGCCGGTGCGTACGTTGGTCAGGTCGGTGCCCGAGTGCAGGTAGGCGGTGTCATAACTCCACTCACCCCAGTTGCCCTTGACGCCTACCAGGAAGCGGTTGAACTCGTTGGTGTTGTTGGTCACACGCGGACCGACGTCCCAGGCTGAATAGCGCAGGCGCGATGCCTGGCCCGGAATCGCATTGTCCGGGTGGGTCGGTGAGAGCACCACCGCACCGTCGCCGCTACTGGCATTCTGCGGGCCAAGCGGGTAACCCCAGCTGCCGGATACGCCTGACGGCGTGTTGCTGAAGGTGGTTTCCTTCTTGGAGTAGCCGATCTCGGTGTAGATCTCGCCGCCCTCGCCGAACGCGAAGCTGGCGCGGCCGAACACGTTGACGTATTCCTCCTTCGGGCTCAGGTCACGATACAGCTGTGCCGGATTCCAGAGGCAGCCGTCTTCGGCGATGGAGGCGTCAGTCTGACCGGGAATGGTGGTCAGGCCCTGGCAGCCGGGCAGCGGGACCAGCGTGGCCGTGTCCAGCGAATCGTCGAACACCGAACCGTTCGGGCCGGCACCGCCACTGGTGCCGCCATTGAGGAACGCACCGCCGAGGAACTGCGAGTCCTGCGCGGAAATGCCCCAGCGACGCAGGTCGCCAGTGCCGATCCACTTGCGGTTCGTGCGGTCGCTGATCTTGATCGCGTCGGTCCTGCCGACGTCCAGGCTCATGAAGGCATTCCAGCCGTCTTCGATCAGATTGCCGGTGCCGATGGTCAGCGTAGCCTTCTTGGCATCACCATCGCCGTCCTCGGACATGCCGTAGGAACCACGCAGGATGCCGCCTTCGAAGTCGCTGCGCAGGATGATGTTGACCACGCCGGCAATGGCGTCCGAACCATAGATGGCCGACGCGCCGTCCTTGAGCACTTCCACGCGCTCCACGGCATCCAGCGGAATGGTGCTCAGGTCGGTGAACACCTTCTGGCCGTCATCGGCCAGGCCGTAGGTCGCCATGCGGCGGCCGTTCAACAGGACCAGGGTGGAACCTGCACCCAGGCCGCGCAGCGAGATGCCCGCGCCGCCGCCGGCAAAGCCGTTGCCGAAGGTCTTTGGAATGGAGCCTGCGCCGTCAGCGGTGAGCGTCTGCAGGTATTCGGCGACCGTGGTCTTGCCGGTACGGTCGATTTCCTGGCGCGTCACCACCTGCACGGGCGAGGGCGTTTCAGTATTGGTGCGGGGGATGTTGGAGCCGGTGACCGTGATACGGTCGAGGTTGGTGGCCTGATCCTGGGCCAGGGCAGTGGACGAAGCCAGTGCGCCGCTCAACAGGAGCAGGCCGCTGGTAAGCGCCACGGATACGGAGTGAGCCAAGTTGTTGCGGCGGCCGAGGGTGGGCCGTTGGACCGGGTGTTTCACAGCTTCTCTCCTGACTGGGAAAACCATCGAAATCGGTGGATCGCACTGAACGCCAGTGTCGACCAACCAAATCTATGTTTCCCGCAGGTGACGAAGCAGTGAAAAATTGCTTAATTGGTGGCCCTTCCGGACACCGGTCACAAAGCCGGAGCGCGCCTCTTGCGCGCCCCGGCCGACACCCTGTAATCGCGCGTGCAGCGCGCTGCAGGCATCACTCCGGCAGGCTGAAGCTCACCGGCACCAGCCCTTCGGCGGCCACCGTCTGGCCATTCACCTGTGCCGGCACAAAACGCCAATGCCGCAGGATCTGCTGCCGTGCTGCCGCGTCCAGTGTCCGCGACCCGCTGCTGCGTTCAATGCTCACGTTGGACGCCTTGCCGTCTGGTTCAACCCGGACCCGCAACAGCACCGTGCCCTGTTCGTTGGCCCGGATCGCGGCAATCGGATAGGCCGGGGGTGGGGCCGTGCGGTACTGCAGCTGCACGCCGGTCGGCATGGCCGGCGCCGGGTCGACCGGTGCCAGGGTAGGCACCTGCACGTCGCTGGCTGGCAGCGCGGGGACCGCCAGCGTGGCGTCGGCCGTAGCGGTCGGAGGGGGCAGCGGTGCGACCTGGGGAATCGGCGTTGCGGTCGCTGGCGTGATGGGCTTGGGCAACGGATCCCGGATCACCATCGGTGGCGGTTCCGGCGGGGTCGGCCGGGCCTCGAAGAAGGTGATCGGCGTGCGCTCGCGCGGCAATGGCGCAGCCACGTAGGTGGCGGGGATCAACAGCAGCAGAAAGGCCAGCGCGTGTACGGCGATGGCCGTGCTCCAGCCGAGCACGCGTGAAGCTTCGATCTGCAGGGGTACAACGCGGGGATGGGTCCGGACCATGCTCGACTCTCCTTGCCAGATGTGCGGGAACATCAACGTTGCGGCGCGGCCGCGCGGGGCCGCGCAATGACAGGAATACGGGAGTGGCGCGTCCGCCGGAAGTCAGGGGGCAGCCAACGTTTGGCTGCCAGTCATCCTTTCTGGTAGCAGCGGACCGTGGGTCCGCTGACCCCTTACCGGCCCAGATCGAACACCACGTCCAGGTTCACCGACACCGTCGACTCGCCCGGCGACACCGGGGTGGATGCGTCGGCGGCCATGGCCATCGGCGCAGCCCGCATCATCACCGGGCGGAAATTGCCGCCGCCGCTCTCCGAGATGCTCACAATCCGGCGCACGCGCAGCCCCAGCGCCTTGGCATAGGTCTCGGCACGGGCCTGGGCCTTCTTCAGTGCGGCCAGGCGGGCCTCGTCATACACCGGTTCGGGCTGGTCGATCTCGAACTGAGGGCCGTTGATCTGGTTGGCACCCTGTGCGGCCAGGGCGTCCAGCACCTTGCCCAGCCTGGCGATGTCGCGCACCTTGAGGCTGACCGTGTTGCTGGCCTGGTAGCCGGTGATCTTCGGGGCCTCGTTCTCGGCGTAGCGGTACTGGGGACTCAGGTTGACCCCGCTGGTCTGTACGTCGCGCTCGGCGATCCCGGCGGCCTTGATCGCGGCCAGCACCTTGGTCATCTGCTCGGCGTTCTGGCGCATGGCCGTGTTGCCGTCGGTGGCCTGGCTGACCACGCCGGCCGACAGGGTGGCCACGTCGGGCACGCGCTTGGCCTCGGCATTGGCGGAGACGTTGAGCAGGGTGCCGTCGGCGGGAGCGGCGATGGCCGGGACGGACTGGGCGTGGGCGGTCATGGTGGCTCCCAGGGCGAGGGACAGGGCGAGCAGCAGCGGGGACAGGGTCAAGCGGCGCATGAACATCTCCTTGTGAAGGCGTTGAGGTTGTTGTCGGACCGATGAACGTCCGGTGAGGCAGGTCGGGGTCGAGGAATTTTTGGTGCCGTTGTACGCGATTCAGAGAGCGGCTGCGGGTTATCCTTCCGCGATGCTTTATCTTGCCTCCCGTTCGCCCCGACGAACCGAATTGTTGTCTCGACTGGACCGGCCGTTCCGCGCGCTGGACCTGGATGTGCCCGAGCGCCGTGCTCCGGGGGAAAGTGCCCTGGACTACGTGCAGCGGGTGGCCGCCGACAAGGCCCGGGCTGGGCTGGTCCGTGTCGCCAATGACCCTGAGGCGGTCGTGCTGGGCTCGGACACCGAGGTGATCCTCGACGGAGAGGTGTTCGGCAAGCCTGCCGATGCCGCCGATGCCGCCGCCATGCTGCGCCGGTTGTCCGGCCGCACGCACCAGGTGGCTACCGCCGTGGCGCTTGTGGCCGTTGACCGCGAGCAGGCCGTGGTGGTCGTGTCGGAAGTGACCTTCGTGGACTGGAGCGAGGCGGCCATCGCGGCCTACGTGGCCAGTGGCGAGCCAATGGGCAAAGCGGGGGCTTACGCCATCCAGGGTGGAGCCGAGCGGTACATCCGTCATCTGGCGGGAAGCTATTCGGGTGTGATGGGATTGCCCCTGCAGCAGACCGAACAACTGCTGCTGGCGTTCGAATCGAAGGGAGTCGCGCATGTCTGAGGAAATCCTGGTCAACGTCACTCCGCGCGAGACCCGTGTGGCCGTCATTGAGAACGGCATGCTGCAGGAGCTGCACATCGAGCGTGGCTGGCGACGCGGTGTGGTCGGCAACATCTACAAGGGCAAGGTGCAGCGCGTGATGCCGGGCATGCAGGCGGCCTTCGTCGAGGTCGGCCTGGAACGGGCCGCCTTCCTGCACGCCAACGACGTGGTGCGTCCGGCTCCGGTGGCCAGCGCCGACACTGAAGGCACCACGCTGCCGCCGCCGGCTTCGGTGCCGATCGTGGAGTTGCTGCGTGACGGGCAGGACATCGTGGTGCAGGTGGTCAAGGACCCGATCGGCACCAAGGGCGCGCGCCTGACCACGCAGATCAGCATTCCTTCCCGCTACATGGTGCTGCTGCCGCAATCGAAGGTGGTCGGTGTCTCGGCGCGGATCGAGGACGAGGCCGAGCGCGCGCGCCTGAAGACGCTGGTCACCGAACTGTCGTCGCAGCACGGCGGCTATGGCTACATCGTGCGTACCAATGCCGAGGGCCAGCCGGCCGAGGCCATCGCCGAGGACATCGCCTATCTTTCGCGGGTCTGGAACGTGGTTGAGCGTCGCGGTCGTGAAGCCGCGCCGTGCAGCGTGATCTACGAGGACCTGAGCCTGCCGCTGCGCTCGGTGCGCGACCTGATCCGCAAGGATGTCGACAAGGTCAAGGTGGACTCCAAGGAAACGTTCGCCCAGCTGCAGGCCTTCGTCGCCAAGTACATGCCGGTGCTGGCCGAAAAGCTGGAGCTGTACAGCGGCGACCGGCCCATCTTCGACATGTTCGGGGTGGAGGACGAGATCGGCCGCGCGCTGGACAAGCAGGTCCCGCTGAAATCGGGTGGCTACCTGGTCATTGACCAGACCGAAGCGATGACCACCATCGACGTCAACACCGGGTCGTTCCTGGGCCAGCGCAACCTGGAGGAAACCGTCTTTCGCACCAACCTGGAAGCGGCCCAGGCCGTCGCGCGCCAGCTGCGCCTGCGCAACCTCGGCGGCATCATCATCATCGACTTCATCGACATGGATGACGCCGAGCATCGCCGCCAGGTACTGCGTACGCTGGAGAAGGCGCTGGCCCGCGACCATGCAAAGACCACGGTGTACGATTTCTCTCCGCTGGGGCTGGTGGAGATGACCCGCAAGCGCACGGTGGAAAGCCTGGAGCGCCAGCTGTCGGAGACCTGTCCGCAGTGCAGTGGCCGCGGCAGCATCAAGACCACCGAAACGGTCACCTACGAGATCTTCCGCGAGATCACCCGCGCCGTGCGCCAGTTCGATGCGGCGCGCCTGCTGGTGATCGCCTCGACCAAGGTGGTTGCCCGCATCACGGATGAGGAATCCGCAGCGGTGGCTGAGCTGGAGGAATTCCTGGGCAAGTCGATCCGCTTCCAGGCCGACGAGCAGTACCTGCAGGAACAGTTTGATGTCGTGCTGCTCTGACCTTCATGCTCAGGCGTGCCGCCGCGCGCCGGCGGGTCGATGACCACGCCGCTGCGACTGCGGCTGCGAAGGATCCGCCGCCATGCTGTCTATGCGCTGGCCATCGTGCTGGTCGGCGTTGCCGTACTTGTGGGGACGGTGAGCCAGCTGCTGCCGCTGGCCGAACGGCACCCTGACAAGGTTGCCGCCTGGCTGAGCGCTCGCGCCGGTCAGCCGGTGCGGTTTGACCAGCTGGATACCCGCTGGACCCGACGCGGTCCACTGCTGGCGCTGAAGGGACTGCGCATCGGTGAAGGGCAGGGACTGCGCATTGGCGAAGCCGAAGTACTGGTATCGATGTATGCCGGCCTCTTGCCGGGCCAATCGCTGACCGAGCTGCGCCTGCGCGGCCTGGCACTGGAACTGCAACGGGCCGATGACGGTCGCTGGTCGGTACAGGGCCTGCCCCAGTCGAGCAAAGGCGATCCGTTGGAATCCCTGCGCCGGCTCGGCGAGCTGCAGGTGATTGGTGGTCGCTTGACCGTGGATGCGCCGTCGCTGCAGCTGCATGCCGAGCTGCCGCGCATCGACCTGCGCCTGCGCGTGAACGGCCAGCGCGTGCGCGTGGGCGCGCGGGCCTGGGCGGACCTGAAGGCTCAACCGCTGACCGCCGTGCTGGATTTCGAGCGCAGGCACGGCGACGGCCAGGTCTGGCTGGGTGCGGACCCGGCCGATTTCAGCGCGTGGTCGCCGCTGCTGCAGTTCGGCGGGGCCCGCCTGCAGCAGGGCAGCGGGGAGTTCAACGCCTGGGTGGACATGCGCGATTCGCGCCTGGTGATGGTCACCACCGACGCAGATCTGCACGATGTGAAATTGCAGGGTGCGGTGCTGGCGGACGGCAAGCGCCCGCAGATGACCCTCGACAATCTCGAACTGCGCGCACGCTGGCGCTGGGTGAAGGGCGGCTGGCGTGCAGACGCGTCACGCCTGCGCATCGGCATGGGCGGCAGTGAGCAGACCCTGGACGGGCTGCTGGTGGCCGGTGGCGAGCATCTGGCGCTGGCGGGAGACAACATAGACGCTACTGCGCTGCTGCGCGGGCTGGCGCTCACCGACCGGGTCGACCCGGGCCTGCGCAGCTGGCTGCACGCGGCCGCACCGCAGGTACGGATGACCCGGGTTCGGGTCAGCGGGGAACGCGCAGGGTCACTGAGCTTTGAAGGCGATCTGGAAGACATCCGCTTCGCCGCCGCCGGCCACGCACCGGGGTTGAGCGGGGTGGGCGGGCACTTCCAGGGAGATGCCAATGGTTTCCGCCTGGACCTGCAGCCCGGCCGGGTGATGCACTTCGATTGGCCGACCGGGTTCGGCGTGCGCCATGACGTACGCCTGGCCGGCAGTGTGGTCGGCTGGCGCGATGAGGCGGGCGGTTGGCGGGTTGGCACACCGGCACTGCGCGTGCAGGGCACCGACTATGCCGCCGACGTGCGGGGCGGGGTCTGGTTCCAGGCCAACGGCACGCGACCGTGGCTGGAAGTGGCGGCGAAGCTCGACGATGTACCGATGACGGCGGCGAAGCGATTCTGGATCCACTCCAAGATGAGCAAGGGCGCGACCGATTGGCTGGACGCCGCGCTGGTGTCCGGCCACGTGCGCGGCGGCGTGGGGCTGGTCACCGGTGATCTGGAGGATTGGCCGTTCGACCAGAACAACGGCCGCTTTGAAGCGACGGGCCATATCGACAACGGCAACATCCGCTTCCAGCACGACTGGCCGACCATGAACAAGGTCGACGCAGATATCGCCTTCATCGGCCCTGGCTTCGAGCTGCACGGTCGAGGTGACCTTGCCGGCGTGGCGGTGGACCACTTCGATGCCGGCATCGCCGACTTCGGGCAATCCGACCTGTATGTGAAAGCCAACACCCGCAGTGACGCCAGCACACTGTTGGCGATGCTCAAGCAGAGCCCGCTGCAGAAGACCTACGGCGATTCACTCAACGCGCTGACCGCCAAAGGCCCGGCGGTGGTCGACTTCGATCTGCTGCAGCCGCTGCACCACGATGCCGGTCCCGGCCGTCTGCAGGGCTCGGTCGAGCTGGCCGGTGCGACACTCAGCGACAAGCGCTTTGACCTGACCTTCGACAACATGCACGGCAAGGCCAGTTACAGCAATGACGGCTTCGGTGCCGAGCAGCTCGCGGTGCGCCATCTGGGCCAGGATGGCCAGCTCAGTCTGCGCGCGGGCGGTTTCGTGAAGGATCCGGCGCAGGCGTTCGAATCCGAACTCAGCGCATCGCTCGATGCCGGGTTGCTGCTGGACCGCGCGCCGGAGTTGAGCTGGATCAAGCCCTACATCGAAGGCACCTCGCGCTGGTCCATCGGTGTGACCCTGCCCAAGGTCGCGGCGGGAGCCAAGGTCGAACCGCCTACGCTGCTCACCCTGCACTCGGACCTGGTCGGAACGCGCCTGGACCTGCCGGCTCCGCTCGACAAGCCGGCTGCGGTGCCGCTGCCGACGACGGTCAATGCACAGCTGCCGATGGGGGCGGGGCGGGTGGATGTCGCCTTCGGCCAGCGCCTGGCGCTGGCCGCACGCACGCACAACAATCAGACCGGCGTGCAGGTCACTCTGGGCAGCGGCCGCGTGGATCGCGAGCCGCCAACCAGCGGGCTGGCGGTGAACGGTCGCAGCGGCTCGCTGGACGCACTGGAATGGATCGCGCTGGCGCGCTCGCCGGGTGGCGGCGGGGACGACCCGATGCCGCTGCGCCATGTGGACGTGCAGGTCGGGCAACTGCTGCTGGCCGGTGGCGTGTTCGAACAGACCCGCCTGCAGCTGCGGCCGACTCCGGCCAGCATCGAGGTGCGCATGGATGGCCCGGCGCTGGCCGGGGACCTGAGCGTGCCCAATGCCGACGGTGCCCCCATCGTCGGTAGACTCGACCGCGTGCACTGGAAGTCGCTGCCGACCCCGGTCAAACGCCCGGACGACGGGGCCGCGATCGTGCTGCCCGACGACGCCAGCCTGCCGGCCCGCGTGCAGGCCAGCGCCAACGACACCAATCCAGCGAAGATTCCGCCGTTGTCGCTGGACATCAACGACCTGCAGTTCGGCAAGGCCAAGCTCGGCCAGGCCGTACTGCGCACCCATCCGTTCGGCAACGGCCTGAGCGTGGACCAGTTGCAGTTCCGCGCTCCCAAGCAGCAGATCGATATCCAGGGGCGCTGGCTGGGCATGGGCAGCACGGCCAATACCCAGGTGCAGGTACAGGTCGACAGCGAGGACCTGGGGGGGCTGATGCAGAATCTGGACTACGGCGGCCAGCTGCGGGGCGGCGAAGGTTCCCTGCGACTGGAAGCCAGCTGGCCGGGCGGTCCCTCCGACTTCGCGCTGGGTGCGCTGGAAGGACAGATGCACGTGCACGCCCGCAATGGCCAGCTGCTGGAACTGGAGCCCGGTGCGGGACGCGTGCTGGGCCTGCTCAGCGTGGCCCAGCTGCCGCGCCGGTTGATGTTTGATTTCCGCGATTTCTTCTCCAAGGGTTTCGCCTTCAACCAGGTGGAAGGCACGCTGGCCTTCGCGGACGGTATGGCCACCACCGACAAGGTGCTGATCGAAGGCCCCGCGGCCAACATCAGCATCCGCGGCCAGACCGACCTGCGCCGGCAGCAGTTCGACCAGACCATCGATGTGAATCCGCGCGCCGGCAACCTGCTGACCGTGGTTGGCGCGGTGGCGGGCGGCCCGGTGGGTGCCGCGGTCGGCGCGGCGGCCAACGCGGTGCTGTCCAAGCCGCTGGGCGAAATCGGGGCTAAGACCTACCGGGTGACCGGCCCCTGGGCCGAGCCCAAGGTCGAAGTGATCGACCGCGACGACGCCCCGCCTTTGCCACCGGCACCGGCCGCTGCGCCGGTGCAACGATGAACCTTCCTTTCTGTGCTGCTTGCGATAGCGGCCCCTGCCCATAGATCAGGACCATGACCGAGAACGCACTGACCCTTGCCCAGGATCGCCTGCTGCTGCCCGCCGGGCTGGATGCTGGCGGCCTGGAACGTACTTTCGGGACCCTGCTGGGCCCCGGCATCGACTTTGGCGACCTGTATTTCCAGCACGCCCGGCGTGAAAGCTGGAGCGTGGAAGACGGCATCGTCAAGGACGGTGCCCACTCCATCGAGCAGGGCGTGGGCGTACGCGCCATTGCCGGCGAAAAGACCGGCTTTGCCTACTCCGATGACATCCACGGTGACGCCCTGCTGGCGGCCGCGCAGTCAGCCCGGGCCATTTCGCGCGAGGGCGGCGCGCAGCCGGCGCGTGCGCTGGCG
>NZ_RHPP01000085.1 GCF_003935715.1 Stenotrophomonas sp. 278 | reverse complement strand
CAGGCGCTGAAGATGATGACCCCGGACGCGGCTTATGCCGCTACATTAACTGCATGACCTGAGCAGGAACCGGTGGGTCATTACACAAACCCGGCATCACTTAGCATCCCTTCTTGTATCAACGATGGAGTTGGTAACCAGTTGTCGAGCACGTGTCTCAAGCTTCCGCCAGTGAAGCACTCCTTCTCTGGGATAGTTCATCCTTATGATCGTGTCGAGGTCGGCCATCATGAGGGTGTGGTCGCATTCCGCGAGACCTTCACTCTTGCTCTTGACCATTTTTCCACCTCGGTACTCAACTCCGGACTCCGTAATCTCCCGAGGCGTGCACTTGATGACGGTGGTCACCTCACCATTGGCATCGCGACCGAGGTACCAGTCGGTGTGCCAGTCTGTTTTCATGACTGGCGCGTTCTCTCGCATGCCTTCATCAAGGTAGTGGGCGCGCACCTTCTCCATGTCCACGTAGTATGGCGTTAGGCCGTTCTTGAGCTCACCCTTTATCCGGGTATCGAGAGACTCCTCTGGATCGCCGGCCTGATGATCCATAGGCGTGTACTTCCGCTTCATCACCAACTCAACATCGGTCCGGTCGATGTAGTCGTATCTGACCATCACAGTCCGCACGGCCACATCGACAGTCAACCCCATCCGCTCCCCAGGCTTGAACGGCTCCAGCGACGGATACTCCAACGCGAGTGCATAGCTGCCATCGTGTTCAGTGCCGATCTGGTTGTAGAAGTAGTTCTGCGGTATTTCCAGCAGATACGGCCCCAGACACGCCTGCTTCAACGGCGGTGGATCCTTGTACGGATCCTGCGGGCCGATGCTGCGGATGCGGGTGCAGCCCTGCTCGTTGGTCATGGTTTTCGCCGGCGCTTCCTGCTTGGCGCAGGCGGCGAGCGGGAGCAGCAGGCTGAGGGCCCAGACGGTTTTTGAGATGAAGTTCACGGGTTGTCGCAGGTCCTTTCCGTGGTTGCGCGCGCGAGTTGCGTTGTTTGCAGTATGGGGGAGGCGTGTGGGGCGGATCAAAGCCGGATGCGTCAGGTGTGTGCGAAGAGCAGCCGGGCAAGCCCGGCTCTACTCGAGCTGCGTGAGCGGTAACGACTGGAAATCCTTTACGGTGCGCAGGACGAAGCTCGAATTGACGTCGGCCACGCCTGCTGCATTGAGCAGCTTGTCGAGCAGGAAGCTGGAGAAGTGTTCGAGGTCGCGCACGTACACGTGCAGCAGGTAATCCATGTCACCGGTGAGTGCGTGGCATGCCACCACCGCGTCCCACTCGATCACGCTGTCGGCGAACAACGCGATGGCCTGCTGGTCGTGCTTCTCCAGCTGCACGCGCACGAAGGCCTGCAATCCCAGGCCGATCCGCTTGGGGTCAAGTCGGGCACCGTAACCGGCGATCACCCCTTCCGCCTCCAGCCGCTGTACCCGGCGCAGGCAGGCCGAGGCGGACAGGTTCACCCGGGCAGCCAGCTCGGCGTTGGTGGCGCGGCCGTGCTGCTGGATTTCCGCCAGCAAACGCAGATCCGTGCGGTCGAACTGGGTTACTCCGGTCATTGCTGCTCCGCAACATGGAATGGACGCAACGATATTGCGCCAAACCGGGATATGCGTGCAACTTTGCAACCCTGTTGCGCGCCCCCTGCCCTAGCATCAGGGATCACTTCCCAGGAGTCCACGCCGATGGAAACCGCCACTGCCCCCCGCCGCGTCGAACGCCACGAGACCGACAAGGGCTATGTGCCGGTGTATACCACCGCCGTGGTGGAACAGCCCTGGGACAGCTACACCGCCGACGACCACGCCACCTGGAGCACGCTGTACCAGCGCCAGCGCGAGCTACTGGAAGGCCGCGCCTGCGGCGAGTTCCTGAAGGCGCAGGACGAGATGGGCATGAGCGCGCACATGATTCCGCGCTTCGACCAGCTCAACGAAGTGCTGGGTGCCGCCACCGGCTGGACCCTGGTCGGCGTGGAGGGGCTGCTGCCGGAGCTGGACTTCTTCGACCATCTGGCCAACCGCCGCTTCCCGGTCACCTGGTGGATCCGCCGCCCGGACCAGATCGACTACATCGCCGAGCCGGACATGTTCCATGACCTGTTCGGGCACGTGCCGCTGCTGATGAACCCGGTGTTTGCCGACTACATGGCCGCATACGGCCGTGGCGGGGTCAAAGCCCACGCGATCGGCCCGGATGCGCTGCAGAACCTGACCCGCCTGTACTGGTACACGGTGGAGTTCGGGCTGATCAACACGCCCGAAGGGTTGCGCATCTACGGTGCCGGCATTGTGTCGTCCAAGGGCGAGTCGCTGTACTCGCTGGAGTCGGACGCACCGAACCGGATCGGGTTTGATCTGGAGCGGATCATGCGCACCCGCTACCGCATCGACACCTTCCAGAAGACCTACTTCGTGATCGACAGCTTCGAGCAGCTGATGCAGGCGACTGATCCGGATTTCACGCCGATCTATGCCGCGCTGGAGCAGCAGGAGCACCTGCCGGCCGGTGACGTGCAGACCTTCGACCACGTGTTCCATAAAGGCACGGGCGAGGGCTGGGCGGAAGGTGGGGATGTTTGATAAGTGGGGTCACGACCAACGGTCGTGACCTACCGCGCTGCATGCACTCGGTGGCGCACGACCGTTGGTCGTTCGACGGCGCAGAGCGCCGGCCATTTGATGTTGTCGCAATTCACCGGGCTTTTGAAGTTTAGGGCGCTAACCTTCAAAAGCGTCTGGAGCTTTTGAAGGTTAGCGAGTCGCCCGGATTCCGTTAGCGCCGGCCGTTGGCCGGCCCAGGCGGTGTCGAGGGCCGGCCAAGGGCCGGCGCTACCGGGTTGGATACGCCAACAGCACTACCAGATCCTGCTCCCCTCTCTGCTGCAACGCGTGCACGCTACCCACTCGGGTCAGCAGCGCGTCCCCTGCCGCCACGTCGTACTGCTTGCCATCAAGCACATAGCTGCCCTGCCCGCTGACGATGTAATAGATCTCGTCCTTGTGCTGCGGGTGCAATCCAATGCCCGCCCCTTTGTGCAGCACGCGCTTGCGCAGCAAGAACGGCAGGTTGTCTTCGGCGAAGAACGGATACGCGGTGGTCGGCCCTGCCCCGCCGTGCGGGCCGGGCTGACTGACCGCGATGTCGCGTTCGTGCACCACGCGCGACGGCTTGGCGGCATCCGCGCCCTGCCCTGCCGGCTGGGTCACATCGCAATCAATGTCGCGCTTCAGCGCGCCCTTCATTTCCGGCTGCAGCCCGACCCACTCACGCACCACCAGACAGGCCACGGCGTTGGCACCGGCCACGCTGAAGTGGGTGCCGTCGGCCTTGTTCTGTTCCGGCACGAACAGGAAATACGGGCGTGCGCCCTGCTCGCCCAGCGCGCGGATCCACTGGCTCGAGCGCGCGTTGAGGTCGATCAGCGCTACCTGTTCCTGCTGCGCAAGTTGTTTCATTGCCTGGGTGTACAGGCCATGCGTATCCAGCAGTGAGCCGAAGTCGTACAGCAGGCGTGCGGCGGGTGTGACCAGAATCGGCGTAGCTCGTTTCTCGTGCGCCAGCTGTACGTAGCGCAGCAGGTACTGCGGGTACGCCTGTGCAGGATCGTTGTAGCGGGTGGGGTCTTCGAACTTGGCGTCGTTGTGGCCGAAGCCGATCAGCAGCACGTCGCCGGGTTTCAGCTCAGTGGCGATGGCGTCGAGGCGCTTTTCTTCAATGAAACTGCGGGCGCTGCGGCCGCCCTTGGCATGGTTGTGCACCTGCCATTGCGCGGGGTCGAGGTAACTCTGCAGAGCCTGGCCCCATCCGGCCTGCGGCGCGCGTTCCGGGCCGTATTCGGCCGCAGTCGAGTCGCCGGCGATGAAGACGCGATGTGGGGCGGCGTGTGCGGCGATGGGGGCGAGGAACAGCAGGATCGGGAGCAGGATGCGGTGCATGTTCGGGCTCCTGGGGTTGGAGGGTACCGACCAACGGTCGGTACCTACCTTGTGTTCAAACACCGCGTTCAACGTGCGTCGCCGAACCGGTAGGTGCCGACCGTTGGTCGGCACGCCTGGATTACCGCGCCAACCAACCACCATCGACCGGCAGCACCGCACCGTTTACGTAATCCGATGCGCGCGAGGCCAGGAACACGGCTGCACCGGCCAGGTCTTCCGGGTTGCCCCAGCGCGCGGCCGGAATGCGGTCCAGGATCGACTTGTTGCGGTCTTCATCAGCACGCAGCGCGGCGGTGTTGTCGGTGGCCATGTAGCCCGGCGCGATCGCGTTGACGTTGATGCCCTTGGCCGCCCATTCATTGGCGAGCAGACGGGTGATGCCGGCGATGCCGCTCTTGCTGGCGGTGTACGACGGCACCCGGATGCCGCCCTGGAACGACAGCATCGAGGCAATGTTGATGATCTTGCCGCTGCCCTGCGCGATGAAATGCTTGCCGGCGGCCTGCGAGATGAAGAACGCAGACTTGATGTTGACGTTCATCACGTCATCCCAGTCCTGCTCGCTGAACTCCACCGCATCCGCGCGGCGGATCAGGCCGGCGTTGTTGACCAGGATGTCCAGTCCACCCAGCCCTTCGATGGTTTCGCGCACCACGCGCTCCACCGGTTCAATGCTGATCAGGTTGGCTTCGATGGCCAGGCAGCGGCGACCCAGCGCGGTGATTTTGGCGATGGTGTCGGTGGGCGGTGCGATGCCAGCCACGGCGACGTCGGCACCGGCTTCTGCCAGCGCGACTGCGATGCCCTGCCCCAGGCCGGTGTTGCCACCGGTTACCAGAGCGATCTTGCCTTCCAGACTGAACGGATTAGCCATTGCGTTGCGATCCTTTTCCAATGCGGCACAGGCAGCGCCCGCGCGATGCGGGCGCTGCGATACGGGTTACTTGAGCTGGCAGATGTCCAGCACGTGCATGTCGGTGTAGTCGAGGTTTTCGCCCCCCATCGCCCAGATGAAGGCGTAGTTGCTGGTGCCCGCGCCCATGTGGATCGACCACGGCGGCGACACCACCGCTTCGTTGTTCTGGATGACGATGTGGCGCTGCGCTTCCGGCTCGCCCATGAAGTGGTAGACGCGATCGTTCTGGCCCAGGTCGAAGTAGAAATACACTTCGCTGCGACGGTCGTGCAGGTGCGGCGGCATGGTGTTCCACACGCTGCCCGGCTTCAGCACGGTCAGGCCCAGCAGCAGCTGCGAGGACTGGCAGGTGGCCGGCACGATGTACTGGTAGATGGTGCGTTCGTTGCTGGTTTCCAGCGCGCCGCGCTCCAGCGCCACCGCGTCCTTGATCGACAGCTGCTTGGTTTCAAAGCGCGCGTGGGCCGGGGTGGACGCCAGGTAGAACTGCGCCGGGGTGGCGGCGTCGTTGGAGGCGAACACGACTTCTTCGCTGCCCATGGCCACGTACAGGCCATCCTTCGGGCCCAGCGTGTAGACGGTGCCGTCGACGGTGACGGTACCGGTGCCGGCACCGACGTTGATCACGCCCAGCTCGCGACGCTCCAGGAACGGGTGACCGGCGGCCGAGGCCGGTTCGGTCTGCTTGGGCAGCGACACCGGACCCTTCACCGGCGCGGCACCGCCGAGCACGAAGCGCTCGTAGTGGGTGTACTTCAGGGTCACCGTGTCGGCGTTGAACAGACCGTCGAGCAGGTACAGGTCGCGCAGGTCATCGTTGCTGGCACCCTTGATGGCGTCGGGATGGGTGGCGTAGTGGGTCTTGCAGTACATGGCATCTCCAGAGCAGGGGGCGGGCCGATGGTCGGCCCCGGCACGATTTCGGCTGATTGTACCCAGCTGGGAAACCGGTGTCATTTTGCGGTGCGGTACGGGGTTGAGGGGGTCACGACCAACGGTCGTGACCTACCGGTGGGATGTGCGTGTTGTCATGACCCGGGGCGACCGGTCAATCGAGAGGCGGCTGGCAGGAATCGCGCACGATCAGGTGCGGGCGCACGCTGGCGATCTGCAGCGCGGCCTGGCTATCGGGCTGGATCAGCATCGCGGCGGCGGTCCGGCCGGTGTCGCGGGTGTGGCGGCGAACCGAGGTCAAGGACGGCCACAGGCGCGAGGCCAGCGGGCTGTCGTCGTAGCCGATGATGGACAGCTCGCGCGGGATATTGATGCCCGCACGCAGGGCCACCTTGTAGATACCGGCGGCCATTTCATCGTTACCGGTGAAGATGGCGGTCGGGCGCTGCTTGCCCAGCAGCAGTTTTTCCGCTGCGGCCACGCCGGATTCGAAGGTGTAACCGGCCTCGACGATGCGCTCCGGCGGCAGCTCGATGCCGCGCTTGGCCAGCGCGTCGATGAAGCCGGCGGTGCGCTCGTGCGCGGAGCGGTAGGCGCTGGGGCCGGTGACCAGGGCGATATCGCGGTGGCCCAGCGACAGCAGGTAGTCGGCCGCTTCGGCGGCACCATCGCGGTCGTGGGTGACCACCATCTGCGAGGTGTCATCCAGCGGCAGCGAGGCAATGCGCGTGAAGCGGCAGCCGATTTCATCCAGCATGTCGACCAGCGCCTGGTCTTCCGAGGCACGTGGCACCAGGATCACGCCGTGCAGCTTCTGCTGCTGCACGAAGCGGCGCACGCCTTCGATGTAGCCGGGGCTGCGCGAATCACAGGGGTGCACTACCAGTTCAAAGCTGGAGCCGCGTAATGCATCCAGCGCGCCGTACTGCATGTCCACGATGTACTGCGCGGTAGGGTTGTCGTAGACCATGCCGATCAGGAACGAACGGCGGAACGCCAGCCCGCGGGCCAGCGGGTCCGGCGCATAGCCCACTTCGCGCATCAGCGCCTCGACCTTCTCGCGGGTGTCTTTGCGCACCAGCGGCGAGTTGTTGATGATCCGCGAAACCGTTTTCTTGGAGACCCCGGACAGACGCGCGATGTCGTTGATGGTGGCAGCTTTGCCCTTGGGCAGGTCCTGCGGTGCGGCGTCGGTCTTGGGGCGCGATGACATGGAGTTCAAACCGGATGGGTCGGAAGAGTCTACCGCTGCGCTCAATCGAGCGCGCGGTAGCGGAACTTGCGGAAGGTGACCTTGCCATTGCCGGCTGCATACAGGGCCGGCTTCAGGGCCAGGAACTTGCCCGCCACATTGTGATGGTAGCCGGAGACTTCCATCTGAACCGGATACTTCTGCCAGACCCTGCCATCGGTCGAGGTGTGAATGGTCACGATGTGGCGGTTGTTGGTGACCCGCAGCCACAGCTTGCCACCCTTGGCGCTGGGGGAAAGCCGGGTAGGGCGCTCCTCACCATAGCGGTGCATGATGAACTTCTCGCCGTTGCTTCCCACGCCCACGTACAGGCGGTCGCTGTAGAACAGCAGGGCACCCCCCACCGCGCCGGGGGCGATGTCCATTTCCACCTCGTACTGGTAGGCCTGGTCGCCGGCAATCACCGTCAGCGGCGAGCTGTCGCGCGGGGTTTCGCCCTTGCCTTGGACTTCCAGGCCGTTGCCGGTGAAGTTCAGGCGGCGGTATTCATCCTGGGCCGGGTTGAAGAACGACCACTGCGAGCCCAGGGTCTTGCCGGTGAAGTCATCCGACAGGGCCATGCCGTGCGGACCCACCGAGCTGCCCGAGGGCTTGGCCAGCGGCTGGCCGAGATCGCCGCCCTTGGCCACGAACCAGCCGTCGTCGGTCCATTCGATCGGTTCCAGCAGGGCCTGCCGGCCCAGGGTCCAATAGCCATTCTCGTAGCCGTGGTAGATCATCCACCAGCGCCCATCGGTGCCTTCCACCACGGTGGCGTGGCCGCGCGACCACCACGGCTCGTCCTTGGATTTGGTGCGGGTGATCGGGTTGTGCGGCGAGTTCTGCCACGGCCCATGGATCGAGCGCGAGCGCGCGGTGATCACCATGTGCCCGGTCGGCGGACCGGCGGTGCCGCCCACCGCGGTGGTCATGTAGTACCAGCCATTGTGGAAGTTGATCTTCGGGCCTTCCTGGGCATACGCCTCCACATCCCAGCTTTCCGGGTACTTCCAGCCGTCGTAGACGTGCTTGGGGGTGCCGACCACGCTGAGGCCGTCGTCGGCCAGCTGCACGTAGGCACCGCCGCTGAGGAACAGATAGCGCTTGCCGTCCTCACCGACCGCATGACCCGGATCGATGTAGCCGCCCAGGCCCAGATCGATGGGCTCGCTCCAAGGACCGTTGATGCTGTCGGACCAGACCACGAAGTTGCTGCGCGCCTCGGCGGTGCGGGCCGGGAAATAGATGTAGTAGCGGCCTTCGTGCTTGACGATGTCCGGTGCCCAGATCGCGCCCACGTTCCTGGTGATGGCGTGGCCGAGCGGCTGCCAGTTCACCAGGTCACGCGAGTGCCAGATCGGCAGGCCGGGGTAGGCGTCGAACGAGGACAGGGTGAGGTAGTAGTCCTCACCGTCCTTGAGCACCGACGGGTCCGGGCGGTCGCCGGCGAACACCGGGTTGAGGAAAGTGCCGTTGCCGAGGTCGGCCTGGCGCTGGTTTTCGATGCCGCGCTTCCAGGTCGGTGCCGGGTCGGCGGCGTGGCTGTTGACCGCCAACAGCAGGGCGACAGTGGCCAAGGGGGCCAGAAGTGATTTCAGATGCATGGTCATCCTTTATGCGCGCAGCAGCTGGGGCAGCCACAGCGACAGCTGCGGGAAGAAAGTGACGATCATCAGCACCAGCAGCGCCGCGAACCAGAATGGCCAGATGCTCTTCATGCTCTCGCCGACGCTGATCTTGCCGATGGCGGTGCCGATGAACAGCACCGAGCCCACCGGCGGGGTCACCAGACCGAGGCCACCGGTCAGCACCAGCACCAGCCCGAAGTGGATCGGGTCGATGCCATAGGCCTTGGCCACCGGCAGGAAGATCGGGGTGCAGATCAGGATCATCGGAGCCAGGTCCATGAAGGTACCCAGCAGCAGCAGCATGACCACGATCATCAGCAGCACCATCACATTGCTGTGCGCGAACGACTGCAGGAACTCCACGGCCGCGGCCGGTACCTGCAGATAGGCCAGCAGCCAGCCGAACACCGCTGCGGTGGCGATCACGAACAGGATCACACCGGTGCTGCGCGCAGCGTGGGTCACCGTGCCCATGAACTCGCGCCAGTTGAGCTGGCGGTACAGCACGGTGGTCACCAGCAGTGCGTAGACCACGGCAATCGCGGCGCTTTCCACCGCAGTGAAGATGCCCGCACGGATACCAACGAAAATCAGCGCCACCAGGCCAAGACCGGGCAGGGCGGAGACCATGCGTAGCAGCACGGCGCGCCAGCCCGGGAAGATCTCCACGCCATAGCCGCGCTTACGGGCCACCGCATAGCCGGTGACCATCAGCGCCACCGTCATCAGCAGCGCGGGCATGATGCCGGCCGCGAACAGGTCGGCGATGGAGAGACCGCCGCCTGCCGCTGCCGAAAAAAGAATCAGGTTGTGCGACGGCGGCACCAGCAGCGCCACCAGTGCGGCGGTGATGCTGACGTTGACCGCGAAGTCGCGGTCATAGCCACGCTTGACCATCTGCGGAATCATCGTGCCGCCGACCGCCGAGACGTCGGCGATGGCCGAGCCAGACACGCCGCCGAAGAACAGCGAGGACAGGATCGACACCTGGCCCAGTCCACCGCGCAGGCGACCGACCAGCGAGGAGGCCAGCCCGATCAACCGCTCGGAGATGCCGCCGCGCATCATGATCTCGCCGGCGAAGATGAACAGTGGAATCGCAATCAGCGACGCCGAACCGGTACCGGCGGAGATCTGCTGCACCAGCACCACGGTCGGCAGGTCCAGATACCACAACGTAGCCAGGGCGGCTGCGGCCAGCGCATAGGCCACCGGCACGCCCATCAGCAGCAGCAGTGCGAATACAGCGAAAAGAATGGTGATTCCCATGACTCAGCGGTCCCCCTCGGCTTCTTCAACCGCCGGCTGCGTGGCCTGCACGATCTGGTTCAACGCGAATACGGCCATCAGCGCGCCGCCAATGGACAGCGGCAGGTAGTTGATGCTCTGCGGCAGGTTGGCACCCGCGGTCTTGATATCCAGACCATCAAGCAGCAGCACGCCCGCCCACCAGGCAATCACCACGCCCAGCACCGCCACCACCAGCGAGCACACCATCTCGTTGATGCGGCGCAAGCCGGGCTTCATGTGTGCGGCCAGCAGGAAGAAGCCGAAGTGGCGGCGGGTGTGCACGCCGGTGGCCGCGCCAAGGCTCATCGCGGTGGCCAGCAGCAGCAGGGTGACCGGTTCGGTCCAGCTCGGCGAGTCATTGATCACATAGCGCGCGAACACCTGCCAGCCCTGCACCACCACCAGCCCGAGCAGGGCCAGCACGGCAATGTGGATGGCGACGTTGGCGATCGCGTCCAGCGCGCGTTGCGGCGCGCTGCGGGTGTCGACCGTGGTTTCAGCATTCGTCTCGGACATGATCGGGGGTCCTCAGGCGAAGTCGCGGATGCGACGGGTGAGGGCGGCGATCTCCGGGCGCTGCAGGTACTGCTGCAGCAGCGGGTCGGCGGCCTTGCGGAAGGCCGGCATGTCGACCTCGTTGAACTGGATGCCGAAGTCGGTCACCGCCTTGCGGGCGATGCTTTCGGAGGCGTCCCACTGCTCGCGCATCACCTGCACTGACGCACGCGCCGTTTCCAGCAGCAGCTGGCGGTCGGCCGGGCTCAGCGACTCGAACGTGCGGCGCGAGATCAGCAGCACGTCCGGTGCGTAGGAGTGGTCGCTCTGCGACCAGTAACGCGCCGCTTCGAAGTGACGGCTGGAGTGGAAGCTGCGCAGATTGTTTTCCGCACCGTCGATCATGTGCGTTTCCATGCCCGAGAAGGTGTCGCCCAGCGACATCGGCGTCGGGTTCGCGCCCAGCAGACGCATCAGCTGGATGAAGATGTCCGAGTTCGCTACACGGAGCTTCAGGCCGTGCAGGTCCTTCGGTTCCACGATCGGATGCTTGGTGTTGTAGAAGCAGCGCGCGCCCGAGTCGTAAATGGCCAGGCCGACCAGATCACGGGTTTCGAAGCCGCGCAGCACCTGTTCGGCCACGCCGCCGTCCATTGCGCGGCGCATGTGCGCCACCGACTCGAACACATATGGCAGACACAGCGCCTGGGTCAGCGGAAACGCGTTGTTCAGCGCGCCGGAGTACACGCGGGTGATATCGATGGCCCCGAAACGGGCCATGTCGATCGCCTCGCTTTCACGGCCCAACTGGCCGGAGTGGTACTGGCGCAGGCGCAGCCGGCCGCCGGTTTTTTCCTCCAGCTGCTGGCCGATCCACTTCACCGCAGTAACGGTGGGGTAGTCAGCCACGTGCACGTCGGTAGCGGTGAGCAGCTGGCTACCTTCCGGCAGCGCACTGCTCTTTGAACAGGCCGACAGCAGCGGCACGCTGAGCGCGCCGACGCCGGTGGCCAGGAACTTTCTGCGAGTAAACATCTGCGCCCTCCCAAGCGGACTCGCCATGGCTGCTGGATTACCCGGCAGCGATGGCCCTGCAGGTAATGTCGCCGTAACCGGCGAAGCGGATCAGTGCCTGTTGGCCTACGGCAATGTCATGGATACCGGTGGCATTGCCACTGGCGATCAGTTCGCCGGCCTTGAGCGGGCGGCCGCGGCGGGCCGAACGGGCCAGTGCGAACGCATAGGCGGCGCGCAGGCCACCGGGCAGGTTGCCGGCTCCGCCGGTGCCGACCACGCTGCCCTCGATCAGCGTTTCCGCACGCAGCTGGGCATCGTCCAGGGCGGTCCATTTCGGAATCTCCGGCCCCAGCACCAGGCCGTTGTTGTTACCGAAGTCGCTGACCACCACACGCGGGCCGAGCTGGTTGATGGTGGCGAGCGGGCTGCTGGCCACTTCCACGCCGATGTACAGGCGTGCCGGCAGGGCTTCGGCCTCTTCCGGGGTCCAGTCCAGCTTGTCGGCCGGGGCGTCTTCCAGCAGCTCGATCACGTACTCGGCCTCGACCGCGCCGAAGCCACCCACGAATACCGGAATGTCCACTGTTCCACCGGTAGCATTCCAGAGCTGACGAGAGAAAATCGGGCCGAGCAGGCGGTCGTCTCCAGACACATCGCGGCGCTCGGCGGCGATGTAGCCGACCTTCCAGCCCACGGTCTGGTCGTTCCACTGGCCAATGGCCAGGTCCTGCACCTGATAGGCCGTGACCAGGTCATCGGGAATGGTGCCGGGGAAATCCGGCAGCGCCCGCCCCTGCTGGCGGGCGGTGACAAAGGCGCTGGCGATGCTGTCCAGCCCCGGTGCGGGCAGGTCCTGATGGCCGTGATCGTTGCTCAAGCGGGTCTCCCGGTGATTTGTTGCACTGCCCATCGACAGTGCTTGGATGAGCTGTATATGGTAAACCGGTGTCATTGGCAATGTGCACTGCGTCAGAAGCCAGGCGTATGGTGCAAACCCTTGCGGTGACAGGCTGTCCCTGGCCCCGCCTGATGGCGGGGTCTTACCGGAAAGGAACCGTTGCCGATGCGATGTGCCGTGTGGATGTCTTTGTTGCTGGGTGGTCTGGTGGCTGTTGGCGTTGCTGCCCCGACCTGGGCGGGTGATCGGGCGGTGCCGGAGAGTGAACCTGCCGTCGGCAGCCCGGAGCGCATAGCGCTGTGGCCGGTGGGGAAGGTGCCAGGGGAGCGCGGGCAGGCTTCTGCGCCCCGCGTGATCGAGCGCAGCGACGATCCGGCCCTGCCGGACCGCTACATCGATGGCGTCAGCGCGCCGTACCTGGTGGCGTATCGCCCGGCCAAGCCCAATGGCAGCGCGCTGCTGGTCATTCCGGGCGGCGGCTACCAGCGCATCGTGCTGGACAAGGAGGGCACCGCGCTGGTGCCGGCCTTCGTGGAGCAGGGCGGGGTGACCCTGTTCGTGCTGCGATACCGGCTACCAGCAGGACGCACGGACCGGCAGGTCGCGCTGGCCGACGCGCAGCGGGCGCTGCGGTTGATCCGTCATGACGCCGCACGTTTGCAGCTGGACCCGGAACGGATCGGGGTAATAGGGTTTTCAGCCGGCGGGCATGTGGCGGCGCGCCTGAGCACGGGCTTTGATACGCCGCTGGCTGGTGTGGGCGACGCCATTGACGCGGTCAGTGCGCGGCCTGATTTCGCGCTGCTGATGTACCCGGTGATCGACATGGGTGCGCATGCCCACAGCGGCTCGCGTCAGCGGTTGCTGGGCGAGCATCCGGATGCCGCGCTGACCCAGCAGTTCTCGATGCAGCGGCAGGTGAGCGCCAGGACCCCGCCCACCTTCCTGGTCCACGCGCAGGACGATGACGTGGTGCCCGTGCAGAACAGCCTGCTGTACTACCAGGCGCTGCTGCAGGCTGGGGTGTCCAGCGAGATGCACCTGTTCGCGCACGGCGGGCATGGCTTCGGCGTGCGCATTCCTACGGATCTCACCACCACGCAATGGCCAGCGCTGGCACTGCGCTGGATGCAGGCACAGGAGCCGCGCCCATGACCACGCCCGCCGATTTGCAGCGTCGCCGCTTCCTGCGTGACAGCGCGCGCTATGCCCTGATGCTGAGTGTGGCCGGTTCCTCGTTGCTGACGTCTGCTGACAGCGCTGCTGCGGGGACTGCTTCGCTGGCGCGGGTCCGTGGTGGCCGCCTGCGCGGCGAACTTGTCGACGGCGTGCATCGGTTTCGAGGCGTGCCTTATGGCGCAGACACCGCCATGCGCCGCTTCCAGCCGGCGCTGCCCGAGACACCCTGGCGCGGTGTGCGCGATGCTTTGGCTTACGGCAGCGCGGCACCTCAGGGCAGCAACGAAGGCCCGGGCAGCGAGGATTGCCTGTTTCTCAACGTCTGGACCCCGGCACTACGCGACGGTCGCCGCCGGCCGATCCTGTTCTATATCCACGGCGGCGCGTACAACAACGGCTCCGGCAGCGACTCGCTGTATGACGGCAGCGCGTTGTGCCAGCGCGGCGACGTGGTGGTTGTGACGGTGAACCACCGTCTCAATGTGTTCGGCTATCTGTACCTGGGCCAGCTCGGCGATGATCGCTTCGCGGACTCCGGCAATGTGGGCCAGCTGGATCTGATCCAGGCGCTGCAGTGGGTGCGCGAGCACGCGCATGAGTTCGGCGGCGACGCCGACAACATCACCGTGTTCGGCCAGAGCGGTGGCGGCGCAAAGATTGCCACGCTGATGGCGATGCCGGCTGCCAAGGGCTTGTTCCACAAGGCATGGACCATGAGCGGGCAGCAGGTCACAGCGGCGGGACCGCGTGCGGCCACGCAACGGGCGCGCATCGCGATGGAGGCGGTGGGCGCGCGCGATGTGGATGCGCTGCTGGCGTTGCCCGCTTCTGCGCTGCTCGCCGCGACCAAGGCGCGCGACCCTTCGCGGGTGGAGAGCACCAGCTTGTACTTCGGGCCGGTGCTGGATGGCGATGCGTTGCCCGTGCACCCGTTCTGGCCACAGGCTCCGGCGCAGTCGGCCGGCATTCCGATGGTCATTGGCAACACACATGATGAAACACGTGCGTTTCTCGGCAATGATCCCGCCAACTTTGAGCTGACCTGGGAGAGCCTGCCGGCCAAGCTGGAGAAGGAGCAGTTCGTCGACCTGCTACCCTCCGCGGTCATTGCGGAGTACCGCCGGTTGTATCCGCAGTACACACCTTCGGAGGTGTTCTTCGCCGCCACCACCGCCGGCCGCTCATGGCGCGGGGCAATCGAGGAACTGGAAGCTCGTGCTCGCCAGGGTTCACCCACCTGGGCGTACCAGCTCGACTGGGGAACCCCGCTGGATGCCAGGCTGCGCGCGTACCACACGCTGGATATTCCGCTGGTGTTCCACAACCTGGGTGCCGAAGGCTCCAGGACCGGCACGGGCGAAGCGGCACAGCAAGTGGCCGATGCAATGAGCGACGCACTGCTCGCGTTCGCCTGCACCGGCAACCCCAATCACGGGAAGCTGGCCCAATGGCACCCGTATTCACTCCAACGCCGCCAGACCATGCTGTTCGATGTGCACTCGCAGCAAGCCGACGACCCCCGCGGCGGCGAGCGCCGCCTGTACCAGCAGGTGCCATTCCTCCAACGCGGCACACAATGACCGCAAATCATGGTGAACACGGATCGTAGAGCCGGGCTTGCCCGGCTGCTCCTCGCGCCACAACGCAAACGGCACGCAATTTCGGACAATCCTCAAACAACTTCCGTGATCCAGATCAAACGAGTTTTTCACCTTGATCGCCTAGACTTCGGTCATGGACACGACCTGCACCTTCCCGACGTTCCATGGCCGCGACCGTCTCATCGCCGCCGTTGACCACGCCGTCGAACAGAACGACCCACGCCGCATCGCAGTGATGCTGCAGACCGCGCTACGCCAGGCCATTGCCGACAGCCGCATCCAGCTCCCCGCCTGCGTCCACCAACCGGTGGAAGACCACTACGCGCGCCGCGAGCTCTACCGCAGCCCCGAACACGGCTACAGCATCGTCGCCATGAGCTGGGGCCCGGGGCAGGGCACACCGCTGCACGACCACAGCGGCCTCTGGTGTGTGGAAGGCGTATGGCTCGGCCAACTGGAAATCACCCAGTACGAGCTGCTGGAACGCGACGGCGAGCGTTTCCGCTTCCGCGCACAGCCGTGCGTCGTCGGAGATTGCGGCAGCGCCGGCAGCCTGATTCCCCCGCACGAGTACCACACCATCCGCAACGCCAGCGAAGATCAGCTGGCCATCTCCGTACACGTCTACCAGGGCGAGATGGTACGCAGCTCCATCTTCGAGCCCACCGCCAACGGCTGGTACGAACGCCGCACCAAAGAACTGGAAGTAGACGCCGCGTAGAGCCGGGCTCTGCCCGGCTGCTCCAGGCGCATTGCACCCGCAAACCAACACCACACCGCGCAGCCCCGCGTTGCCACCGCGCCGCGCCGCCCGTGCCGCCCCGGGTGGGGTCGCTCGCCAGACGACCGCCGTGAACCGCTCAACATCCGGTAGGGCATGACCCACAAACGAAGCGACGCTCTCCGCGCATCTTGCGAGATGCAGCCACGCAGGGCGTGGCTCTACGTCCGGCTGCGCCTTGTCAGCCAACAGATCCCGGCTACGTTGACCCAACACATCACGCCGCAGAACCCGACCAATGCCCAAGGTGTTCCTCCGCCAAACACCACCGTAGCCAAAGTTCCCATGGCACTCACCACCACACCCTGGATGGCGTAGTACAGCGCAACCGCAGTGCCAGCCTTGTCATCAAAGGCTGCCAACGCCCCATTAGCAGTGACAGACACCACCAAAACAATGCCAGCGGCGATGATCCACATCGGCATGATGAACGCCACGAATCCCGGCTTGGCCTGGATAGTGCACAGCGCCAGGATCATCGCGCCCAATGCCATGAGCACGGTCCCTGTGGCGAAGCATCGTCGCGTACCCCAAGCTACAACCCACTTACGCGAACTCCGAGCTGCCACCATCATCACTACCGCCACGGTAGCAAATGCCACGCTGAACGCCATCTGCGAATAGCCAGCAACGTCCATCAGTACCCGAGGGGAGATCGAGAAGAACACGAAGAATGCGCCCATCGCCGAGCTGAAGCCGAGCGTGTAGACCCAGAACGGTCCACTTGAGAAGATGGATCGGATGCTGGAACGGCTTGTCGAATCCACCCTCGGCACAGTTTCATGCCATCTGAAAAGCGCGTGCAGGAATGCCAGAGCCGCCAACGCGCCCAGGACTAGGAAGATGGACCTCCAACCCATTGCATCGGAGAGCAATGCGCCGAGTATCGGACCAAGTGCTGGAACGATGGCAAGCATTGAGCTCAACAGGCCATACACCGTCGCGCTCTCCGGACGCCCTCCGAACACGTCCCTGACCGTTGCGAAGGTCGCCACAAGCGCTGCGGATGCGCCGATAGCCTGGATCGCCCTCAGGGCGAGAAATGCCTCTCCGTCGCTGGTCATGGCCAGCGAGAACGATGCCACTGCGTAGGCGGCTGATCCGCCGAGAACCACGGGCCTTCTCCCGATCCGATCTGAGAGAGGGCCGAACAGCAGTTGTCCGACACCCAGGATCAACAGATACGCGCTCAGAGTCAGCTGTACCATGAATGCTGATGTGTCTAGTGCCTGTGGCATCTTCGGGATGACGGGGAGATAGACATCCATCGCTAGTGACGCAAGGAAGTCAAACGGAGCCATCAGCAGCAGCGCTACTGAGACGCTTTGGGACCAGACACGTCCTTGTAGTTGATGCATGAGTTGCTCGGGACAGTCGCTTACAGAGCGCGAGGCACGATGATACCGGGGAGCTCAGGGTCCATAGAAAACAGAAACCGGCGCTCGTGAAGACCTCCCCTCCGATCTGTCGCTTCGACAAACCCGAAGACCTTGATCGCCCCATGATCCAGGAAGGGGTGGGCCCAGATGTCATCGAATGCAGAGCCGCTCTGCACCGAACCCATGCAAATGCTCAGGCCGCAGGACAGGCTGTGCACCGTCATGTTCTCGCCCAAGGCCTGCAGCATGACGGTGCGGACATGTCGAGTCATGTCCTGCGCCTCCAAGTTGCGGACCCCCTCGTCATCAAGGTCCTGCAATGCGTTTGAGAATGCCTCACGCGACTGCAGAACCTGCTCTACCTCGTTGGACTCGATGCCCCCCTGCCCAATGTACTTCACTTCTGCCTTCAGATAATCGCTTTCCATCGAGTCAGAAGGTGACGGACGGTGAGCGGGTGAATGAGGTGTGACGGCGCGCATTACCTTCGGCAGTGCGCGATGCACGGTGATGCTGCCTCCATCGCCGACCTGTGATGCCGGGCGCTCGCTTGGTGCATCTTCAGCAGCCGGACTTGGCGGGTCCTGAGAGGAGCATGCCGGTTGCAGGGCGACAGCCATTAGTACGAGGGCGAGCGTCGGGCTTCTGTTGGTCACGGCACTTCGTAAGGGGTTGGCGGTGGTCGATTAGCCTCGCACTCCGTATGGCTATTGCATCTCATACGATTCCTAATTTGTACTGGCCCGAATCAGATCGCCACCACAGGCGGTGCCGGATTCGGCTCGACCTTGCATGCTTAGGCGACCGGCCTATCTCAGACTTTCATCAATGCCTGCGTGGCTCGGCTCTACTAGCATGCGACGACTTTCGCCAAATGTTTCTCGATCTTGGAGACTAGATTGCAAGAAATTCAACACATCTGCGTAATCGCAGCGATGTCGTCACTCGCACCCTTTGCGCTCGCCCAGAAAGGAACCGACAATCACGGCGTTGAGCGCCAAGCCCACGAGCTCAATGCATGCGACAACTGTACAGATCTAAGCCTAGACCCTGAATGGACTGTCCATAGCCTGCTCAACTATGGAGCAACTGGTATCCAGATTAGCGATCTCACGGGCCAGATCAAGCTGACCGTAGGCGTCAATGAAGGAAGAGTATGGGCAGTTCCAGCAGACAATCTGAATGTAAGCGTATCCCTCCCCAGTTCGACGCGGCCTTTCCCGCAAGATGCGATTGCATCGGTGGTCTATTTCGACGAGGAGATCACTGTCTCGCGGTTTGAAGGTGCTGATCAGGTCATCTGGCACGTCCAACCAACCGAAACGCCCAATCGGCGCTAAGGATGAGCTCTGCGTAGCAGTTGCGAATCAGCGACGCCGAGACCGGCGTCGCTTCTTTCTTTCACATCAGTCGCGCGTCGTCCCAATCGTGCGCGGAGGGATCGGTGTTGAGATCATGCTCGATTGATGTGCGAGTGGTCGCACGCTCCATAAGGACAATTCGCACTTTTCCATTCTTGCAACGGATGGGGTTCACCCCCGTTTTCACGGACACTTACAAGAAGGCCGATCCAGGCCATGAGGAGTGTTCATGTCAAAGCGTAGA
>NZ_RHPP01000084.1 GCF_003935715.1 Stenotrophomonas sp. 278 | reverse complement strand
ATACCCTTTTTGTAAAAATCGGGGCCCCCCCATTGCTTTTTTGGGGGGTAATGCCCGTGGCCCGCGTTCGGGTTTACGGCGGTAGCGCCGGCCGTTGGCGGGCCCAGGCGGTGCGTGGGCCGGCCAACGGCCGGCGCTACCGGAACATACCGGTGTGGTCATGCTGTTGGTCGGTTGACCGATTACTCCGGCTTCTGATCCAGGTAATACGCCACCACGGTGCCCTTGACCTTCACCGTCATCGGGTTGCCACGACGGTCGCGCGACTTGCCGGCCTGCACGCGGATCCAGCCTTCGCTGACCGAGTATTCCTCGACGTTGTCACGTTCCACGTCGTTGAAACGGATGCCGACGCCGCGCTCCAGCGCTGCAGCATCGTGGAAGGGGCTGGCGGGGTTGATCGCCAGATGGTCCGGAGGGGTATCGCTCATGATCGGGTTCACACTGACGGCCACCGCGGCCGCCTTCAGGCGCACAGGATACCCGAGCGCCCACATCCGGGCCGATTTCGCTTCCTGCCCACGCCCGCGCAGGTCAGAATGCAGGCCAGTTTCCAGGAATTCCGGCCATGCCCGACAACAGTGATTATTTCGACTTCGAAGAAGACGAGCGCGATTTCGACGAAGACGATTTCGAGGCCCGGATCTGGAATCTGTTCGTCCTGATCAATCCGGGCGACGAGGAACTGGCGCTGCAGCAGTTCAACCGCTGGCGCGAGCAGCTGCTGGAAGCGGGTGAGTCCATTGACGAAGAGGCTGACTGGCTGCCGCCGCTGATGGTCGCCACCGCCTGGCAGTCGAGCTACGAGGTGGAGCGCGATGATGCCGATTCGCTGGTGTCGGCGGTGAATGAACTGTCCTCGCGTTTCAACGTGCAGGTGGACTGGGGTGGCGACCTCGACGATGAGGACTTCGCCGAGGACGTGGACGCGCCGATGCTGATGGCCACCGCGTATGACCGCCTGCGTGAGCACAACTACAGCCTGTGGAGCGTGGATACCGGCAACGGTGGGCTGGCCGGATGGATGGCACTGAGCCGCGATGATGACGCCATGCTGGCGCTGTGTTCGTTGCTGGGGGTGGAAGTGCGTCCGGGGGCGGATCCGTTCTGACCTGCGGTGGGACCGCCTGGGCCGGCCAACGGCCGGCGCTACCGGGGTCACCGGGACGATGGGTAGCGCCGGCCGTTGGCCGGCCCGCGCAATCCATCACGCGGTGGCGTCGTACTGCGCCCGGGCGTTGGCGATGACCGCCTTCACCAATTCGCGGTCGGTGTGCCGCGAGATCGCCCGCGCGCCCAGTGCGATGGCGCGTTCGCGCATCGGGGCGGGCACGTCGTAGTGCGCGCCGCTGCGGCGGTTCTGGAACGCCCGCCGTGGAATCCCGAGCTGCGCCGCCATCGCGTGCAGCTCGGGCAGGGTGTCGGCCATCAGATGCGCCCAGCGCTCGCCGCGCCAGGGGTGAACGGCATCGTCGATATAGACCGCCACCGGAAGCGGTCAGCCCTTGGGCTGCTCGCTGCTGTCGGCCGGGGCGTCGGCGTCGGCCGGAGTGGTCTCGGCTTCAGTGCCGGCTTCGGTGACTTCGCCTTCGCCTTCGGCTTCGTCGGCTTCGTCAGCCGCGTCTTCCACGCCTTCGAACTCGGACACCAGCTGGGCCAGGTATTCCTCGGCGGTCTTGCCTTCGTCGGCGGCCAGGTCGTCGATCATCTGCTGCAGCTGCGGCGAGGTTTCCAGGGTGACCGGGCGGCCTTCCTTCTCCTGCACGTTGGCGAGGTGCTTGAGCATGGCCAGCATCGGCACCGGGTTGTCGGCGTTGCCCATGGTCTGACCGCCGATGGCCAGCAGCCATTCGGTGCCCTGCAGGCCGATGGCGGCCACGACCTGGCCTTCTGCGTTCTGCAGCACGGCGTGGTTCTGCACCGGCTGCTGGCTGTTCAGGCGATGGATCGGGCGCTTGGGCTGCGACTTCTTGCGCTTGTCGCGCTTGGCCTTGGACTGCTTGGACATGGGATGACGTCTTTCGGGATGCGGAAAGCCCTATTGTAATCGTCATTGAGGTAGCGCCGGCCGTTGGCCGGCCCTCAGGGCACCGGAAACACCCCTTGGGCCGGCCAACGGCCGGCGCTACCGGATATGTCCCGAAACGATGATCGCGGCGCGGTATCGACGGGATCCATCCCGCACCCCGACCTACGGCGACGCGTCCGCCGGCCCCAACACCGGCACCGACGGTCCGGCCGGCGGCGCGATATCGGCCTGCACGTCCGGATCCACCGTGGTCGCCGACAATCCCACCTGCTGCCCGGACCCGGACAATGCCGCGGCTTCGGCCGCCTTGGTCATCACCACGATGCTGATGCGGCGATTGATCGGGTTGTCCGGCTTGACCTTGTCGAACAGCACCGAGGAGGACAGCCCGACCACGCGGGTGACCTTCTCCTCGCCCATGCCGCCTTCCAGCAACGCACGGCGGGCGGCATTGGCGCGATCGGCGCTGAGTTCCCAGTTGCTGTAACCGTGGGTGGCGTTGTACGCGGTGATGTCGGTGTGGCCGGTGATGCTGATCCGGTTCGGCACGTGGTTGATGAACTCGGACAGCTCCTTGAGGATTTCGCGCGTGTACGGCTTGAGTGCGGCGCTGCCGACGTCGAACATCGGCCGGTTCTGCTTGTCCACGATCTGGATGCGCAGGCCTTCCGGGGTCAGGTCCAGCAGCAGCTGATCCTTGAACGGCTCCAGCGCCTGGCTCTTGCTGATCGCTTCCTCCAGTTCCTGCTTGAGCACTTCCAGCTGCTTCTTTTCGCGCTCGCGCTCGTCTTCCTGCGGCACCGGGCGCTCGGCCTGGGCGTTCTGGAACGGGTCGTTGCTGGTGCCGCGCGAGACATCGGTGGCACCGCCGAGCTTGATCATCGAGGTGCTGGCCCCGCCCGGTCCGGCCATGCCGGGGGCCGGGGTCGGGCTCTGCCCGGTCAGCGGGCTGGGATTGCGGAAGTACTCGGAAATGGCCGCGCGCTCGGGCTTGCTGGTGGCGGCCATCAGCCACAGCACCAGGAAGAACGCCATCATCGCGGTCACGAAGTCGGCATACGCCACCTTCCAGGCACCGCCATGATGGGCCCCGTGGCCGGCCTTCTTGACCTTGCGGACAATGACGGTGGGTTTGTTGTCGGCCATGACGCTGCCTTACTTGATCGTCTTCAGGTGGGCTTCGAACTCGCTGAAGCCCGGGCGCACGTTCGACGGCAGGGTCTTGCGGGCGAACTCCAGCGCGATCTTCGGGTTGTAGCCACGCAGGCAGGCCAGCAGGGCGGTCTTGACCGACTCATAGATGCGGCTGTCCTGCTCGGCACGCGCTTCCACCGCAGCCGCCAGCGGGCTGACGAAGCCGTACGCCAGCAGAATGCCGAGGAAGGTACCCACCAGCGCGCCGGCCACGTGTGCGCCCACTTCGGTGATTTCACCGCCGATCGAGCCCATGGTGATCACGATGCCCAGCACCGCGGCCACGATGCCGAAACCGGGCAGGCCGTCGGAGACCTTGTTGAGCACGGCGGCCGGCTGCATGGCTTCACCGTGGTGCTTTTCAAGTTCCATCTCCAGCAGCGGTTCCAGTTCGTGCGGCTCGATGTTGCTGCCGATCATCAGGCGCAGGCAGTCGGTCATGAAGTCGACCAGGTGGTGGTCGGCCTGGACCTTGGGGTAGTTGGCGAAGATGGCGCTGTCGGCCGGACGCTCGACATGGTCTTCCAGCGACATGAAGCCTTCACGGCGCGCCTTGTTGAGCAGTTCGTACAGCAGGCTCAGCACGTCCAGGTAGTCCTGCTGCTTGTAGCGCGGACCTTTGAACACGCCCACGCTGGCGGCCAGGGTCTGCTTGACCGTCTTGACCGGGGTGCCGACCAGGAACGCGCCCAGCGCCGCGCCGCCGATGATGACCAGTTCGTAGGGCTGCCACAGGGCGGCCAGCTTGCCGTGTGCGCCGACGTAGCCCCCCAGCACGCTGAGAATGACGATCAGAAAACCAACAATGATGAGCATGGGACAGACGCGGAGGAGGGGATACCTTCATGTCGGCCCCATGCCGGGCTTCTGAAGGGTGACGTTGGATGAACGTCACACTTTTGCAGATCAGCCCGCGGGGCCGGCCTCTGCCCCGCCGCGCTGCAGCGGATCCGGGTAGGGCTCACCGTTGCCGGTGAAATCCAACGACACCGAGTTCAGGCAGTGGCGCTCGTAGGTCGGCGGCGGGCCGTCCGGGAACACGTGGCCAAGGTGGCTGCCACAGCGGGCGCAGACGATCTCGGTGCGGATCATGCCGTGACTGGTGTCACGGATTTCGCGGACATGGGCCGGGTCAAACGGGGCAAAGAAGCTCGGCCAGCCGGTGCCGGAGTCGAACTTGGTGCTGGAACGGAAAAGAGGCAGGCCGCACAGGCGGCAGCCGTAGACGCCGTCGCGCTTGTTGTCCAGGAACACGCCGCAGAACGGAGCTTCGGTGCCGTGCTGAAGCAGCACGCGGCGTTCGTCGGGGCTCAGGCCGGCTTCCAGCGCCTGGCGCTGGGCATCGCTGGGGGGAGTGAGGTCGAAGGCGGTCATCGGCGTTCCTCGTGGGGATGGCAATGAAATGGGGGCGGGGCGTGAAGGTCGCAAGCCAGACGTTCATGCTGCCGCACGGGGGGCGGGCGCAGGATGAAGTCGTTGATTGTCCCGGGAGGACCGCCTGATGAACACCCGATTTCTACTGATTCCCGCTGTGCTCGCCGTGGCGATCACCTTCGACGCCGGCGCGCAGATCGCCGCGCCGCGCAAGCCCACCGACACCCGCCCCGTGGTGACGCCTGCGCCGGCCCCGACCCCTCTGCCAACCCCGGTGCGGCCGACCCCGGTGGAAAGCCAGTCCGGCAAGGTCGCGCCGGTGACCTCCGACTCGCAGATCCGCCAGCAGCTGGGCACGCAGCCGATCCAGAGCCAGGGCCCCGCACAGGTCATGCCGGCACCGGCGACCACGGCACCGCCGAAGGTCTACGACCGCAACGGCCGCATCATTCCCGGCGTCAAACCGGTGGGGCCGAACCGCGTGTTCGATTCGCGCACCGGGCGTTATTACGACAGCGCGCCGGCGACCCAGGGCCAGCAGATCAAACCGTGAACGCTTCACAACCCAACCCCCCAGTCATCCGCGTCAACGCGAAACCTCACCGCTTTTTCGCCCCTGATTAACCGCATTTCTTCGACTCTGCACGTGCGCCGCAAGATCGCGCATCCCCAAAGATGACGAGAAGAGTGCAACCATGGCTAATCAGCAGAACAATCCCAACAAGCCGCAGGATCAGCAGAACCAGAAGGGTCAGCAGAGCCAGCAGCAGTGGGATCAGCAGAACCAGAAGGGCAAGCAGCAGGATCAGCAGCAGCGCAACCCGGACCAGAAGCAGCAGCGCTGATGCGCGATTCGGCGTGACACCCCACGTTCGGGGGGTGAAACCGGTACAGGGCGGTGCGCATCTGCGCGCCGCCTTTTTGCGTTCAGCTCAATCCGGAATCGGCAGGGTGAGCGTTTCCTTCACCTCTTCCATCACGATGTAGCTCTTGCTCTCGCGCACATGCGGCAATGTCAGCAGGGTGCTGCCGAGCAGCTTGCGGTACGAGGCCATTTCGCTGATGCGGGCCTTGAGCAGGTAATCGAAGTCGCCGGAAACCAGATGGCACTCCAGCACGTTCGGCAGCTTCAGCGCGGCACGGCGGAACTCCTCGAAGATGTCGCCGGATTTGTAGGCCAGGCTGATCTCGACGAACACCAGCAGGCTGGCCTTGAGGTAGTGCGGGTCGAGCTTGGCGTAGTAGCCGGTAATCGCCCCGTCGCGCTCCAGCCGCCGTACGCGCTCGGTGCACGGCGTGGTCGAAAGCCCCACCCGTTCGCCCAGTTCGGTGAAGGAAATCCGCCCTTCCGCCTGCAGGATGCGCAGGATCTTGCGGTCGATCTTGTCCAGTTCGCGGACCCGGGTGGCCATGGGCGTCAACTCGGCAGGGTGAATGGCGGGACAATACACTGCCGGACGCGGCAAATACAGGAAAAACGCCCGGCATCACCGGCCTATACTTCCGCAATTATGGTCCCGGCACCGCTCAGTGCAGGGAATGATCCGGTTGGAGAGGTCTCATGCGCGTACTTGTTCTTGGCAGCGGGGTGATCGGCACGACCAGTGCCTGGTACCTGCGGCAGGCCGGCTTTGATGTCACCGTGGTCGACCGCCAGCCGGGACCGGCGCTGGAAACCAGCTTCGCCAACGCGGGCCAGCTGTCGTTTGGCTACACCTCGCCGTGGGCGGCTCCGGGCGTGCCGCTGAAGGCGGTCAAGTGGCTGTTCGAGGAACATGCGCCGCTGGCCATCCGGCCGGGCCTGGACCTCAATCAATACCGCTGGCTGGCGCAGATGCTGCGCAACTGCACCCAGGAGCGCTACGCGATCAACAAGGCGCGCATGGTGCGCATGTCCGAGTACAGCCGCGACTGCCTCAACGAGTTACGCGCCGAAACCGGCATCGAATTCGAAGGCCGCGACCTCGGCACCACCCAGCTGTTCCGCACCCAGCAGCAGCTGGACGCCTCGGCCCAGGACATCGAAGTGCTCGCGCAGTACGGCGTGCCCTACGAGGTACTGGACCGCGCCGGCATCATCGCGGCCGAGCCCGCGCTGGCGGCCGTGGCCGACACCCTGGTCGGCGCACTGCGCCTGCCGCGCGACCAGACCGGCGACTGCCAGTTGTTCACCCGCCGCCTGGCGCAGATGGCCAGCGCCGCGGGCGTGGAGTTCCGCTTCGACCAGGACATTGCCGGGCTGGAAACCAGCGGCAACCGCGTCACCGGCGTGCGCATCGACGGCCAGCTGGAAACCGCCGACCATTACGTGGTCGCGCTGGGCAGCTATTCGCCCTCGCTGGTCGCGCCGTTGGGCATGCATCTGCCGGTGTACCCGCTGAAGGGTTATTCGCTCACCCTGCCGATCACCGACCCGGCCATGGCTCCCACCTCCACCATCCTGGACGAGAGCTACAAGGTGGCGGTGACCCGCTTCGACGACCGCATCCGCGTTGGCGGCATGGCCGAAGTGGGCGGGTTCGACCTGTCGCTGTCGCCGCGCCGCCGCGCCACCCTGGAAAAGGTCGTGCGTGACCTGTACCCGCACGGCGGCGACCTGACCCGCGCCGAGTTCTGGACCGGGCTGCGCCCGGCCACCCCGGACGGCACCCCGGTGATCGGGGCCACGCCGTACCGCAACCTGTTCCTCAACACCGGCCACGGCACGCTGGGCTGGACCATGGCCTGCGGGTCGGGTCGCTACCTGGCCGACCTGATGAGTGCGCGACAGCCGCAGATCAGCACCGAAGGCCTGGATATCTTCCGTTATGGCAGGCAGGCCAGCCCGCATGCCGCCGCTTTCCAACAGAGTGAAACTGAAACATGCGTCCTGCCCGCGCGTTGATCGACCTGGACGCGTTGCGCTCCAACTTCCGCCTGGCCCGTGAACTGGGTGGCGGTCGCAAGACCCTGGCCGCGGTGAAGGCCGATGCCTATGGCCACGGTGCGGTGGTCTGCGCGCGCGCGCTGGAAGGCGAAGCCGATGCCTTCGGCGTGGCCTGTATTGAAGAAGCGCTGGAACTGCGCGAGGCCGGCATCACCACGCCGATCCTGCTGCTGGAAGGTTTCTTCGACGCGGCCGAGCTGCCGCTGATCGTGCAGCACCGCCTGTGGTTCGCGGTCGCTGCGCCGTGGCAGGTGGAAGCCGTGGAGGCGTTCCAGACCGACGCGACCTTGAACATCTGGTTGAAGCTGGACAGCGGCATGCACCGGCTGGGCCTTTCGCCGGCTGACTTCCGCGACGCGCACGCGCGCCTGTCGGCGCTGCCGCAGGTGGCTCCGATGGTGCTGATGAGCCATCTGGCACGGGCCGACGAACTGGACAACCCGCGTACCCGCGAGCAGGCCGCTACGTTCGCGGCGGCCATCGAAGGGTTGGCCGGTGAAACCAGCCTGTGCAATTCACCGGCGTTGCTGGGCTGGCCGGAAGTGCGCAGCGACTGGGTGCGCCCGGGGCTGATGCTCTACGGGGCCAACCCGCTGCCCGGGTCCAGCGCCGAGACCGCGCGGCTGCGTCCGGTGATGACCCTGCAGTCGAAGATTTTCGCGGTGCGCGAGATCGCCGCCGGCGAACCGGTGGGCTATGGCGCGCGCTTCGTGGCCGAGCGGCCCACCCGCGTGGGCGTGGTGGCGATGGGTTATGCCGATGGCTATCCGCAGTTCGCCCCGAACGGTACGCCGGTGCAGGTCGACGGCCAGCCCGCGCATCTGATCGGTCGGGTGTCGATGGACATGCTTACCGTGGACCTGACCGACCTGCCGCAGGCTGGTGTGGGCAGTACGGTGGAGCTGTGGGGCCAGAGTCCGCGTCTGGACGTGCTGGCCCCGCTGTGCAATGTCAGTGCCTACCAGCTGCCATGCGCGGTGAAGCGCGTGGCGCGCGAGTTGCGGGGCGGGTAATGCATGCGTGGGCCGGCCAACGGCCGGCGCTACCGGGATGCATCTGGAGCGGTAGCGCCGGCCGTTGGCCGGCCGTCGTAATGCCTGACGCAATACGAATGCGTCAGGCGGTCCGTAACACCTTCCGCAGCCAGTCCTTCACCATCCGCTTTTCATAGCGCAGCGGGTCGCTGTCCGACAGCAGGCCGGCCCCGGTGCTGAGATAGCCCATGTCGATCAGTTTCTCTTCGGTGCGCTGCTTCACCACGTTCCCCTGTGCGTCCTTGAGTACATAGGCCAGCGTCATGCGCGGCGGGTAGATGTCTTTCATGATCCGGATGTCCTGGGCGCGGGGGCCATGCTGGGGCTCGAAGTCGCCGGCGCGCTTGATGTCGGTGATGGTCACTTCCAGGGTCTGGCCGGGGGCCAGCATCGGCGTGGCGGTGGTGCGGATGTAGCGCGCCAGGTCGTGGACCCAGTTGCCCCGTTCGGCCTCCCAGCGGTTGGCGCTGCTGCGCAGTTCGGTGAACCTGGCCGGATCGGTCCAGCTCACCTGTACCGGCCCTTCCACGTCGAGGGCACGGGGGGCGCTGGGGTCAGTCACGGTGCGTGGAGCCGCCGCCGCGGTCAGCGCGGCTAAGGCCAGCAGGCCGCCCAGCGCGGCCGTCATCAGGGTCTTGAGGGTCATGGCGAACTCCCGGTTGTGGTCAGAACGTCCCGCTGCAGTGTGATCCCGATCACGGGTCGGAACAATTGGCGAAAAGGGCCTGCGATTGTCGGATCCGGCATCAATTCACCGGCGGTACACATGAATCCCGCGCTTGACGCTACGAATACGCGGTCTGGATGATGCTATCTCCCTGCGCTCTGCCTGCCACGCCCCTTGACCTCCTTGTCCAGCCCGCCCGTACCCATCCTCGAACGTGCCACCGCGGTGGCTCCTGCCCTTGATCCCGCCCTGCACCGTCACGTGCTGGAAGGGCTCAATGCGGGCTTCTGCGTGGTGGAGTGCCGGATCGAGGACGGCGTCGGTGTCGACTATCGCTTCGTGCAGGTGAATGACGCGTTCGAGCGCTCCACCGGTCTGGTCGACGTGGTCGGCAAGTGGATGAGCCATCTGCAGCCCGCGCATGAGCCCGAATGGTTCCGCATCTATGGCGAAGTGGCGTTGACCGGTCGCGCCCGGCACTTCGACATGGAAGCGCGTGCGCTGGGCCGCTGGTTCTCGGTGGAAGCCATGCGGGTGGGCGAGGCCGAGCAGCGCCAGGTGGCGATCCTGTTCTTCGACATCACCGGCCGCAAGCAGATCGAGGTGGACCTGGCCGAAAGCGAGGCGCGGTTCTCGGCGCTGGCCGATGGCCTGCCGATGCCGGTGTGGGTGCTGGATGACCGCGGCCATGCGCGCTTCGTCAACAGCGCGTTCACCGAATTCTTCGGCGGCGACGAGCAGCGCGTGCCGGAAGATGTGTGGCGCGGGTTGGTGCACCCGGATGATGCCTCCGTGTTCGATTACGAACTGCAGGAGGCGCTGAAGGCGCAGCGCTCAATGCAGACCCTGGTGCGCGGCCTGCGCTCGGACGGCCAGTGGCGCTGGCTGGAAATGAATGCCCGCCCGCGTTTCTCGCGGATGGGGCGCTTCATCGGCCTGGCCGGCAGCAGTCCGGACGTGACCGAGCGCCGCGAAATCGAAATGGCGCGCGAGGAGCTGCTGCAGTCAGAGCGCGCCGCGCGCAGCGCCGCCGAGAACATGGCGCGCCTGAAGGACGAATTCCTGGCCACGCTGTCGCATGAACTGCGCACGCCGCTGACCACCATCCTGGGCTGGAGCGAACTGCTGCTGCAGCGCGTGGACAACACCAGCCCACTGTTCAAGGGACTGGGCGTGATCGCCAACAGCGCGATGGCGCAGAAGCGGCTGATCTCGGACATGCTCGACCTCAGCAGCATGCTGCTGGGCAAGGTACAGCTGGAAGTGGAAGTGGTGGACCTGCACGCACAGCTGACCGAAGCGATGCGCGCGCAGGAACTGGTCGCCGAGGGCAAGGCGCTGAACATGCAGCTCCAGTTACCCGACGAGACCGCGCTGGTACTGGGCGATGCGACCCGCCTGCAGCAGGTGTGGTGGAACCTGCTCTCCAATGCGATCAAGTTCACGCCGGCCGAGGGAACGGTGACGGTGTCACTGGCGCGCGAAGGCAGTCACTGGATCATTACCGTGAGCGACACCGGCGACGGCATCGCGGCGGAGTTCCTGCGCCATCTGTTCAGTCGCTTCCGTCAGGCCGACGGCACCACCACGCGTCGTCATGGCGGCCTGGGCCTGGGCCTGGCCATCGTGCAGCAGCTGGTGGAACTGCACGGTGGCGTGGTCAGTGCGACCAGCGCGGGGCAGGGGCTTGGCGCGCAGTTCACGGTCAGCCTGCCGTGCTACCAGCCGCAGGCCGATGGCCGGCCGCTGCGCGAAGTGTTCAATGGCCCGATCAGCGAACAGGTGATCGAGCCCTATCCGCTGCGCGGGCTGCGCCTGCTGGCGGTCGAAGACCAGCCGGAAGTGCTGGAGTACCTGCGGCGCATGCTTGAAGAGCAGGGCGCGCAGGTCACGGTGGCGGCTTCCGCGGGTGAAGCGCTGGCCCTGTTGGACGGCGGTCGCCACGAGCAGGTCGACGCGCTGCTGACCGACATCGGCATGCCGGGCATGGACGGCTATGGACTGGTGCGCACCCTGCGCGAGGACATGGGCGTGGACGCCAAGGCGTTGCCTGCGGTGGCGGTGACCGCGCTGGCGCGCGCCGATGACCGCAAGCGGGCACTCGCTTCCGGCTTCCAGGAACATGTGGCCAAGCCGTATTCGGTGGCGCAGCTGGTGTCGGCCGTACGCAATGTGCTGGCCCACGCGCGGGCCTGAGGACGCTTGGAAAACCTGACACGCATGGCGTGTCACTACGCGAGGAAGATCATGTCACGTACGGCTCCCACGGTTTACACCCATGCAGACGACATCGAGCGGCTGAAGGCGTTGCTGCCACAGCTGCCGGATGAGGCGCGGGTGGAAGTGACGCTGAAGGACGGCACGCGCGTGCTTGGCACGGTGGCGGTACGCCCGACCGTGCAGCAGTACCGCGATGCGGAAGAGAACGAAGGCAGCAACGGCGAGCTGCGCCTGGATGACCTGGACGCGCCGGTACAGCAGCACCACGTCTGGCTGGACCAGATTGCAGCGATCCGCGAGCTGCCGCCTGTCGAGTGACAGACGGCAGCGGCGCTCAGTGCTGGAACAGTTCCGGTTCGGCGTCGAAACGGCGCGCATACGCGCGCTCATCCGCCACCCGCGCCACCTCGTCGTCAGCCATGTCCGGTGCACCGTACACCGCGTAGGCCACCTGGCCATCGGATTGGCGACCCACCTGGTGCAGGCGATAGCGGGAGTGTCCGCCGCCGGTATCTTCAGGGTAGTGAACCGGCGGCTGCGCGCCCTCCAGGTCCATTTCGCTGTTGTCGACCACGCCACCGACGAACAATGCACGCATGAGCAGGCTCCGCTACGAATGAGCCTTTACCCTGACCGAGGCCATGTTGCGGGGACATCAAGACCCCGTTGAACAAACGCTAATCGATGGATTCAACGGTACTGGCTGATCCCACGTAGAGCCACGCCCTGCGTGGCTTCGCGGTGTCCGACGTGGTCGAAGCCACGCAGGGCGTGGCTCTACGGCATCCCGTAAGAGCGAACCGTTAGAATGGCCGTCTCATTTCAAGACGTACCCCGCATGGCCCCCCAGCACGACGCTCCCCTGGAAACCCTGTTCCTGCCCTTCGGCGGCGCGCTCGACTGGCCGGCAGGGCCGGTGCTGTTCCTGCGCGCCCGCGACGGCTGGCCGCTGCGTGAGCGCGCGCAATCGGGTCAGCTGGTCTGCGAGCAGAGCTTCCGCCCCTTCGCCACCGCCCTGGAAGCCAGTGGCTGGACGGTGCGCGACGAGGCCCAGCTGACCGCCGACAGCACCCGTTACCCGGTGGTGCTGGTTCTGCCGCCACGCCAGCGTGAGGAGGCCCGCGCGCTGTTCGCCCGCGCCTTGTCGCTGGCCGCCCCGGGCGGCATCGTGGTGGCCTGCCAGCACAACAACGAGGGCGCACGCTCCGGTGAAAGCGACCTGGAGCAGCTGGCCGGACTGGGCGGCAAACTGACCAAGAACCATTGCCGTGTGTACTGGACGGCCCCGCTGAACGGCCAGCACGATGCCGCCCTGGCTGCGCGCTGGGCCGCGCTGGACGCGCCGCGCGCGATCCTCGGCGGCCGTTTCCAGAGCCGTCCCGGCATCTTTGCCTGGGACCGCATCGACCCGGCCTCGGCGCTGCTGGTGGAGCAGCTGCCGGCAGACCTGGCGGGGCAGGGCGCGGACCTGGGCGCGGGCTTCGGCTACCTGTCCAGCGAAGTGCTCAGCCGCTGCCCGAAGGTGACCGGCTTGGACCTGTATGAGGCCGAGGGCCGTGCGCTGGCGCTGGCGAAGGTGAACCTGGAAGCCCTCGGCAGCCCGGCCACCCTGCGCTACCTGTGGCAGGACGTCACCGCCGGTATCGAGGGGCGCTACGACTTCATCGTGACCAACCCGCCGTTCCACACCCCGGCGCGGGCCGACCGCCCCGACATCGGCCAGCGCTTCATCGCCGTGGCCGCGCAGGCGCTGCGCCCAGGCGGCCGGCTGTGGCTGGTGGCCAACCGCCACCTGCCGTACGAGCAGATCCTCAACGAGAGCTTCGGCGAGGTGCGCGTGGCGGCCGAGCGCGACGGCTTCAAGCTGATCGAGGCCACCCGCGGTCGCAGCGGTGGCCGCGCATGAAGCTGGTCAAGCACATCGCCAACCTGGGCTACGGCAGCCGCAAGCAGGTGCAGCTGATGTTCCGCGAAGGCCGCATCACCGATGCGGACGGCGAGGTGCTGTATGCGGACGACGCCGTGCCGCATGAGGTGATCCGGGTGGATGGCGAGCCGCTGGACCCGCCGCCGGGGCTGACCCTGATGCTGCACAAGCCGCGCGGTTACACCTGTTCAACCAAGGACACGGGTCGGTTGATCTACGACCTGCTGCCGCCGCGCTTCCGCGAACGCTCGCCGCAGCTGTCGTCGGTGGGACGGCTGGACCGCGACACCAGTGGCCTGTTGCTGATGACCGACGACGGCGCGCTGCTGCACCGGATCGTGTCGCCAAAGTCCAAACTGGACAAGGCCTACGAGGCCACGTTGGCGCAGGACCTGCGTGGCGACGAGGGCACGCGCTTCGCCAGCGGCACGCTGATGCTGGAGTCCGATGACAAGCCGCTGCTGCCGGCCGAGCTGGACGTGCAGGGGCCGCGGCAGGCGCAGCTGGTGTTGCACGAAGGCCGCTATCACCAGGTGCGACGGATGTTCGCGGCGGTAGGCAACCACGTCGAGGCGCTGCATCGCAGCCGGATCGGCGGGCTGAGCCTGGGCACGCTGCCGGAAGGTGAGTGGCGCATGCTGGACGCGTCCGACCTGGATACCCTGTTCAACGCCGCATGACGACGCTGGCCGCATTGCCGTTCCTGCCGGAGGCGGTCATCTTCGACATGGATGGCCTGATGATCGACAGCGAGCGCGTGTCGATCGCCTGCTGGTCGCAGGCGTCTGCGGAGCTGGGGCTTTCGATCGAAGAAACGTTCTGGCTGCAGCTGGTGGGCCTGGGTGACCGCGACTGCGAACTGCTGCTGCGCGAACACATCGACGCAGCGCAGATGCAGGCGTTGTACACCCGCTGCCATGACCTGTACGAGGCGCGCACCCAGCAGGGCCTGCCGTTGCGACCGGGCATCATGGAACTGCTGGAACTGCTGAAGCAGCACGACATTCCGCGTGCGGTGGCGACGTCCACGCGCGAACCGCGCGCCTCGCGCAAGCTGGCCGCGTGCGGCCTGCTGCCGTACTTCGCCGCCGTGGTCACCAGCAGCGACGTCAGCCACCCGAAGCCGGCCCCGGACATTTACCTGCTGGCAGCGGCCAAGCTGGGCAAGGCCCCGGCCCGCTGCCTGGCGCTGGAAGACTCCCCCGCCGGCACCCGCGCTGCCCTGGCCGCCGGCATGACGGTCATCCAGGTCCCCGACCTGGTGCTGCCCGACGACGCCCAGCGCGCCCTCGGCCACCGCATCGCCGATTCCCTGATGGACGCCCACGCGCTGCTGCTGCCGTACCTCGCGCGCTGAATCTGCCTGCGGGAATCAAACGCGTCGTTGTTTTGTGGTCATGCGTTACCGGGCGTGGGCAATCTCACGGCCGTCGTCTTGCGACCGACGCTACCCGTCCGGCATCGCGCGCCCCGGGTTCTGCCCGGCAATACATCAACCCTCGGCATCGCGCGGACCGGGCTCTGCCCGGCTACACATAAAACGAACGTAGCCCAGGTAGCGTCGGTCGACAGACGACGGCCGTGAAATCCCCAACATCCGGTAACGCATGACAAAGGATCGGAACGGCCTCAACCGTCCGATCCAGATACAACTCAAACCCGCCCGAACACCAGCGCCGCGTTCGTGCCGCCAAACCCGAAGCTGTTGGACATCACCGTGTTCAACTGCGCGTCCTGCGTTTCGCGCACGATCGGGAAGCCTTCCACTGCCGGGTCCAGTTCGCCGATGTTGGCCGAACCGGCAATGAAGCCGTCGCGCATCATCAGCAGGCAGTAGATCGCCTCATGCACGCTCGCTGCACCCAGCGAATGACCCGACAGGGCCTTGGTCGACGACAGCGGCGGCACCGCCTTGCCGAACACTTCGCGCACGGCCTTCAGTTCGGTCACGTCGCCCAGCGGCGTGGAGGTGCCATGGGTGTTGAGGTAGTCGATCGGGCCGCTGACGTTGGCCATCGCCATGTTCATGCAGCGCACCGCACCTTCACCCGACGGAGCCACCATGTCCGCACCGTCCGAGGTCACGCCGTAGCCGACCAGCTCGGCGTAGATGCGTGCGCCACGGGCCACCGCGTGGTCGTAGTCTTCCAGCACCAGCATGCCGCCACCGCCCGCGATGACGAAGCCGTCGCGGTCCTTGTCGTACGGACGCGATGCCGTTTCCGGGGTCTCGTTGAAGCGCGTGGACAGGGCACCCATCGCGTCGAACATCACGCTCATCGACCAGTGCAGGTCTTCACCGCCACCGGCAAACATCACGTCCTGCGCGCCGTGACGGATCAGGTCCGCCGCAGCACCGATGCAGTGTGCCGAGGTGGCGCACGCGGCCGACAGCGAATAGCTCAGGCCCTTGATCTGGAACGCCGTGGCCAGGCACGCCGACACCGTGGAGCACATCGTGCGCGGCACCATGTACGGGCCGACCTTGCGCACGCCACGGGCGCGCAGGATGTCGGCCGACTCCACCTGCCACTGGCTGGAACCACCGCCCGAACCGGCGATCAGGCCGGTGCGCGGATTGGCGACCTGGCTTTCATCCAGACCGGCATCGGCGATCGCATCGCGCATCGCGATGTAGGCATAGGCCGACGCATCGCTCATGAAGCGCTTCAGCTTGCGGTCGATCTGCGCGTCCAGGTCCAGCAGCACGTTGCCGCCGACATGGCTGCGCAGACCCGCTTCAGCGTGGTCGGGCAACGGGCGGATGCCGGCTTTGCCTTCGCGCAGTGCGGTGGAAACGGTGTCCAGATCATTGCCCAGGCACGAGGTGATGCCCATTCCGGTGATGACTACGCGACGCATCAGAAATTCTCGATCGAAGTGAACAGACCTACACGCAGGTCCTTGGCGGTGTAGATCTCGCGGCCGTCCACGAGCATGCGGGCATCGGCCTGGGCCATTACCAGCTTGCGGTTGATCACACGGGTGATGTCGATTTCATAGCTGACCAGCTTCGCCTCCGGCAGCACCTGGCCGGTGAACTTCACCTCGCCGCAGCCGAGTGCACGACCACGGCCCGGCGCGCCCAGCCAGGTCAGGTAAAAACCGGTCAGCTGCCACATCGCGTCCAGGCCCAGGCAGCCCGGCATCACCGGGTCGCCGATGAAGTGGCAGCCGAAGAACCACAGGTCCGGACGGATATCCAGTTCGGCGCGTACCATGCCCTTGCCGTGCGGGCCGCCGTCTTCGCGGATGTCGGTGATGCGGTCGAACATCAGCATCGGGTCGTTGGGCAGGCGGCCACTGCCCGCGCCGAACAGTTCACCGCGGGCACTGGCCAGCAGCTGTTCGCGCGAGAACGCGTTGAGACGAGTCATGGAAAGCGCAATCCTGAAGAAGTTGCAGCGGAAACAGGCGCTGAGAGTGCAGACAAAAAGTGATTCAATCAAACGTTTTAACCGTACGCCGGCGTAGTGTTTTCAGCTTGAAAAACGCATGTTGTTGTTAGGAAAAGACCATACTGAAGCGTGTGGCTGTAATCTTGTTCATCTGAATCCCAAGCCTGCCAACGTGTCCGCCCTCCGCAAGATCATTCACGTCGACATGGATGCGTTCTACGCGTCGGTGGAGCAGCGCGACAATCCGTCGCTGCGCGGCAAGCCGGTGGTGGTCGCCTGGAAGGGCGCGCGCTCGGTGGTGTGCGCCGCTTCATATGAGGCGCGGGTGTTCGGAGTGCGCTCGGCGATGCCGGCGCTGCGTGCGGAACGGTTATGTCCGGACGCGGTGTTCGTGCCACCGGACTTCAGCCGTTACAAGGCGGTGTCACGGCAGGTGCGCGAGATCTTCCTGCGGCACACCGACCTGGTCGAACCGCTGTCGCTGGACGAGGCCTACCTGGACGTCACCGCACACAAGGGCGGCATGACCGTAGCCACCGAGATCGCGCAGCTGATCCGCGCGCAGATCCGCGAGGAAACCCAGCTGACCGCCTCGGCCGGCATTGCGCCGAACAAGTTCCTGGCCAAGATCGCTTCGGACTGGCGCAAGCCGGACGGGCAGTTCGTGGTGCCACCGCACCGGGTGGAACAGTTCCTGACCCCGCTGCCGGTCAAGCGCGTGCCCGGCGTGGGCAAGGTGATGGAAGGCAAGTTGAGCGAGCTGGGCATTGTGACCGTGGGTGACCTGCGGGCGCTGCCGCTGGAGGCCTTGCAGGCACGCTTCGGCAGCTTTGGCGAAAGCCTGTATCGCCGCGCGCGTGGCATCGACAATCGTCCGGTGGAGCCGGATCAGCCCGTGCAGTCGATTTCCGCCGAGGACACCTTCGCCGAGGACCTGCCACTGGAAGCGCTGGAGCCGGCGATCGTAGAGCTGGCCGCGCGCACCTGGCAGGCCACGCGCAAGACCGAGCGGGTGGGGCACACGGTGGTGCTGAAGCTGAAGACCTCGCAGTTCCGGATCATCACCCGGAGCTTCACTCCGGAGTCGCCTCCGGCGTCGCTGGAGGAGCTGCGCGATATCGCGCTGGCGCTGCGCGCGCGGGTGGATCTGCCGGCGGAGACGCGGTACCGGCTGGTCGGCGTGGGGCTGGGCGGGTTCCGCGAGCCCGATGAAGTCGTTCAACCAGGATTGTTCGACACACATGGCGCATCCGACGCATCCGACACGTAGAGCCACGCCCTGCGTGGCTTCGCGGTGTCATGGGTGGTCGAAGCCACGCAGGGCGTGGCTCTACGGGTACGCCACGGTCGCAATCTGGCGCTTGTACTGCGGCGTCTCGATCTCACTCACAAACGCATCCGCATAATCGGCGTAACTGATCCGGCTATGCCCATCCGCCCCGACCAGGAACTGCCTGGCCTGGGTCCGGAACCCACCCTTCTGCGGCCCCGGGCCAATCTCGGCGGCCGGCGAATAGAACGTCCAGTCCAGGTCATCCACCTGCTGCAGCAGATTGAAGGCCTTGCGCGCGGCCAACGCCACCGGCTTGTAGGCGTCCGGGAAGCCTTCGGTGTCCACCAGCTGCACGCCGGGAGCCACTTCCAGGGTGCCGGCCCCGCCGACCATCAGGAAGCGCGGCACGCCGGCCTGGCGCGCGGCCTGCACCAGCTGACCGGTCACCGTGGTGACCGTGGCCGGGTCATCGCCCGGGCGCGGACCAAACGCGCTGGCCAGCACGTCGTGGCTGGCGATCACCGCCGCCAGGGCGTCGGTATCGTCCAGCGCCGCAATCGCCAGCCGGGCACCGTCCAGCTCGGCCGGCAGGCCGCTGTCACGGCGGACAATCGCGGTGACCTGATGGCCGCGTTCCAGTGCCTGGCGGGCAATTTCGCGACCAATGTTGCCGGTGGCACCAACAAGGGCAATCTTCATGAGCGTGGGGTCCGTTGAGGAAGGATGCTCAGGTTATGCGCCTGAAATCGAACGAAAAACCGCGTATAACGGCCTAATTTGTTGCGTGGATCGATCAGATGGACCGTATGACCGCGATGACGGTGTTCGTGGAGGTGGTCGAGCGCGGCAGCCTGACCGCTGCCGCCGAGGCGCTGGATATGTCGCGCGCCATGGTCACCCGCTACCTGGCCGAGGTGGAGCGCTGGCTGGGCGCGCGCCTGCTGCACCGGACCACGCGCCGGATCAGCCTCACCGGCCC
>NZ_RHPP01000083.1 GCF_003935715.1 Stenotrophomonas sp. 278 | reverse complement strand
GCTGGGCGCGCGCCTGCTGCACCGGACCACGCGCCGGATCAGCCTCACCGGCCCCGGCGAAGCGGCCCTGCTGCGGTTTCGGCAGATGCTGGCCATCGGCGAGGAACTGCAGGGCGAGCTGGCCACCGACAACCCCGAGCCGCACGGTGTACTGCGGGTGACCGCCAGCGTGTCGTTCGGGCAGTCGCACCTGGCCGCAGCGGTAGCCGCGTTCGTGCAACGCTACCCGCTGACCCGGGTGGAGCTGCTGCTCGTGGACCGGATGGTGAACCTGGTCGAAGAGCGGGTGGACGTGGCGGTCCGCATTTCGCGCGCGATCGACCCGAACCTCATCGCACGGCCGCTGGCGCAGTGTCATTCGGTGCTGTGCGCATCGCCGTCATATCTGGCCGCGCACGGTGCACCGGCCACCGCCGATGCGCTCACCGCGCACAACTGCCTGACCCACCACTACGTGGGCAAAAGCGTGTGGCAGCTGCAGCGTGACGGGCGCACGGTCAGCGTGGCGGTGGGCGGCAACATCAGCGCGAACGAGGCGTCGTTGCTGGTGGAAGCCGTGCGCGCCGGCGCTGGCATCGCCATGTTGCCGATGTATCAGATCGGTCCGCTGCTGGCGTCCGGCGAGCTTGTGAAGGTGTTGCCGGAGTACGAGCTGGACGAAATGGGGCTTTATGCGGTGTATGCCTCGCGCCGGCAGCTGCCCGCGCTGATGCGCAGCTTCCTGGATTTCCTCGTCGAACGCTTCGCCAGCCCGGAATTCCGGTCACGCATGTGATCCGCGAATGGATCGGGCGACCAATGGTTCGGGCGACCATGGATCGTAGTGACACGCCATGCGTGTCAACGCCATGATCCTGCGCACGCGAACCGCCATGCGTGTCCATGGGGTGCCGGAATACAATCATGATCCCCACGATTCACGGTAACGCCGTTTTGACTTACCCCTACCTGCTGGTGATCTTCGACCTGGACGGCACCCTGGTCGACAGCGCCGCCGACATCGCCGAAGCCCTCAACCGCACCCTGGAAGACCAGCACCTGCCGCGCGTACCCGAAGCGACCGTGCACAGCTGGATCGGCGACGGCGTGCGCCGTCTGGTCGAACAGGCGTTCACCGCCGCCGGCCACGTGACCGACCTGGACGCGGTGATGCCCGGTTTCATGCGCCATTACGAGGAATGCCTGCTGCGCAGCCCGCGGCTGTATGACGGCGTGGTGCCGGCGCTGCAGGGGCTGCGCGAACGCAACGTCACGCTCGCCATCTGCACCAACAAGCCGCACGCGATGGTGGGGCCGCTGCTGGCGCATCTGGGTGTACAGGACTACTTCGCGCAGGTGATCGGCGGCGACTCGCTGCCCGAACGCAAACCCAGCGGTGCGCCGCTTCGTTACCTCGCCGCTGCGTTTGAGCTGGCACCTTCGGCGGCCCTGATGGTGGGTGACTCCATCACCGACTACCGGGCTGCGGTGGATGCAGGCATGCCGGTGGCGCTGGTGCGCTATGGCTACCCGCGCGGCCTGGAGCTGGACAAGGTGCAGGCGGTGGCAGTGATGGACGACCTGCGCGAGTTGCTCGCGGAGTGACGTGTGCCGACCAACGGTCGGCACCTACCGGGTCCGGACGGTTGATGCCTGCCCGATAGGGACGGTAGCGCACGCAAGGAAGGGCATCGCCCTTCCTGATGTCGCTTGTCGACGGCCCGAAGGGTGCCCGCCGGAGGCGGGCACACCGTTGGTCGTGCGCCGCCCACATCAACGCGGCTGGTAACGAATGCTCAACCGGTACTCGCGCCCCGGCTGGTTGTACCAGGCCACGGTTTCGTACTCGCGATCAAACACGTTGCTCACGCGTCCCAGCACCGACCAGTCACGGCTGATCGCATATTCCAGGCGCAGATCCATCGTGCCGTACCCGGCCAGGCGTACCGTATTGGCCGCATTGTCGTAGCGCTTGCCCGCGCCGAACGCGGTCACGCCGGCGCGGAAGCCGCCGAAGCTGCGATCCACATCCAGACGCGCAGTATTCTGCGCGCGACGCGCCAGCCAGTTGTCGAACTGCGCGCTTCCGTCGGTACGGTTGCGCGGGTCGGTGTGGCTGAGCTGTGCACTGACATCAAACCCGGCCACGCTCAGCGCGCCGGTCAGCTCGGCACCGCGGATGCGCGCCTTTTCCACCTGCGACATCATGAAGGTGGTGGCGTCATAGGTGATCAGGTCGTCGATGCGGGTTTCATACACATCCAGCCCCCAGCGCCAGTTGTCGCCCTGCTGGGCGATGCCCAGATTGGTGCTCTTTGACTCTTCCGGGTCCAGCGTCGGCACGCCGCTCCACGGGTCGTAAAGATCGCTGAAGGTCGGGGCCTTGAATGCCGTGCCGTAGCTGGCGTTCAAGCGGAAGCCGCTGCCCAGTTCCATGCCCCAGCCGAGGCTGCCGGTGGTGTGGTTGCCAAACTGCTCGTTGTCATCGTTGCGGGCGCTGGCCTGCAGGTGATGCGCGCCGAAGCGACCCTGGTACTGCACGAACACACCGGTGTTGTCGCGGCTGTCGACCAGATACTCGGTACTGCTGCCGTCCAGGTTGTCCTGGCTCCAGTCCACGCCCGCGCTGAGCAGCTGGCCCTCGGCCAGGCCGACGTCGGCCTGCACCGAGGCGCTGTCGCGGTGGGTCTGTGCCGCACCGAGCCAGGTGCTGTCGTTGTAGTTGTCCGACTCGTTGTCGGCGCGACCGACATTGGCGGTCAACGTGAAGCGCTCGCCCGGTGCATAGCGCACCTTGCCGCCCAGCACCTGCTGCAGGGTCTCCGAGTAGTTGTAGTAACCATCGTAGTGGTTCTCGCCTTCGGCGCGCAGCGCGGTACCTTCCACGCTCAGCGCATCGGTCAGCGCATAGCCGCCGCGCAGGCTCATCGACAGATTTCGGTAGCCATCGCGATCAGGCTCGTCGGCACCGCAACCAGCGAACGTCGCGGCGTCACCACGGCAGCTGTTGATGCCGTCGGTGTGCTGGTAGGCGATATCGGTGCCGAACCAGCCGCGTTCACCACTGCCGCCGATGCCGCCGCTGGCTTCACGCAGGCCGTTGCTGCCACCGCCCAGCTGGAAATGCGGCGCGAAGGTGCCGGTGTTGCGACGGGTGAAGATCTGGATCACGCCACCGATGGCGTCGGCACCGTACAGGCTCGACTGCGGGCCACGTACGATTTCCACGCGCTCGATCTGCTCCAGCGGCAGGTCCTGGATCATCGCCAGGCCAAGGTCACCGGTGTTGATGCGCACGCCATCCACCAGCACCAGGGTGTGGGCCGAATTGGTGCCACGCAGGAACAGCGAACTCTGTTTGCCCAGGCCGCCGCTGTTGTTGAGGTTGATCCCGGCGCGACCGCGCAGCAGGTCCTGCAGCGAGGGAGCCTGGCTGCGCTCGATCTCGGCGCGGTCGATCACCTGCGCCGGTGCGATGCTGTCCTGCAGGGCAATCGGGGTGCGCGTGGCGGTGACCAGCATCGTGTCCAGCGCGGTGGCATCGTCCTGTGCGGCGGCCAGCAACGGCAGTGCGCTCAGCACGGCCAGGGTAAGGGTTTGCAGCTTCATCAATCGCTCCATGCGCCGCGCACTCCCGCGCGGCAAGGGTAGGGAGGATCACGCTGCAGCGGACGACGACGGTGGGCAGGCGCGCACGGCACTGCTTGCCGCCGCCATGCCCGCCGCATCGCAACCAGTCAGCTTGAAGGCCGGTCTCCGGGCTGGCGGGTCGAGCGGCCGCAGGGCCTTCGCACCAGGCACCTTCCCATGCCGCAGCACAGTGGTATCTCGCCTGGTTTCCACGCTTACCGTTGCGGGGGCAGCGCCGGCCTGTTCACCGGCTTCCCGTTTAAACCGCGGCGCGAAAGCCGCAGTCACCCAAAAGCACGCGGATTCTAACGCGTCGGGGACCCCCGCGCGGCGAATCAACCCGTAGAGCCACGCCCTGCGTGGCTTCGACCCCGTGTGCCACCGCGCAGCCACGCAGGGCGTGGCTCTACAGGTGATTACGGTTCGTCGTCTCGGTCGAACGATGCGTCTTCCTGTTCCTCTTCCACCACCCGCTCATACACCGGCCCGGAGGCCGGCGGAGCTTTCTTCAGCGGCTGGGTGGCAATGATCGCCTCGTACTCCGCCACCAAGGTGCTGCGCCGGGTCTCGGGCAGGTCCTGCCAATGGCAGTCCTGCAGCGCGCCCTCCAGCGAGTACAGCAGGTTCAAGCTGGGCTTGAAGCCGGCCCGCTTGACCTTCACAAAGGCCCCGACCGCGCCAGCGGCGGCCAGGTCCTCGGGGGTGCGCAACCCAACCTGGCGCAGCCAGGCGGCACTTTTGGGGCCGATGTTGCGCAGTTTGGCGCTCATCCCAGCGCCTCGACGAACACGGCGGCGATGGCTTCCAGGCCGGCCTGGTCCTCCGCGTCGAAGCGGGCCAGCTTCGGGCTGTCCAGGTCGAACACGCCGATCAGGGTGTCACCCTTGAACAACGGCACCACCAGCTCCGAGCGCGAGGCCGAGTCGCAGGCGATGTGACCCGGGAAGGCATCCACGTCCTCGATACGCTGGGTGGTACGGGTGGACGCGGCGGCTCCGCACACGCCCTTGCTCAGCGGAATGCGGACGCAGGCGGGCAGGCCCTGGAACGGACCGACCACCAGTTCGGTGCCATCGAAGAAGTAGAAACCGGCCCAGTTCAGCTCGGGCAGGGCGTGGTAGACCAGGGCCGACAGGTTGGCGGCATTGGCGATTCGGTCCGATTCACCGTGCACCAGGGCGCGGGCCTGGGCCAGCAGCTGGCCGTACTGTTCCGGCTTGCTGCCGGTGAGCGAGGAGGAGGTAAACATGGCCGCAGTCTAGCGTAGGGACACGCCATGCGTGTCCGCGATAATGCCCCAACGTTCATCACTCCCGATCGCCATGTCACAAGGCTTCCCGTTCCCGCCCGCCGTCTACCTCACCGGCACCGACACCGGCATCGGCAAGACCTTCAGCAGCTGCGCCCTGCTGCACGCGCTGCGCCAGCGCGGCCTGCGCGCGGTCGGCATGAAACCCGTGGCCAGCGGCTGTGAGATGACCCCGCAGGGGCTGCGCAACGAGGACGCGGTCGCCCTGCGCGCGGCCAGCGATCCGCTGCCGGCCTACGCCGACCTGAATCCCTACGCGCTGCCGGAGCCACTGGCACCGGAGCTGGCGGCCGCCGACGCCGGCGTGACCCTGGCCCTGCCACCGATCCAGGCGGCATTCGAACGCCTGCGTTCCCAGGCCGACACCGTGGTGGTGGAGGGCGTGGGGGGCTGGCTGGCACCGCTGAGCGCGGACCTGGACCAGTCGCACCTGGTCCACGCCCTGCAGCTGCCGGTGGTGCTGGTAGTCGGCCTGCGCCTGGGCTGCATCAACCATGCACGGCTCAGCGTGGCGGCCATCGCCGCGGCCGGGGCGACCTGCATCGGCTGGATCGCCAACGAAGTGGACCCGCAGATGGCGCGCATCGACGACAACGTGGCGATGCTGCGCGCGCGCCTGCCCGTGCCCTGCTGGGGACGACTGCCGTATGCGCCGGGTGGTGACCCGGCGCAGCTGGCGCGCGATCTGGATATCTAGCGCGCCGATAGCGTGGCCACCAGCCGCGGCTTTTCGCGGTACAGGGCCGGATACTGCTGCTTCAACGCTTCCACCTTGGGCAGGTCGTTGATCCGGATGTAGAGGTTGTCCGGGTGCAGGGTGAGGTAGTTCTGGTGATAGCCCTCGGCACGGAAGAACGGTTTGCCGCCGTCGACCTGGGTGACCACCTTGGCCGGGAATGCACGGGCCTGTTGCAGTTGCGCGATGTAGGCCACCGTGGCAGCGCGCTGCGCCGGATCGTCCGCGTACACGGCCGAGCGGTACTGGGTGCCGCGGTCCGGGCCCTGGCGGTTGAGCTGGGTGGGGTCGTGCGCAACCGAGAAGAACACCTGCATCAGCTGCGCATAGCTCACCTGCGCGGGATCGTAGGTCACTTGCACGGCTTCGGCATGGCCGGTGCTGCCGGTGCCCACGCGTTCGTAACGGGCGTCGCCCGCGGTGCCACCGATGTATCCCGAGACCGCGTTCTCCACACCCTTCATGTGCTGGAACACGCCCTGCACGCCCCAGAAGCAGCCACCGGCGAACACCACCTGGGCGCGCTGCACCTTGGGCTGTGCAAACACTGCGGCACCTGTCGGTGCCGGTACTGCGACCTGCCCGGCCGGCGCGGCCATCACCGGCCGGTCCAGGCTGAGCACGGCGGTGATCGTCAGTGCGGCGATCGCCACGGCAATGCCGCCGGCCGCCAGTTTCTCCATTGCGATCTTCATGGGGTTCTCCTGCGTTCAACCGAAGGTGAAGGCGTAGGCGTGCACGCCCGGGTCAAGGAACTCGATCTCGAAGGTGCGCTCGCGCACCGCGCCGTTCTGACGGATCAGCTGGTAGAGCCGGTTGCCATCGACCTGACCGCTGCCATCGGCGGCGCTGTCGCCGCCGGCATCCGCACCCGGCGGCTGGCCGTCAATGCGCACGCGGTAGCGCACCGGCTTGCCGTCTTCGCCGGGCGACAGCACCAGATGCAGGTCACGGGCATGGAAGCGGAATGCGATGCGGTCGCCGCCGGCGTGCGAACGGGCGTCCTCGTCGCCTACCGTCCAGCGCCCGCCCAGCGCCCACTGGTTCAAGGCCAGCGTGGTCGGTACGGTGTAATCGGCGGCACGGTCGGGCTGCTGACCACCAGGCGAAGCGAAGTTTTCCGCCCGTGCGTGACCCAGATAGGTCTCCGGCGATTTCAGGTTGCCCATGTCGGCCTGGCGCTCCACGCCTTCGCGTGAGGCGGCCATGGCGCGGGCAGGCGAGGGCGCGTCATCGGGCAGGGCATGACCGGCTTCGCGCAGCAGCTGGCGGATGATCTGCTCGGACTGGCCGTAATTGCCTTCGCCGAAGTGGTGCGCGCGGATGCGGCCCTGCGCGTCGATGAAATAGTGCGCCGGCCAGTAGCGGTTGTTGAAACCGCGCCAGATCGAGAAGTCGTTGTCGATCGCGACCGGGTAGCTGACCTTCAGGTCCTCCACCGCGCGCTGCACATTGCCCAGGTTGCGCTCGAAAGCGAACTCCGGCGCATGCACGCCGATCACCACCAGTCCATGGTCGCGGTAGCGCTCGGCCCACTCGCGCACGTGCGGCAGCGCCCGCAGGCAGTTGATGCAGGAGTACGTCCAGAAGTCGACCAGCACCACCTTGCCGCGCAGTGCGGCGACGTCCAGCGGCGGGCTGTTGAGCCAGCCGGTCGCGCCTGCCAGCGACGGCATCTCGCCTTCCACCGGCAGGGTACCGTCGCCACTGTGCGCGGCCGACATCATCATCGCCGGACCTGCCTGCTCCTCCTGTGCCGGCAGTACGTCCAGCAGGCCCTGTTCGAGCCTGGCCGTGCTTACCGTGGAGAGCCGGGTCAGCACGCCGGTGTCCCAACCCATGGCTATGGCGACCACCGCCAGCAGCGCGGCCACGCCGAGTCCGCGTCGAATCCACTCGGTGGTGCCCAGCCGCTGCTTGAGCGCGGCGAAGACCCGTCCGCCCACCCACAGCGCGAGTGCCAGCGAGGTTGCCGCGCCCAGCGCGTAGGCCAGCAGCAGGCCGCTGGTGCCGACACTGGCGCCCTGCAGGGCTGCACCGGTCAGGATCAGGCCCAGGATCGGTCCGGCACACGGAGCCCACAGCAGGCCGGTCGCCACGCCGATCAGCAGCGAGGTACCGACACCGCCACGGCCGGCGGCATCGGCGGCGTCAGCACGCGCGCTCAAGCGCGCCCCGACGCGCTGGAAGGGGGCCAGCAGCGCGTCGGCAACCCGAGGCAGCAGCAGCGCCAGTGCAAACACCGCCATCACCACCAGCGCGATCCAGCGGCCGACCTGGTTGGCCTGGGCCACCCACTGGCTGCCCACGGCGGCCAGGCTCGCGACCACCGCGAACATCACAGCCATGCCGATCAGCAGCGGCAGGCCGCTGCGCAGGAACGGCCGGTCGGCGCGGGCGAAAACAAACGGCAGCACCGGCAGGATGCAGGGGCTGAGCAGGGTAAGTACGCCGCCCAGATAGGCCAGAACAAGCAGCAACATGGAGGATCCTTCTTGAGACAGGGGTATTCCAACAACGCGCAGGGCGCGGACGGTCAGGTTCGATTCGCGATCCGCACGCGCAGGTCTTCGGGGCCGGCGACAAAGTTCATCGCCACCCCGTTCATGCAGTAGCGCAACCCGGTGGGCCGCGGCCCATCATCGAACACATGGCCCAGGTGCCCGCCGCAGCGGCGGCAGTGCGCTTCCACCCGGACCATCCCGTAACTGGTGTCGCGGTCTTCGCCGACGGCGTCGTGCAGGGGTGCCCAGAAACTGGGCCAACCGGTGCCGCTGTCGAACTTGGTGGACGAGGAGAACAGCGGCAGCGCACAACCGGCACAGGTAAACGTGCCCTTGCGATGCTCTTTGTTGAGCGGGCTGCTGTACGGGCGCTCGGTGCCCTTGCGGCGCAGCACCGAGTACTGCGCCGGGGTCAGCTGCTGCTGCCACTGCGCGTCGGTGCGCATCACCTCGAAGGTGCGGGCCGGCTCAGCCGCGGCCACCGGCGCGGCGCGGCTGCAGGCGGTCAGGCCGAGCAGACCGCTGGCCGCGCCCAGGGCACTCATTCCCAGCAGTTTGCGACGGGTCAGGCGCATGGCAGGTCTCCAGGCAGGGACGATGCGGCCATGCTGCGCCCGGGGCGGTCAACGAATCCTCACGCAGGGTTAAATTTTCCGTGACACATTCAGCTGCGTGAGCGCCCACAATGCACCCATGAACAGCGCCAAACGTGTCCTGATCGTCGAAGACGACGCGCATATCGCCGACCTGCTGCGCATGCACCTGCGCGACGAAGGCTATGAGGTGACCCACGCCGCCACCGGCGACGAAGGCCTGCGCCTGGTCGAGGAGCAGGTCTGGAGCGCGCTGGTGCTGGACCTGATGCTGCCGGGCGTGGACGGGCTGGAGATCTGCAAGCGGGCACGCGCGATGGCGCGCTACACGCCGATCATCATCACCAGTGCGCGGGCCAGCGAGGTGCACCGCATCCTCGGGTTGGAGCTGGGCGCGGACGATTACCTGGCCAAACCGTTCTCGATGCTGGAGCTGGTGGCCCGGGTGAAAGCGCTGCTGCGTCGCGTGGAAGCGCTCGCGCAGAACGCGCGGCTGGATGCCGGAATGATCGAGGTAGCCGGACTGCGGATCGACCCGATCGCGCGCAGCGCGCAGGTCGACGGCCGCGCCCTGGACCTGACCCCGCGCGAGTTCGACCTGCTGGCGTTCTTTGCGCGCCACCCTGACCAGGTTTATTCGCGCATGGACCTGCTCAACCAGGTCTGGGGCTACCAGCACGACGGTTACGAGCACACCGTGAACACCCACATCAACCGCCTGCGCAACAAGATTGAGCGCGACCCCGCTGCGCCGCAACGCATCCAGACCGTATGGGGGCGCGGCTACAAACTGGTGGGCGACGCCAGCGAGGGCGCGGCATGATCCGGCTCACGCTTTCGCAGCGGCTCACCGCCGTGTTCTTCGCCCTGCTGCTGGCGTGCGGCGCGGCGCTGATGTGGATCCAGATGCGCAGTACCACGCTGCACGAGCAGGAAACCGTGCAGCGGCTGTCGCGCGGGTTGGCCGAGCACATCGCGCGCAGTGGTGAGCTGATGGATGCGCGCGGCATGCGTGGCGGCGACGTCCGCGCGCTGTTCGGCAAACTGATGGCGGTCAACCCCAGCGTGGAGGTCTACCTGCTGGACGACCAGGGCCGGATCCTCGGTCACGACGCACCGGAGGGGCACCTCAAGCGGGACCGCGTTGACCTCGCACCGGTGCAGGCGCTGTTGCGCGACGAACCGTTGCCGATTCTCGGCGACGACCCGCGCAGCGTGAATGGCCGCAAGGTCTTCAATGCCGCGCCGCTGTGGGTGCAGGGGCGGCAGGGCGGTTACATCTACGTGGTGCTGGTCGGCGAGCAGCGCGAGGCGCTGGCCGCCAACGTGGCGGGCACGGGCGTGCTGCGGACCACGCTGTGGTCGCTGGCGATCGTGGTCGGGTTGGGACTGCTGGCCGGCGCGTTCGCCTTCGGCTGGGTCACCCGCCCGCTGCGGCGGCTGACCGCGCGGATCCAGGGTTTTGATGTGGACCAAGCATCGCCGGCCGTCGCGCCACCACCGCCGCTGCGTCCCGGCGAGCGTGATGAATTGGCCATCCTCGACCACAGCTTCGGCCTGATGAGTCAGCGCCTGGGCGAGCAATGGCAGCAGCTGCGCGAGCAGGACCTGCAGCGCCGCGAACTGGTGGCCAATATCTCGCACGACCTGCGCACGCCGCTGTCGTCGCTGCACGGATATCTGGAGACGCTGTCGTTGAAGGATGCCACGCTGACGGCCGAGGAGCGGCAGCGCTACCTCGGCATCGCGTTGGCACAGAGCCAGAAGGTGGGTCGCTTGGCGCAGGCGTTGTTCGAACTGGCACGTCTGGAGCACGGTGGCGTGGTGCTGGACATGCAGGCCTTCTCACTGCCGGACCTGCTGCAGGACGTGTTCCAGAAATTCGAGCTCGCCGCCGAGGCGCGTCGGCAGACGCTGTCAGCCGATATTCCGCCGCGCCTGCCGTCGGTTCGGGCGGATCTGGGCCTGATCGAGCGGGTGCTGACCAACCTGCTGGACAACGCCATCCGGCACACCCCGGAAGGTGGGCGGATCACCGTCAGTCTGCGTGCGGAGACGGACAAGGTGTGGGTGCGGGTTGCCGACAGTGGTCCGGGCATCGCCCCGGAACGGCGCGCCAACCTGTTCCACACGCCGCCCGCGCTGGGCAGCCAGCGCCCGGACAGTGGCGGCTTGGGATTGCTGATCGTGCACCGCATCGTGCAGCTGCATGGCGGGCAGATTCGCTTGCTGGAGAGCGAGGCGGGCGCGGTGTTCGAGTTCGCGTTGCCGGTGTGATGTCGTTGACGCGCATGGCGGCGCCGCGCTCGTGCCGGGCGGTGCGTTGACGCGCATGGCGGCGTTGCGCTTGTGTCGGGCGGTACGTTGACGCGCATGGCGCGTCACTACGCGGGGGCTATCGGGGGTAGAGTCGGTCGATAGACGACTGCAGTGAACTGTTCCGCGCCCGGTAACGCATGAAAATCGTCGGCGCAATGGCATGATGGCTTCCAATCCATCACACGCCCGGTTCCCGCATGCGTCTCTGGCTCTGCCTCGTCTCGCTGCTGTGCACCTCGCTTCCCGCTTTGGCAGCCGGCACCTGCCCGGACACCAGCGCCCTCGAACCTGCGCGCGCGGTGGTCCGCGACCTGCAGCGCATCACCACCCCCAACGGCATCCAGGAGCACTACGCCACGCCGATTGGTGGGGTGAAGCAGTGGCTCACCATCCGCGGGCACGACCGCGCCAACCCGGTGATCCTGTTCGTGCACGGCGGTCCTGCCAGCCCGAGCACGCCCAGCCTGTGGCAGTTCCAGCGGCCGTGGGAGGAATACTTCACCGTGGTTGACTGGGACCAGCGCGGGGCCGGCAAGACCTATTCGGAAGCCGCGCCGGAACAGATCAAACCGACGCTGACCGTCGACCGCTACGTGTACGACGCCATTGAAGTGGCCGAACACCTGCGCACCCATCTGGGCCAGCCCAAGGTGATCCTGATGGGGCACAGCTGGGGCACCATCGTCGCGTTCAAGGCGGCACTGAAGCGGCCGGACCTGTTCCATGCCTACGTGGGCATCGGCCAGATCATCAACCAGGTGGAAAACGAGAAGATCAGCTTCGACTACGGGTTGGCGCAGGCGAGGGCGCATGGAAACGCGGAGGCGGTAGCGGCGCTGGAGGCGATTGCGCCGTATCCGGGGGATTCGCCGATCACGCGCGAGCGGATCATCGTGGCGCGGACGTGGCCGCAGTACTACGGTGGACTGACCGCCTACCGCGATGATTCGCGCTATTACTTTGGTGCGGCCAGACTGTCGCCGGAATACAGCGATACGGATCGATGCAATGTGGACAAGGGCAGTGTCCTGTCACTGGATCCGCTGCTGCCGCAGATGCTGAAGGTCGATTTCAACCCGGTGAAGCGGTTCCCGATTCCGGTGGTGATGCTCATGGGGCGGCACGATTACACGACGCCTACCGCGCCGACCGACCGTTGGTTGAAGGCGGTGGATGCGCCCTTCAAACAGGCGGTGTGGTTCGAGCATTCGGCGCACATGGTGCCGTGGGAAGAGCCGGGGAAGACGCTGATGACCTTGGTGCAGGTGGTGAGGCCGTTGGCGGCTGAAGCATCGCCCCGTTGATTTTCATGCGTTACCGGTTGTTCAGTCCGCGCGTGCCGTCGTCTGTCGACCGACGCTACCAAAGCGGAGCACCGCGATGGGTCAGGTAGCGTCGGTCGACAGACGACGGCCGTGAAATGGCCAACGCCCGGTAACGCATGACCTCAAAACCGAAACCACGCCTTTCAAACCAAAAAAAGACCCGACAGAGGGAGGGATCTGTCGGGTCTAGGATCACGTGGGGGGAGGGACCCACGCGATATCCATCTGGTTGTCGGCTCAGCGTCTGGCGGCGAAGGGTTGCCGCGCCAGCTCGCTCAGCGCTTCAGTAGCTTTCAGTCCCAGGCCAAACACTTCCTGATGCGCGGTGGTCCAGCGCTCCAGGTTGTCCTTGACCAGCTGTGCGCCTTTCGGTGCCAGCTTGCCGGGTTCAGATGACTGCACGATTTCACCGAAGAACCCGCTGGTGGCGGTGATGTTCTTCTCCAGCGTCTTCAACTGCACGCCGAACATGCTCTCGGCGTTCTCCAGTGCGAGCCGGTTGGCACGCGTGGCCGCGGCGGCCAGCTGGCGGGTGTAATCGCTGAAGGAATCGGTGAACGCGGACGCCATGGGAAGACGGCTCGTGAACTTGATGCAATGCAGCATACGCCGATTTTGACGCGATGCAACATATTTTTCCCGAATCGGTACGAATTCAGAATAAATGTAGGAAAATCAATCGGTTGATTCGCTATTGTGAACGATGCGGACCCTGCCTGGGCCGGCCAACGGCCGGCGCTACCGGAAGTTGCGCACGGCAGGGACCCGTAGAGCCGGGCTCTGCCCGGCTGCTCTTGCCTCACCCGCGGTACCGGCACCCCGACGTGCAGGTCTCATGCACGGTCACTTCGCTCAATTCCGGCAGGCTCGGCTTGAGCTCGTTCCAGATCCAGCGCGCCAGCACTTCGCTGGTCGGGTTCTCCAGACCCGGAATGTCGTTGAGGTAATGGTGGTCCAGGCGGTCGTAGATCGGCTTGAAAGCCGCCTTCACATCGCCGAAGTCCATGATCCAGCCGGTGTGCTCGCCCGGCTCGCCTTCCACCTTGAGTTCCACCCGGAACGAATGGCCGTGCAGGCGCGCGCACTTGTGGCCCGGCGGCACGTTGGGGAGGCGGTGGGCGGCCTCGAGGGTAAAGACTTTGAAGATTTCCATGCCCGCCATTGTAGCGGGGTGACAGGACCGCCGGCGCTCCAGCGATCCCGCGATGGTTTCATTCGTACATATCCATCCGGATGAAGAGATGGTACCTTTCGTTATATCCGCATGAAGCGATGTTATTGGCCGGTCAGCGGCCAGGCATGGATTACTGCGGAACTGTCGTTCACCACCCCACTGACGTACATGCCCAAGCACACCCTTCTCGTGGCCGCGTTGTCGGCCGCTCTGGCTACGCCTTTGTCCGCATTTGCCGACGCCAGCCCCGATGCCGCTGCCAGCGGTGCCAGCAAGACCCTCGACGCGGTCCGCGTGACTGGCTCGAACATCAAGCGCACCGACACCGAATCGGCCAATCCGGTGCAGGTGATCGGCCGCCAGGAGATCGAAGCAACCGGCAAGGCCACCGTCGCCGACCTGCTGCGTTCGATCTCGGCCAATACCGGCAATGCCAACAACGAAACCACCAACAATGGCTGGGCCTCGGGCTCGGCGGGCATCGGCCTGCGTGGCCTGTCGCAGAAGAACACGCTGGTGCTGCTCAACGGACGTCGCCTGGCCAATTACGGCTTCCCGGCCGGTGGCCTGTCGGACACTTTCGTCAACCTCAATGCGCTGCCGATGGTCGCGGTGGAACGCATTGAAGTGCTCAAGGACGGCGCTTCGGCCGTGTACGGCTCCGATGCGGTGGCCGGCGTGGTCAACATCATTACCCGCCAGGGTTTTGAAGGCGCGGAGATCGGCGGCAGCGTCGGTACCGCCGACCAGGGCGGGCTGGACGAGCAGAAGCTTAAGTTCGTTGGCGGCATCGGCGATCTCGATACCGACGGCTACAACATCCTGGTCAGCCTGGAAGGCTACAACCGCGAGCGCCTGGACCAGGACGACCGCGACCTGACCCGCAGCGGCATCTACACCGACAAGCCCGGCGGCCGCTGGAACGGCTGGTCGGCCAAGGGCGCGCGCTACCTGGTCAACGGCGTGTCGGTGCCGATGCTGGATGCCAACGGCAACTGCCCGGAGAACACCACCCTGGTGGCCAGCGCGCCGATCGACGGCCTCGCCGGCGACACCTGCGGCTTCAACCTGGCCCCGTACACCACGCTCATTCCGTCCACCAAGCGCTACCAGGCCTACGTAAACGGCACCTTCCGGGTGAGCGACAACGTCGAAGCCTTCGGTGAAGTGATCTACAGCAACATCAAGGGCGAGGCGTGGTTTGGTAGCAGCCCGTTCTTCACCCTGGAAAGCGGCCGCTTCGCACTGAACGCCGACACCGGGCTGGCCGAGCCGGTGTCCTCGAACCTGCCGGCCAGCAATCCGTACAACCCGTACGGGCGTGCGATTCCGATCGAGTACACGTTCTTCAACCTGGGGCCGTCGATCAAGACCAACCGCTCGCAGGCGTACCGCGGCGTGGTCGGTCTGCGTGGCAGCCTGCAGAACTGGGACTGGGAAGTGGGCGCGTTCGGCGCACGCAGCAGTGAGCGCGAAACCGTCTCTGGCGGCTTCGCCAACCGCTGGGCGCTCGCGGACGCGCTGGCCACCGGCAGCTACAACCTGCTGGACCCTGCCGCCACCCCGCAGGCGGTGCTGGATGCAATCAACCTGAGCACGCTGCGCCCGGCCGAATCCGTGCTGCAGGGCGTGGACGCCAAGATCTCCGGCACCCTGGGCAACACCTGGGCCGGTCCGATCGGATTTGCCGCCGGCGCGGAATGGCGTCGCGAGAAACTCGATTCGGAAAACCCCTGGCAGATCGATGCCGGTCTGCAGGTGCGCCCTGCGATCGCCGAAGTGCATGGCGAGCGCAAGGTCACGGCCGCCTACGCCGAAGTGAACGTACCACTGGCCGAGAAGCTGGAACTGCAGGCCGCCGCGCGCGCTGACCACTACAGCGACTTCGGCGACGCGTTCTCGCCCAAGCTGAGCCTGCGATGGCAGCCGCTGGACTTCCTGCTGGTGCGCGCCGCTGCATCGAAGGGCTTCCGGGCACCGTCGCTGTCGGAAAATTCCAACAGCACCAGCATCGCCTACGGCAGCGTGATCGATCCGCGTGACCCGGACGTGCCGGGCTCGCGCCAGAACCCGACGTTCTTCACCGTCGGCAACAGCGACCTCAAGCCCGAGCGCACCCGCAGCTACAACCTCGGCGTGGTGCTGTCGCCCTGGAGCAACACCAGCCTGAGCGTGGACTACTACCGCATCGAACTGGAAAACCTGGTCGGCACCAACAACACCCAGACCCTGGTCACCAATGACGTACCGGGTGCGGTGCTGCGCGACGAGCGCGGCAAGCTGCAGGCGGTGTACAACCGCTACCAGAACCTGAGCGAGCTCAAGACTTCCGGCTTCGACGTGGAACTGCGCCAGCGTTTCCCCACCGCCAGCGCCGGTGACTTCACGCTCAGCAGTGCCTTCACCCACGTGCGCGACTACAGCCGCCCGACCGTGGTCGGTGGCCCGCTGGTGGATTACGCCGGCAGCAATCTTGGCGCGACCCTGCCGAAGAACAAGGCCACCACCACGCTGGACTGGGCACTGGGTGACTTCCGCACCGCGCTGACCTGGTACTACACCAGCGGCTACGACCAGAAGGCCAGTGCCGCAGCGACGGCGGTGCAGGACCGCGTGGATGCCTACAGCCAGTTCGACCTGTACCTGGCCTACACCGGGGTGGACAAGCTGACCCTCTACGCCAAGGTGCAGAACCTGGCCGACAAAGAACCGCCCTACGACGCCTCGTTCCCGGGCATCCGCGCGCCGTATGACTTCAGCCAGTACGACCTGCGTGGCCGTTACTTCACCGTGGGTTTCGATTACCGCTTCTGATTGGGGGGTTGTTGTGTCCTTGTACCGAGGTGTTTCGCGTCGTGCGCGCTGGTTGCTGGCATCGGTGTGGCTGCTGGCCACACCGGCATTTGCCCAGAGCGACTATTTCTTCCCGAAGGCGGGTGAGTTCGATCCGTCCATTCCCACTCCGCAGCAGTTCCTGGGCTACGAGATCGGCAGCCGGTACACCCGTCACGACCAGCTGGTGGCCTACTTCGACGAGCTGGCCAGGCACTCGGACAAGATCAAGGTGCAGCGGATCGGCACCAGCTATGAAGGCCGTCCGCTGCTGATCGCCACCATCACCTCGGCGCAGAACCAGCAGCAGTTGGAATCGCTGCGCCGCCAGCACGTGACCCTGGCCGATCCGGCGCAGCCGCTGTCGGCCGCCGGCAGCAGCCCGGTGGTGGTGTGGCTGGGCTACAGCGTGCACGGCAATGAAACCTCCAGCGGCGAAGCGGCGCTGCTGACGGCCTACTACCTGGTCGCCAACCGCAGCCCGGAGACCGCGCAGTGGCTGCAGCAGGCCGTGGTGCTGGTGGACCCGGCGCAGAACCCGGACGGCCGCGACCGCGCGGCCAGCTGGCACAACGCCTACGCCTCGTTCCCCGCCTCGGCCGATCCGGCCGACAAGGAGCACGTGGAGCCGTTCCCCCAGGGGCGCACCAACCACTACTTCACCGACCTCAACCGCGACTGGCTGGCGCTGACCCAGCAGGACACGCGGCCGAAGATCGCGTTCTTCCACCAGTGGTATCCCAACGTCCAGATCGACTTCCACGAGATGGGCAAGGACAGCACGTATTACTTCGAGCCGTCGCCGGCAAGCATGCACAGCCCGCTGATTCCGGCCGCGTCGTACGAGTTCAACAAGACCCTGGCGAAGTACCACGCGCAGTCGCTGGATGCGCTGGGCTCGCTGTACTACACCGGTGAGAACTTCGACAACTTCTCGCCGGTATATGGCTCGACCTATCCGGACTTCCATGGCGCGGTGGGCGTCACCGTGGAACAGGCCAGCTCGCGCGGCCGCGTGCAGGAATCGGCGAATGGCCTGCTGACCTTCCCCTTCACCATCCGCAACCAGGTTGCGACCGGGTTGGGTACGGTGCGCGGTGCGGTGACCGAGCGCGACGGACTGCTCAAGCTGCAGAAAGACTTCTTCCAGTCCGCGCTGAAGCAGGCCGGGCAGCAGCCGGTGAAGTCGTTCGTGTTCGGCGATACGCATGACCCGGGCCTGACCCGCCGCCTGCTCGATCTGCTGCTGCAGCATCAGATAGCGGTGCAGCCGCTGACCAGCGCGGTGACCGTGGACGGGCAGCGCTTTGAACCGGGCAGTGCCTATGTGGTGCCCACCGCGCAGCCGCAGTTCCGGCTGGTGCATTCGATCTTTGCCGAGACGCCGCCGATCAAGGGCGACGTGTTCTATGGCAGCACCTCGTATGCCATCGCCCCCGCGTATGGCGTGGCGTTCGCCGGCAGCCGCAGCCGTCTTGCCGGCGGTGAGCGCATCACCGCATTGCCGGCGGTGCAGGGCGGAGTGAGCGGCGGCGAAGCCGGCTACGCCTATGTGTTCGACTGGCGCGACTACAACGCCAGCCGCGCGCTGTATGCCCTGCAGGCGAAGGGGCTGGCGGCGCGCGCTGCATTCCAGCCGTTCACCGGCAGCACCGGTAATGGCGAACAGGCATTCGCGCGTGGCACTGTGGTGATTCCGGTGGCCGGCCAGCCGCTCAGCGGAGCCGCGCTGCGTGCGGCGGTGGACGAAGCTGGGCGCAGCAGTGGCGTGCAGATCCAGGCGCTGGCCAGCGGCCAGAGCCGCAGCGGCATCGACCTCGGCAGCGACAGCGTCAAGTCGCTGCGCAAGCCGGCGGTGGCACTGGTGATGGGCGAGGGTGTCAGCGCCACCGAGATCGGCTCGGCCTGGTTCCTGCTCGACCAGCAGCTGCAGCTGCCGGCCAGCAAGATCGATCCGGCGCAGCTGGGCAAGATCAACCTGGACCGTTACACCAGCATCGTGCTCGCCGGTGGCACCTACACCGGCGTGGACGCCACCGCAGTGGCGGCGCTGAAGCGCTGGATCAACGCTGGCGGTTCCCTGGTGACCTATGGCACCGCCTCGAAGTGGGCGATCGAGCAGAAGCTGGCCGATGAAACCCTGGGCCAGGAGGAGCAGGCACCGGACAGCGCACGTCGTGCGTTCGGCGACCAGCGCGACATCGCCGCCATCGAGCGGGTCAGCGGCAATATCCTCAGTGCGGAAGTGGATACCAGTCATCCGCTCGGCTTTGGCCTGCCACGCAGCCAGCTGGCGGTGAACAAGGAAAACGGCATCAGCTTCAAGCCCAGCCGCAATCCGTTCTCCACCGTGGTGCGGATTGATGATGCGCCGCGGGTGAATGGTTACCTGTCGGAGAACAACCGCAGTCGCGTGGCCGGCACCGCCTGGCTGCTGGTGTCGCCGCAGGGGCAGGGCAACGTGGTGTTGTTTGCCGATGATCCGGCGCATCGAAAGTACTGGCACGGCACCGAGCGCCTGCTGTTGAACGCGGTGTTCTTCGGCAACCTGTTGAATCCGACCAAGCCGCGCGGGTGATCCTCCGCGTGGTGCCCGGGCACTCAAACAAAAAGGGCGACGCAATGCGTCGCCCTTTTCATTTCATTCCGCCCGGATCAACCCGCGCGGTGACCGCCGCCGCCCTGACTGCGGCCGCCCTGGCCGCGACCACCGC
>NZ_RHPP01000082.1 GCF_003935715.1 Stenotrophomonas sp. 278 | reverse complement strand
GCGCTGCGGGCGCGCGCGTTCTCGTTGGACGAGGACCAGGCGGCACGGCATCCGGCCGAGTGTGCCGAGGCCGCGGTGCTGCTGCTTTCAGCCGCGGGTGCCGAACATCGGGGACAGGTGCTGGATATCGCGCGGTGACGATGTCGCCTGGGCCGGCCAACGGCCGGCGCTACCGGCTGTCTTTGGCGTCACCACCCTGACATGAACCACCGCTACCTTCCGCCCTGCCGGCAAGGAGCCGGTATTTCCTGAACAGGCGGATGTGAAGAAAACGTCACGATTTCGTTGTGATGGTGTGCGCGTTGTCGCTAAACCGTCACATAACCGGGCTATCGTGTTAATCTAGTGTTAACCGTTGCGGCTGAAACCAGCCTGCGGCATAGGGAACCCAGATCTAAGTCCATTCAGCCACTTACGGGGCTGTGTGGGCGCGTTTTTTCTCCGCAAATCGCCACTCTCGCATCGAGGCTACCCAAAAATGACCCACCCACTCCGGATGTCCAAGCTCACCCTTGGTCTCGTGGCCGCTTTAGCTGCCGCTCCCGCCTTCGCCCAGAGCACCTCTGCCGGTGTCGGCGGCCAGGTCACGTCCGCCGCAGGCGCGCCTGTGGTCGGTGCCGAAGTCACCATCACGCACACCGAGTCGGGCACCGTCAGCCGTGCCACCACCGACGCCTCGGGTCGTTACGCTGCGCGCGGTCTGCGCGTGGGTGGTCCGTACACCATCACCATCAACAAGCCCGGTGAAGGCACCAAGACCGAAGAAGGCGTCTACCTGAACCTGAATCAGGTCAACACCATCAACGCCGCCCTGACCGGCGACGTTGCCGCCACCAACCTCGACGCCGTCCAGGTTGTCGCCGTGGCCGGCGGTTCGGACGTGTTCAGTGCCAACAAGATGGGCACCGGCACCAACGTCAACCGCGAAACCATCGACGAACTGCCGTCGGTCAACCGCAACATCCAGGATTACATCCGCCTCGACCCGCGCATCTCGCAGGTCAGCAAGGCCGACGGTGCGATCTCGGCCGGTGGCCAGAACACCCGCTACAACGCCATCCGCATCGACGGCATCAGCGCCGCCGATCCGTTCGGCCTGGAATCCAACAACCTGCCGACCGAGCGTCAGCCGGTGTCGATGGATGCGATCCAGGAAATCAACATCGACATCGCCAACTACGACACCACCATCGCCGGTGGTACCGGTGCGGTGATCAACGCGGTGACCAAGTCGGGTACCAACAACTTCGGCGGCACCGTGTACTACGCGTACCGCGACAAGGACATGGTCCGCAAGGAACTGGACGGCGTCCGCTTCAACGGCTTCGACGACGAGAAGACCTATGGCATGACCCTGGGCGGCCCGATCGTCAAGGACAAGCTGTTCTTCTTCGCCAACTACGAAAAAATGGAGCGTTCGGCTCCGGGCACCAGCCTGACCGATACCCCGTACGGCAAGGGCACCATTACCGACGCTGACATCGCCCGTGCGCAGCAGATCGCCACTGGCTATGGCTTCGATGCTGGTTCGCTGAGCGCGCCGTCGAACAACACCGAAATCGAAGAATACGCGCTGAAGATCGACTGGAACATCAGCGACAACCACCGTGCGGCCATCCGTTACAACAAGATGGAACAGAACGTGGCCCGCTTCCCGCAGATCAGCAACAGCGCAGTCTCGCTGAGCAGCTTCTGGTATGACCTGCCGAAGACCTATGAATCCTGGATGGGCGAACTGTTCAGCGACTGGTCCGAGAACTTCTCGACCGAATTCAAGATCGGTCACAAGGACTACTCGGCCATCCGCACCCCGGCGTCGGACCTGCCGCAGATCCAGGTGCGTGGCTTCGGTGGCACCGCAAACAACTCGCTGTACTTCGGTACCGAACAGAACACCCACGTCAACATCATCGAGTCCAAGGAACTGAGCGCCTTCGGTGCCGGTACCTGGTATGTCGGCGATCACACCGTGAAGTTCGGCTTCGATTACTCCAAGAACGAGCTGCTGAACTTCTACGGCCGTAATCTCAACGGCGTGTACGTGTTCAACAATCTCGACGCGTTTGCAGCCAATAACCCGAGCCAGTACATCGTGCGCGCTCCGCTGCCCGGTGGCAGCCTGGACGACGTCCCGGCCCGCTACGAGCTGAAGAACACTGGCCTGTTCGTGCAGGACAGCTGGGCCGTCAACTACAACCTGACCCTGCAGCTCGGCGTGCGCGTTGACATGCCGGACTTCAGCGACCAGAAGCTGTACAACCCGCGCATCATGTCGACCTACGGCTACGACAACACCGTGATGCCGGATGACAAGCTGGTGCAGCCGCGCTTCGGCTTCAACTACACCTTCGACACCGACCGTCCGACCCAGCTGCGTGGCGGCGTGGGCCTGTTCGGCGGCGCGGCCCCGAACGTGTGGATGGCCGGTGCCTACCAGAACACCGGTTTCAACTACCAGGAATTCACCGTCAACAACCCGGGTCCGATCTTCACCCCGAACGTCAATCCGCCGTACTACCCGGGTGGCAGCGTCACCGCGCGTGACAACGTGGACATCATCGAGCCGGGTCTGAAGATGCCGTCGGTGTGGAAGACCAACCTGGCCTTCGATACCGAGCTGCCGTGGTACGGCATCGTGGCATCGGCCGAGTTCCTGTACACCAAGGTCAATGACGCGCTGTACTTCGAGCGTCTGGACCTGTCGGACGGCAACGGCAACAGCTACACCCGAATCGGCCAGGACGGTCGTGAGCTGTACTGGAACGACGCGGGCTACCTGCCGGCTACCGCAGCCAACCGCTACGTGCAGGAAGGTCAGACCGCATCGAACGGCCAGCGCGTGGGCGGCAAGGCCAATCGCCCGGGCAACATGGGCGACGTGATGCTGCTCCGGAACACCGACAAGGGTTCCAGCCGTCAGTTCACTGTCGGCCTGAACAAGCCGCTGATGGAAAACTGGGGCTGGTCGCTGGCGTATACCTACACCGCCGCGAAGGAAGTCAGCCCGCTGACCAGCTCGCAGAACACCTCCAACTGGGGCAGCACCCTCATTGGCACCGCCAACGAGAACGTGGCCTATGACTCGCGCTATGCGATCAAGGACCGCGTGACCGCCTCGCTGAACTGGAAGAAGGCGTTCTTCGGCGACTACAACACCAGCGTCGGCCTGTTCTATGAAGGTCGTTCGGGTCGTCCGTACAGCTACATCTACTACAACGACATGAACGGCGATGCCGCCTCGACCTCGGGTGCCGGTGCCTTCAACGACCTGTTCTACGTGCCGAACGGCCCGGGCGACGTCCTGTGGACCGGCGGTGCCGCGATGGAGAAGTCGTTCTTCGACTGGTTGGCCCAGAATCCGCAGCTGGCCGCCTACCAGGGCCAGATTGCTCCGGCCAATGAGTTCCGCACCGGCTTCGTGAACACCTTCGATATGCGCATTTCGCAGGAGTTCCCGGGCTTCATGAAGGAGCACAAGGGTGAGCTGGCGCTGGACATCATGAATGTCGGCAACCTGCTCAACAAGAAGTGGGGCCGCATCAACGATTACGGCTTCAACTCGACCGCTCGTGTGGCCAACTACGCGGGTATCGACCCGGCAACCGGCAAGTACATCTACAACTTCACCGGGGCTGATGAGCCGTCCATCCAGGAAAACAACAACGACAAGGGCAACACCGGTGTGTCGCGCTGGTCGATGCAGCTGACCCTGAAGTACAAGTTCTGATTCATCGAACTTGACGTGACATGAAAACGGCCGGGGAAACCCGGCCGTTTTTTTGTGTGCGTACTTTGTGATCGGAATTCCGGAACTACGCCAACCTCGATGCTATAAATTTACGCAGCACAGGGAGTGGAGTGGACCATTGAAGGCGATGTACGGATTGCCGACGGAATCGCTTGCATTGTTATCGCGTGCACACGTTTCCATTGACGTTCCGGATGCGGACAGAAACGATCCATTCCACCAGCTTTGTTCTCGCGTAGCGAATTGTAGATTCCGCTATTGCCCGGAATGTCGGTCCGATCCTGCTGAATTCCTCAAGTGCAGGCGCGGTGCTTCGTTTGCAAAGGCTTGTCAAAAGGCGGCCGCGAGGGGCTTCGGTGCACCGCAGTTGCGAATACTGCATTCCGCCGCTGCGCCGGATGCTGCGAGGTGTGGAAACTTCCGAATTGACCGCGTTTGGGTGGGGAGGTCCGAGGATCCGCGCGCTTTCATTGCCTCGCGCATAGACGTCGAGGCTCATATCAGGGATATCAAGAAGCACCACGATCGCCTTCATGTGCAAGGTCGAATCATTCTTCTCATCTACATGATGACAATGCTTCACCCATTTGAAGATGGAAACGGAAGAACAATGCGGGCGCTCATGTTGGTGTTGGGGCTGGATAGCGGAAGTCAGTACCTGTCCTTCCTGGCGCTCTACTTAAAGGTTTCCCAGAGTGAATTGGTCGTGGCCGTGAATCTCTTGGCGGATTCGCAACTCCAGCCGATGCTCGGCTTCCTGGAGAGGTCGCATGAGGTCTACTTGGCCTTGGCTCGAGATGGAGTAAGTGCGGTCCATGAGTGGGCAATGGCACTCAAAGACGAAAAGATTGTGGAAGAGATTGTCCGCTACGGTTGACCCGTGGCATCTACTGGAGGAAGTTGCAGATGAAGATCGGAGTGATCATCAGTACCATCGTTTTCAGTATGTCACTAGGTGCGCAGGTGGCTTCTGCGTCCAATGACGTCACGCAGATAGATACGGATCCCTGGTGCAATCCGTCCTATTGCCCGGGCAATGGCGGGGGCAGTGGTTCAACGACAGGATCGAATCCGGAGCAGGACAAGTTTACGTTTATCGAGATTGATTGCAGATCACCGGTTCAGGAGCGCTACGCCAAGGTGCTGGAGTGGTACGTTTCGCTTCCCATTGGTGAGAGGCTCTGGTGGTATCAACTCGGTGCGGAGGGTACCCCCCCCGGAACGCCCTCTGTTTTGTCTGTTTGGTATCACTATCCATATGGCATTAATCAGGGGGAGGAGGCATGGGAGATCGTTGATCCCTATGCGGCTGTTCCGATTGCGCCCACTCCCTTCGATTCCCAGTGGCTCTGCGCTTACTTGTAATGGGTACCATCTGTGACTTTGTGCGGGATCGGCCGGGGGGAGTGCCTTTACATCGCGCTGGTCAATGCAACTGGCCCTGAAGTGCAAGTTCTGATCCATCGAACTTGACGGGTGAATGAAAACGGCCGGGGCAACCCTGCCGTTTTTTTGTGGGTGGTACGGCGAACGCGGCCGTTCTTCACGGTGGCACGAATGCCGTAGAGCCGGGCTTGCCCGGCTGGGCGCGGTGCCAGATCTGCCAGCAGCCGGGCAAGCCCGGCTCTACGCGGTGCGTGGTGTCGAAGGTGCGTGCGCCGCGGGCACGGGCGTTGTATGCTGTGGCTCGCCAACGGTCGGGTTCCCCCGGCCGTTTTGCTTTTTAAGGGGGCAGCGTTACAGTCGGCAACCTTAGGAAGCGAAAAAAGAATGACGATGACGATTACGGAAACGCCGGCACGCACGCTGCCGGTTCAGGACGCGCGGATCTACCCGCGCGGTGGGCTGGATGTGCTGTCCCGGGCCGAGGTGGCACGCCTGCGCGATGCCTCCGGCGGTGGCATGCATGAGCTGCTGCGCCGCTGCGCGCTGGCGGTGCTGACCAGCGGCAGCGCCTCGGACGATCCGCGCGCCGCGCGTGATCTGTACCCGGATTTCGACATCCAGGTCGCCCAGCAGGACCGAGGGGTCCGCATCGACCTGGTCAACGCCCCGGCCATGGCCTTCGTCGACGGCGAGATCATCCGCGGCGTGGCCGAGCTGCTGTTCGCGGTGGTCCGCGACCTGGCCTACATGGCCATCGAGATGGGCCCGGCCTATGCGGCCGAGCTGGAGTCCTCCGAGGGCATCACCAACGCGGTGTTCGGGCTGCTGCGCAACGCGCGCATCCTCAACCCGGGCGACCCCAACCTGGTGGTCTGCTGGGGCGGTCACTCCATCGGCCGCGACGAGTACCTGTACACCAAGCAGGTCGGCTACGAGCTGGGCCTGCGCGGGCTGGACATCTGCACCGGCTGCGGTCCGGGTGCGATGAAGGGCCCGATGAAGGGGGCCACCATCGCCCATGCCAAGCAGCGCAAGCACACCACGCGCTATATCGGCCTGACCGAGCCGGGCATCATCGCCGCCGAGTCGCCGAACCCGATCGTCAACCACCTGGTGATCATGCCGGACATCGAGAAGCGCCTGGAGGCCTTCGTCCGCATCGGCCACGGCATCATCGTGTTCGCCGGTGGCGTCGGCACCGCCGAAGAGATCCTGTACCTGCTCGGCATCCTGCTGCGCGAAGAGAACAAGGACCTGCCGTTCCCGCTGATCCTGACCGGCCCGACCGTGGCAGCGCCGTATTTCGAGCAGATCGACCGCTTCATCCGCCTGACCCTGGGCGACGCGGCCGCCGAGCGCTACCAGATCATCATCGGCGATCCGGTGGCGGTGGCCCGGCAGATGTCGGCCGGGATCAAGCGCGTGCGCGAGCACCGCCTGGCCCAGAAGGACTCGTTCTTCTTCAACTGGTCGATCGAGATTCCGTGGGAGTACCAGCAGCCGTTCGTGCCGACCCACGAGGCAATGGCCGCGCTGGACCTGCACCACGGGCGCCCGCCGCACGCGCTGGCGGCCGACCTGCGCCGGGCCTTCTCCGGCATCGTCGCCGGCAACGTGAAGGAAGACGGCATGCGCCGCATCGAGCAGTTCGGACCGTTCGAGATCCACGGCGACCCGGACATGATGCAGGCCCTGGACGCGCTGCTGCGCGCCTTCGTCGAGCAGCGCCGGATGAAGATCTCCGGCGAGTACCAGCCGTGCTACCGGGTGCTGGCCTGACCTGAGCCGGCCGGGCAGGGCAGGGCGGGCGTCAAGGCATTGACGCCCGTCGCCCCCGGGCGACCGTTCGTCCTCCTGCCCCTTGCCGCCCGGCGGTGGGGCGTTCATTGTCCATGCCATCACGCTGGGGAGCGTCCCATGTCTTTGCGCCTGTCCAAGGGCTTCACACTGATCGAGCTGATGGTCACCGTCGTTGTCATGTCGGTGGTGGCAGCTATTGCCTTTCCGAGCTTCCAGAACACCATCCGCTCCAGCCGGGCGGCCACCGCTCACAACGAGCTGATCGGCCTGGTCAACCTGGCCCGCAGCGACGCCATCCGCAACAACCGCGGTGGCGGCGTCTGTGGCAGCAGCACCGGTTCCAGCTGCGACGGGCAGTGGGGGCGCGGCATGCTCGCCTTCAGCGACAGCAACGGTGACGGTGCGTTCTCCAGCGGCGAGACCGTGCTGCGCTTCAGTGCGGTCAACAGTGCCATGAACGTGACGGGCCCGGCGACGCTGGTCGCCTTCGATGCCCGCGGCCGCCGCCGCGCCGCTGCCAACCAGGTGGTCACGCTGCAGCCGATCAAATGCGGCAGCCAGGAATTACGCAGCACCTTGACCATCAACGCATCCGGTCAAGTCAACACCGTGAAGGGAGCCTGCCAGTGATCCGCAAACCCTACCGTCCCCGTGGTGCGCAGCGCGGCTTCAGCCTGCTCGAAGTGCTGATCGCGGTGGTCATCCTGGCCTTCGGCCTGCTGGGCTTCGCGCTGCTGCAGACCATGAACGTCCGCTATGTGCAGAGTGCCAACTACCGTACCCAGGCGACCAATCTGGCCTACGACCTCAGCGAGCAGATGCGTAGCAACCGCTACCAGTCTGCGTGGTACAGCAATGCCACCTTCGCGTCGGGTTCGCGCACGGCTGCAGGGGTCTGCGGTCGTGACATCAATGGCGTGACCATCGCCCAGAACGTCACCCGTTGGCAGTGCCAAGTGGTGAAGGCACTGGGAGACAATGCCTCGGCGACCGTCACCGTCAACAACGGCATCGCCAACATCTCGATCAGCTGGGCGGACGAGCGCTGGAGCCGTACCGCGCCCACCGCCGCCACCACCTTCGCCATCACCACCCAGCTATGAAGGGTTCGCGCATGTTCCGTAAACACCAGGCGGGTGTGTCATTGGTTGAACTGATGATCGCGCTGGTCATCGGTTTGATCCTGATGCTGGGCATCACCCAGGTCTTCATCGCCTCGCATTCGGCCTCGCGACTTTCGGAGGGCGTGGCGCGCGCCCAGGAAAACGGGCGCTTCGCGCTGGAATTCCTGGAGCGTGACATCCGTATGGCCGGGCATATGGGATGCGTGAATGACCAGTCGCATTTCGTAAAGGGTCTCGGCCTGCCACGCAACAATCTTGCAGCAGTGGTGGGCAGTGGTAGTCCGCTGGACTTCAGCGTTTCGATTCAGGGGTATGAAGCTGCCGGTACGGCACCCACCAATTCGCTGGCAGTGGGCGGCGGAAGCATTCCGGCGGGTCTGCCTGCTACGATCAGCGGACTGTCCCCGGCACCGCTGCCAGGTAGCGACATTCTGGTACTGCGCTACCTCGCAGCAGAAGGCGTACCGGTAAACGCCATCAGCGGTCAGGTCCTTTCGGTTGATGCCGCACGCTGGTCCCGCCTGACTGAAGGTGGCGTGGCCACTCCGACGCTGTTCGGCATCGCTGACTGTGAATCGGTTGACATCTTCGCAGGTGTCGCCTCGACCGGTCAGGTGACGGGAAATGGGGTTGACTTCAGTCCGTACTCGCCTCAGCCCGCCCCGACCATGCTGTATCGTGCAGAATCCATGGTGTATTACATTGGCAATGGTGCGAGCGGTCCCGGATTGCGTCGCGCTCGTGCAGATTCTACCGGCGCATATTCCATCAACGAAGAACTCGTGGAAGGAATTGAGAATCTTCAGCTGATCTATGGTCTGGATACCAGGACCAATATTACGAAAGCTACCCCGCCGATTGGAAACGTCACGGTGCAGAACGTCGCGTCATCGGTCACGACCGCTACCAATGCAGCAGGTGCCAATCAATGGCGACGCGTCGGCATGGTGCAGGTTGGCGTCGTCGCGCGCAGTGCTGACCGAATTGGCACCAATGCGGGCTCGCGCCCGACCGACGCCGCGGCGGAACTGGGAGTGCTGGGAGTGAGCTACAACCAGGATGCTGTTACGGACGGACGCTATCGCACCTCCTATGAAGTCAGTGTTGCCCTGCGTAATCGCCTGTTCGGGAACTGATCATGAAATCTCCAAAACTTTCTCGACGTCCCCCCTCGTTGCGCCACCAGCGTGGCGCGGTTCTTTATGTCGCGTTGATCATGCTGCTGCTGCTGGCTCTGCTCGGCGTGGCCGGGATGCAGGTGGCTGGCATGCAGGAAAAAATGGCCGCGAATTATCGGGCCGCCAACCGGTCCTTCCAGAACACCGAGGCGGTGGTGCGCAGCACGGAAACCGCCGTCGAGGCCATTGCCAACCTGAGCGAAGTGCCTGCGGGTAGTCTGGTCAATGCTGGTAGCGTAGGGCAGAACTGCGAGGACGGGTTTGATCCTGTCACGTGGGGCCGTGCGCAGGTAACTTCGGCAGTTCCAGCGGTAAAGGTGCGTCAGATCGACCAGTGCGGTGGCCCAGGTGGCAGCGCTCTGGACATGGGGCAGACGACCGACAAGCCCACCGCAACTTTCCAGATCACCGCGTACGCCGCCGACGACCCGGCCAACCCGACCTCGTCGTCGGTGATTGACACTATTTTCAAGCTTTGAGGACTCGGCCATGGCATCGCGCAGATTCAAGTGGACGGCCGCCGGTTCGACGGTGGCAGCAGCTGGTTTGGCCTTGGTCGGCTACAGCCTGATTGCCGCGCAGGGGCAGGGCGTGTTGGCCCAGGCACCGTTGAACAACCAGGTGCAGACGCCGCCGGCGTTCATCATGGCGGTAGACGACTCCGGCTCGATGACCTTCCAGACCCAGTTCCCGGGCATGGACGGTGAAGGCTGCTGGAACACGAACCGACGCAGTTTCTTTGACGCCAATGGTCAGCTGTATACCTCCGGCAACTGCGACTACTTCTACGTCCTGCCGGGCACGCGCATCAACAACTACTACGGCATTCCGCCGATTGATTCGCTGGGGTTCGCGCGGTCGTCTGAATACAATCCCACGTATTTCAACCCCACCGTGAAGTACGAGCCGTGGATCAACGGTGCCGGGGCCAGTTACGGCGATGCCAACACCGGCAATACGCGCACTGATCCGCGTAACGGCGATACGGTGGCGCTGGCAAGCAATTACTACAGCACCGCAGGCGCGGACAGCTTCCGCATGCAGAACGGCATGGTAATTCCCGCCAACACGTTCTTCCGTTACAACAACCAGAATTACCAGTTCAACACCGACTACACCTGGAACAGCGGCGCGGCCACGGTATACATGCAGTACTGGCCGGCTACGTTCTACGTGAAGTGGGTGGCCGACAACGATGCCTACCCGCAGATGGAAGGTGGCACCAACACCTACAACGGCGTGGCCCGGACCAAGGTCAGCAACGCCTGTGGCACCGGCTGCACCATGTGGAAGTACACCATTGCCGCTACCAACACCGCTGCTTTGCAGAATTTCGCGAACTGGTACTCGTATTACGGCAACCGCAACCGCGCGATGATCGCCGGTATGACGCGGTCGTTGGCCAGCGTCAACAACCTGCGCGTCGGCTATTTCCGCATCAACCAGAACGGCAGCTATGACAGCGGTACCAATGCGGGCAAGCGTCTGACCATGCGCGATATGGCGACCCAGGCCGATAAGCTTGCGTTGTATACCGACATGATTGCGCTAACTGCGAGCGGTGGTACGCCTAACCGGCAGGCCGTGAATGCGGCGGCTCTCCAGTTCACCCGTACTGATTCGGGTTCGCCGATTCAGTTGGCCTGTCAGAAGAACGCGGTGATGCTGTTCACCGACGGCTTCAGTAATGGTGGCGGTCCGACCGTTGGAAACAATGACGCCAACATGGGGATTCCGTTCTCTGACGGCAATTCCAGCACCATGGCCGATATCGTATCCCAGTACTATGTCAACAACGGATCGCAGCCGCCGTTGCGTCCAGATCTGGCTGCTGGTCAGGTGCCGGTGGTTTCTGCATGCAAAAGCGGCAACCCGGACAAGCGTCTTGACTGCCAGACCAATCTTCATCTCAATTTCTATGGGGTGACGCTGGGGGCGCGCGGTAACCTTTTCGACCCTGATCTGGATCAGGACCCTTATGCCGATGCGTCGATTTACGGCAACTGGCCGCCTCGTCAGGACGATCAGCGTAGTACCGTCGACGACATCTGGCACGCAACCGTGAACACCCGCGGTGAGTACATCAATGCACGGACGCCGGCCGACATTACCAGCGCCATGCGACGCGTGCTTTCGTCGGTGACCTCAGGAGCCGCGCCGGCAGGCGGTTCCGGTGCCAGTGGCGCGCGTATCGGCACGGGTTCGCTGACGGCGACTGCATCGTATGAAATCGCCAATGAAGGTACCGACTGGTTCAGCCGTCTGAATGCAACGCGTTATTCAGTAGACCCTGTGACCAACCTGCTTGTCGAGACTTCATTCTGGGAGGCAAGTGCACAGCTCCAGTCTGCTACGTCGCGTCGAGTTTTCTTCACCAAGAATGGTGCTACCCGCGAGTTCAATGGAAACAACGTTACGCTTGATGATCTGTGCACCAAATCTGCAGCGCTCTATCCGGGCATGTCACGTTGCACTGCCGCAGAGTTGACCGCACTTGGTGTCAATGCTGCCACGGCTGTGGGGTACCTGCGCGGTGACGCGAGCGGAGAGAAGCGGAACAGCGGTCGGCTGCGTGATCGCACTACGCGCTTGGGCGACATCGTGAACTCTTCACCCGTTATTAGCTCTCCGCGCGACGATAACGGCTACCGTGGTCTCGGCGGCACCCTGGCAACCAGCTATCAGACCTATCTTGCCAACAAGCTCTCAACGGGTCGCTACATGGTGTATGTCGGCGCCAACGACGGCATGCTGCACGCTTTCAATGGCGGGCTTGACGCGACCGGTACCGTGGTGGCCGGAGGGGGCACCGAGGCATTCGCTTATGTCCCCGGAACCGCGTTGGGGCATATGGGAAACCTGCTCTTCCCCTATGACAGCAGCAACAAGAACGATCAGAAGTTCGACCACAGATACTTCGTGGACGGGCAGATAACGGTGAGCGACAGTTTCTACGGTAATGCTTGGCACACTACGTTGGTAGGGGCTTCAGGGGCAGGCGGGCGCAGTGTGTTCGCGCTTGACGTGACTCAGGGAAGTACTTTTAGTGCAGGCAGCAAGCTGTGGGAAATTAGTGACGTCGACACCAATCTTTCACCGACAGTAAGGGCGAACATTGGCCATGTGCTTGGCAAGCCGGTGATCGTGCCGGTGTTGAGTGCTGCAGGTGTTCCCTCATGGAAAGCTGTTTTTGGCAACGGATTCAATAGCGCCAGTGGCAAGGCCGTCCTTTTCGTGGTCGACATTGAGTCCGGTGCGGTCACCATGAGCGAGGCGGTTGAGGGTGGTACTGGCGTTCCGGCCGGAAGTAACGGATTGGCGAGCGTGGTGGTGCTGGATCGTTGGGGCGGTACTGGTCAGGCAATGCGTACACGCGACGGGTACGCCGACACGGTCTACGCTGCGGACCAGAAGGGTGCCATCTGGAAGTTCGACCTGCGCACCCCGGCGAATCTTTCCACGCCCCTCTTTACTACGCGTTCGTATACCGAAGCTGGCCAGACCCAGCGTCAGCCGATTACGGGTGGGTTGACCGTTGGCACCGGCACCAATGGTGGCGTGATGCTGTACTTCGGTACGGGTAGCTTCTCCTTCGTAGGGGACCAGGCAGATACCTCCGTGCAGAGCATCTACGCGGTCAATGATGTATCTGGGGCTGTTGTGACGACGAAGCTGAGCCGTTCGAATCTGAATGTCGTCACGCTTTCTCAGGTTGGCAATGAGAGAACCGCAGCGGTAAGCACGGTCGTCTCAGGCTCCCGAGGCTGGTACACAGATCTGCCTGCGGGCGAGCGGTTCGTCGGCATTCCAAATCTGGATGACGGTACACTGACGATGTCCACTTACGTGCCCCAGGCAGGTAACGCCGGTTGTTCGACGTCAGGTACGAACTGGTTCAACGGATTTGAAGCGCTCACCGGCAATGGCGCATTGGGCCTGGCTTATGTCAACTCGATGACCAACAACCAGCTTGGCGGTGGTACGTCTAGTCTTAAATACGACACCGCTAATGGCGGGCCTGTTACAAATAATCCGCCGTTTGCCCTGCCGCGTCAGCGCCCGCCGGAACTTGGTCCCCCGGGTAGCGCTCCACCTACGCCGCCCCCAGTTGCATGCTGGAAGGTGCACAAGGTGGGAACGCAGACGTTGTATCTTCCCTATGCATGTGGCCGTCAATCGTGGAGACAGATCCAGTGAGCACGCCTTTCTCTCTGAACGCATTGCGCACCCAAAAGGCGGGAGGCTTCACCCTCATCGAGCTGATGATCACCGTGGCGGTGATCGCGGTGTTGGCCTCCATCGCCTATCCGTCCTACACGGCCCAGGTGCGCAAGTCCAAGCGTGCCGCCGCCAAGGCTGAACTGGTCGAGTACGCCCAGCGCGCCGAGCGGCAGCACACCATCAACAACAGCTACGCCAACTTCCGCTTCGTCGAGAACAACAGCACCACGATCCAGTCGCCGCGCGACGGTGGGACGGCGTTCTATACCGTCACCATCGCTCCCGCTGCCACCACGTTCACCATTACGGCGACGCCACGAGGTGACCAGGCCAAGGATCCCTGCGGCACGCTGACGATCAACCAGGCCGGGGTGAAGACCCCGGCCAACACCTCGGCGCAGGAATGCTGGTAACCCTTGCAAGCCCCGATGTGAGCGTCTAGAATTTGCGTCCCCGCCCGAATAGCTCAGCCGGTTAGAGCACTTGACTGTTAATCAGGGGGTCGTTGGTTCGAGTCCAACTTCGGGCGCCAAGTTCTGATGAAAAGCCTCGCAGCGATGCGGGGCTTTTTGTTTGCGCTCAGTGCGGGCAGGGCTGAACATGCGGCACCCGTTGCGCGCGGGTGCGCCCGACATTGTTGACGATCACCTGGCTGTGCAGGGTGTCGCCGGCGCAGATGTCCACGGTCAGGGTGCTGCCGCTGCTGCGCCCATCGCGCTGGAAGCGAAGTCGGCGGCGGCCAGCGCTGGCGACCGCACGCACGCCGTTGGCGGTCGAAGCCGGCACGAAACGCAGGATGTCCCCGTCGGTGACCGGTATCAGCTCCGGGCCGTGGTCGTGGTGGATCAGCCAGCCCTGGCTCCAGTCCTCGCCACAGCGCCTGCCGTCCTGGCTGGCGCAGACCGCGATAGGCTGGAAGCGGGTGATCGCGGTATTTCGCGCCATGTTGAACGCGGTGACCATCTGCATTCTCAGCATGTCCGCCCGCCAGCGGGTCACCGCGCCGTCCAGCGCCGGCAACGCCAGCAGGCACACCAGTGCCACCACGGCCAGTACGGTGCTCAGCTCCAGCAGGGTCCAGCCGGCGGCGGGACGGGAGGGAAGGGCGGGGCTTCGGTCAGGCATGGCGGCGGCGCTCGGCGGAAACCTCCACCGTGCGGGCGATGGCCGGAACTGAACATCGGCCAGCCACCCCCCGTATGGTCAGGCTCTTCCTCAACCGGCCGTCACCATTGCCCCCGGTATACTGGGGAACCCGGGTACTGGCAGCACCATGAGCGACCGCTTCGAACTTGTCTCTCCGTACTCGCCGGCCGGCGACCAGCCGGCGGCGATCGAAAAGCTCACCGCCAATTTCGAGTCCGGTGTGGCCAAGCAGACCCTGCTCGGCGTGACCGGCTCGGGCAAGACCTACACCATCGCCAACGTGATCCAGCAGGTGCAGAAGCCAACGCTGATCATGGCCCCGAACAAGACCCTGGCCGCGCAGCTGTACGGCGAGTTCAAAGCGTTCTTCCCGCACAACGCGGTGGAATACTTCGTCAGCTATTACGACTACTACCAGCCCGAGGCCTACGTGCCCTCGTCGGACACCTTCATCGAGAAGGACAGTTCGATCAACGAGCACATCGAGCAGATGCGGCTGGCCGCGACCAAGACCCTGTTGTCGCGGCCGGATGCCATCGTGGTCGCCACCGTGTCGGCGATCTACGGCCTGGGTGCGCCGGAAGACTACCTGTCGTTGCGGCTGATCCTGTCTACCGGCGAGCGCATCGACCAGCGCGACCTGATCAACCATCTCACCCAGCTGCAGTACACCCGCAACGAGTACGAACTGCAGCGCGGCAGCTTCCGCGTGCGCGGCGAAGTGATCGACGTGTTCCCGGCGGAATCGGACAGTGAAGCCGTGCGCATCGAGCTGTTCGACGGCGAGGTCGAGCAGATCAGCATGTTCGACCCGCTCACCGGCGAAAGCCTGCGCAGGCTGCAGCGCTACACGGTGTATCCCAAAACCCACTACGCCACCACCCGTGAGCGCGTGCTGGCGGCGGTGGAAACCATCAAGGTCGAGCTCAAGGAACGGCTGGAGCAGCTGTATGCCGAGAACAAGCTGGTGGAAGCGCAGCGGCTGGCGCAGCGCACCCAGTTCGACCTGGAAATGATGGCCGAGGTGGGCTACTGCAACGGCATCGAAAACTACTCGCGGCACCTGACCGGCAAGTCGGCGGGAGAGCCGCCGCCGACCCTGTTCGACTACCTGCCGCCGGACGCGCTGCTGGTCATCGACGAATCGCACGTGACCATTCCGCAGATCGGTGCCATGTTCAAAGGCGACCGTTCGCGCAAGGAAACGCTGGTGGAGTTCGGCTTCCGGCTGCCATCGGCGCTGGACAACCGGCCGCTGCGTTTCGAGGAATGGGAGGCGCGCTGCCCGCGCAGCATCTACGTTTCGGCCACGCCCGGCCCGTATGAGTTACGCGAGGCGGGCGATGAAATCACCGAGCTGGTGGTGCGCCCGACCGGTCTGATCGACCCGGTGGTCGAGATTCGCCCGGTGGCGACCCAGGTCGACGACCTGATGAGCGAGGTCAACGAGCGGATCAAGCTCGGCGACCGCGTGCTGGTGACCACGCTGACCAAGCGCATGGCCGAGAACCTGACCGAATACCTGACCGAACACGGCATCCGGGTGCGCTATCTGCATTCGGACATCGACACGGTGGAGCGCGTGGAGATCATCCGCGACCTGCGCCTGGGCAAGTTCGATGTGCTGGTGGGCATCAACCTGCTGCGCGAAGGCCTGGACATGCCGGAAGTATCGCTGGTGGCGATCCTGGATGCGGACAAGGAAGGCTTCCTGCGCTCCACCGGCTCGCTGATCCAGACCATCGGCCGCGCTGCCCGGAATCTGCGCGGCAAGGCGATCCTGTATGCGGACCGCATGACCCGTTCGATGCAGGCGGCCATTGACGAAACCGATCGTCGCCGCACCAAACAGGTGGAGTTCAACGAAGCGCATGGGATCGTCCCGCGCTCGGTGGCGCGCCCGATCGTGGACGTGCTCGAAGGCGCACGCTCCGACGCGGCCGAGAAGGAGTCGCGTGGCAAGGGCAAAGGCAAGGGCAGTCGTGTGGCAGAGGAGGCGGTGGATTACCGCACGCTGGAGCCGGCACAGATCGCCAAAAAGCTGCAGCAGCTGGAGCAGAAGATGTACCAGCACGCCCGCGACCTGGAGTTCGAAGATGCAGCGCGTGTGCGCGACCAGATCCGCCAGTTGAAGGAGGCCAGCCTTGGCTGAATGCCAATGTGCGAACTTCCTTCACAAAAGTGTTGCGCTCGCCCCGGTGCATCCGTAATATACGCGGCCTGCACCGGCGCAAACGCGCTGACGCAGCGAGAAATCGGGCGGTTAGCTCAGCGGTAGAGCACTACCTTGACATGGTAGGGGTCACAGGTTCGAACCCTGTACCGCCCACCACTCCAAGTCCAGCGGTATTTAGGATTAGGGTGGTTTCCGTAGTCCCAAGGGTCACGCAATGTGACCCCGTAGTGACCCTTGATAGGGCGCGCAGTTTCGGGACGTCCTTCGCGAAATCCTCAACGATCTCCCTAAGTACTTGGCGAACCGGGCCAGCCTTGGCCGGGTCGAATCTCGTGTGCGTGAGGTGGAATTCCAAGTCCTGGCCAACAGCGTCATCCGCGCCAGCTTCGAGGTGTGGTCCAGGACAGCCCGTGCGAGCGTGCTCGCCGGAGGACATCATGCATTGGTCGATGCGCAGGCGCTGCGCGCCGCATGGATCGCATCCCGAAATCGATAACATCGATCAAGCCGAAGGCACAGGACGGTCCTTAGGGGGAGGCATTGATCAGTTATTTCGGTCCCGTCTGGGCGGGTGGGCAGCAGGTCGATCTATCGCACTTGGAGCCTTTCACCCTCATCATCCAAAGTGAGAAGGTAGGGAAGCCTCTACGGGCATCAGTTACCTTCACCAATCACTGTTTCAGCGCCAAGTACGGGGAAATCCCGCATCCAGATGGCGATGCCGTGCTGTGGGACGGTTCGAAGATGAGGACCTTCTGTCCCACAAGATATGGGCTTTCGCACAACCTGCCAGATGTGATCCGGTCGCTACCGGACAAAAAGGTCATCCTTGCTGCGCATGAGACGACCTGGATCTACACACTGACGATTGAGAACCCAAGTGGGCCGTACCACTTGTTTCTGACGGTCAAGCGCAGCCCCAAGGAGAAGCGCAACTGGCAGGACATCGATGTGATCGTGGAAAGCGCGTATCCGGAGACGCGCAACGCCCCGACAACGACTGGTAGCTGGCGGCCTTTCGTTCTGGTCTGCGGCGAGGCGTACTTGTCCAACCCGAAGAAGCCAAAGAAGCGGCGGCGGTAACAGACAAAAGAAAAGGGCGCCGAAGCGCCCTTTTCAATACTCAGACCCCGGGGACCACTTGCGAGGCATCGTGGATGCCTACGGCACTAGCCGCTGGGAAGCGCTCGATTTCACCGGGTCAGTCGCTTCGTCCTACGGCGCGGACTATAACGCGACGGGGGCGGGACAGCAAGTTGGTGCCTTACAGCGCTGGAAAGGCTGCTAGGCGCTGCTCAGGTTGATCAACTTTGTTCACAAACATGAACGGATGGCGCGTGCGCACCAACCTAGCCCAGATTCCGCCATTTCCCACGCCCGGTGCCTGCAACGTCTGATGGAACCAGTTGCGGCGCACCCCCAGCATGCGGGCAATGTCCACAACCGGCTGCGCCTGTGGTTCCGCTTCCCCTGTTTGGTAAAGCCTGCGCGGCCGCCTTGGTGGTGGGCGTGTGTGTTGTCGTGCATGCACCGGTGCTGCTGCCGCACGGCTGGGCGATCTTCGCCCTGCTGACGGGAGCGGCGATGTGCGGTCTTGCTGCACCGGCGCGACTGGCTGGCGCGCTGCTGCTGGGCATGGGCTGGGCGGCGCTGCACGCGCATGCGGGATTGAACGCGCAACTACGGGCTGACGACGCCGGGCAGACGTGGACGTTGCAGGGCCGGGTGGTGGACCTGCCCCGGCACGGCGAACGCAGTACCCGGTTCCAGTTCCGGGTCGAGGACAGCGCCGCGATGCCCGCACGGCTGCGCGGGCGCGAGCTCACCCTGAACTGGCACGACGGCCGCACTGACGAGGATCAGCGCCCGCGCCACCAGCTGAAAGCCGGTGCGCGCTGGACCTTGCAGGCGCGCCTGCGGCCGCCCCGGGGCCTTCGCAATCCGGGCGGCTTCGATGCCGAGCGCCACGCGCTGCTGCAGGGCATTGTCGGCACCGGTTCCGTGGTGTCCCCGGGTACCGCACGCCCGTTGGGTCCGCCGACCGGGCTGCCGGCCTGGCGCGAGCGCATCGCGGATGCGATCACTGCCCAGGTCCACGGCGGCAGCAGTCATTTCGTGCGGGCGCTGGCGGTGGGCGACACGCGTGGACTCGGTCCGCGCGACTGGGATGACCTGCGTGCACTCGGGCTCACCCATCTGGTGGCCATCTCCGGGTCGCATGTACTGATGGTCGGCTTTGCCGCCGGCTGGGTGGGCGGCGGCGTTGGATGGCTGCTGCCCGGTCTGGGGCGGCGCTGTCCGCGTCCGCTGCTGGTGAAGCTTGCAACGGTGGGAGGCGCACTCCTGTATGCAGCCGCCGCAGGCTTCGCGCTGCCGACCGTGCGCACCGTGCTGATGGTGTCCGTGGCGTGCGCGGCGCGCTGCAGCCGCCGGCCGGCTACACCAGGACAGGCGCTGGCACTGGCGAGCTGGGCGGTTCTGGGGTTCGACCCGTTGTCGGTGCTGGCCCCCGGGTTCTGGCTCAGTTTCGGCGGTGTGCTGTGGCTGCTGTGGTGCCTGCCCGATCTGGGCCGACACCGCCTGCGCGAGTTCCTGGCCGCGCAATGGGTGGCGACCTTGGCCCTGCTGCCACTCACCGTGGCCTTGTTCGGGCAGGCTTCACGGGCCGGTCCGCTGGTCAACCTGCTGGCCATTCCCTGGTGGAGCCTCGGGGTGGTGCCGTTGGCCTTGCTCGGCACCGCGCTGGAAGCGCTGGTCGACGGCGCGGGGCGCTGGCCATGGCAGCTGGCGGGTTGGTGTTTCCAGGTCAGCTGGTGGCTGTTCGGCCAGGTGGCGGCGCAACCCTGGGCCCCGTGGTGGATCCCGCAGGCCCCGGTGTGGGCGCTGCCG
>NZ_RHPP01000081.1 GCF_003935715.1 Stenotrophomonas sp. 278 | reverse complement strand
GCGGGGGCGACACCGGGCCCACCGATCTGCCCGGGGTTCTGTTCGGGGCCGCGCTGCCTGCCGACGGCAGTCTGCGCCGCTGGCATCACCAGGGCGGCGCGTTGGCGATACGTGCCTGCCTGGCCGACGGTACGGTTCCGCAGGAGGCGTGGTGGTCGTTGGCCCGCGCGGGCTTGCAGGATGCGCTGGTGATGGCGCGACAGCGCGAACAGATACTGTCGCTGGAAAACTCCAAACGACTGCAGCAGGCGCTGTACGAGATTGCCGACCTCGCCGGTGCCGATCTGGAAATGACCGACATGCTGCGGCATTTCCATCGCGTGCTGAACTCGCTGATGTACGCCCAGAACTGCTACATCGTCGAGTACGACGACATCCACCGGCGAATCCGCTTCCTGTATTTCGCCGACCAGCGCGACACGTTCGTGGCCGATCCCGATCGCAGTTACGAAGAAGACGAGATGCCGCGCAGTCTGACCTTCGCGCTGCTGCGCCACGGCAAGCCACTGAGCGGGCCGTCCAATGAGCTGCTGGCTGCGCTCAGCGACGAAGTCGACCCGCGGCGTGGACCGGAAAGCCTGGACTGGCTTGGCGTGCCGATGCTGCGCGACGCCCGTGTGTGCGGTGCGATCGTGGTGCAGAGCTATGAGCATGGCGTGCGCTACAACGAGGCCGACCGCACCCTGCTGGGGTATGTTGCCCAGCACATTCTTACCGCCATGGATCGCCGCCAGGCGCAGGTGCAGCTGGAGCGCCAGGTGGAACGGCGCACGGTGGAACTGCAGCGCGCCAACCACAGCCTCCAGGACGAGGTGATCGAGCGGCGGCGTGCTGAAAAACTGCAGCTGGCGCTGTTCAACATCGCGGAAATGGCGATGAGCGCCGAAAGCCTGCATCAGTACTACGTGCAGGTGCACGGGGTGGTGGGCACGCTGCTGGATGCGCGCAACTTCTACATCGCGCTGGTCAACGAGAGCGGGGACGGGTTGGATTTCGTGTACTCGGTGGATGAGTACAATCCCGCGCGGCCGTCGCGGCCCTTCAGCCACGGTCTGACCGAGTACATCGTCCGCAACCGGCAGCCGCTGCTGGCGTCGCGGGAACACATCGACTCGCTGCGGGCAGCCGGTCGCGTGCACGAGTTCGGTGCGCGCTCGCACTGCTGGCTGGGCGTGCCGCTGCTCAGTGATGACGAAGTGGTCGGCGTGATCGTGGTGCAGAGCTACTCGCCCGAGATCAGCTTCACCGCGCACGATCAGCGCCTGCTCAGCTTTGCCGCACAGAACATCGGCAATGGCCTGGCCCGGCAACGCAACCAGGAGCAGCTGCGGCTTGCGCACGCCGAGCTGGAAAAGCGCGTGGAAGAACGGACGCGCGAACTGGCCGAGGTCAACGAACAGCTGCTGGGGCAGATCGGCGAGCGCCTCCGGGCCGAGCAGCGGCTGACCCACCAGGCGCTGCATGACGCGCTGACCGGGCTGCCCAACCGCGTACATCTGCTGGACCGGCTCGGGGACGCCATCAACCTGGCCCAGTTGCCGGGCGGGCCTGCGTTTGCGGTGCTGTTCCTGGACCTTGACCGTTTCAAGCTGGTCAACGACAGCATCGGGCACGCAGCCGGCGACCAGATGCTGGTCGAGGTCGCACGTCGCATCGTGTCCATGGTGGGCGCGTCCGACGTCGTTGCGCGCCTGGGCGGAGACGAGTTCGCGATCCTGCTGCAGTGCCCGGACGGCCTGGGCTCGGCCCGGGAATTTTCCCAGCGCATGCTGGCTGCACTGGAGGAATCAATGTGGGTGCAGGGGCGCGAGCTGTTCCCTTCAGGAAGCCTGGGCATCGCGCTCTGGGGGCCGCGCTATCGCAATGCCGAGGAGCTGGTCCGGGACGCCGACGCGGCCATGTATCGTGCCAAGGCGCAGGGCAAGGACCGTTTCGCGGTCTTTGACGAAGCCATGCGCGAGGAGGCATTGCGCAGCCTGGACCTGGAGGCCGACCTGCGCCGGGCGATCAACAATCGCGACTTCGTGCCGTATTACCAGCCTATCGTCCGCCTGAGCGATGGCCGGGTGATGGGCTATGAGGCGTTGCTGCGCTGGCAGCACGAGCGGCGCGGTCTGCTGCTGCCCAGCGCGTTCCTGGATCTGGGTGAGGAAAGCGGCCTGATCGAACAGGTGGACTGGCTGCTCTACGAAGACGTGATCAGCCAGTTGGCACAGGGTGGGGAGGGCTACCTGTCGGTGAATGTGTCACCGCGGCATTTCCGCTCGCCGGACTTCAGCCAGCGTCTGTTTGGCCTGATCGAGGCCGCCGGGGCGGACCCGCGCCGGCTGCGGCTGGAAATCACGGAGGTAGCGCTGCTCGACGATGGCCCGCGCACGCTGCGCGTCCTGCAGACCCTGCGCGAGCGGGGCGTGCTGGTACAACTGGATGACTTCGGGACCGGCTTCTCGGCGCTGTCCTACCTGCACCGGTTCCCGATCTCCACCCTGAAGATCGACCAGAGTTTCATCGCCGGCCTGCATGGTCACGACATGCAGAGCACCTATGCGCTGGTGCAGGGCGTGCTTTCATTGGCGCGCACACTGGGGATCGAGACGGTGGGCGAGGGAATCGAGAACGCCGCCCAGCGGCAGACCTTGCTGCAGCTGGGCTGCGATTACGGGCAGGGCTACCTGCTGGGCCGCCCCGCGCCGATGGACGCATTCGTTGGCGGTTGATCAAACCAATGCGGTGCGACGCTTCTCGTCGATCCACTTGGACGCCTGTGCCGGCTGGTAGCTGCGCATCCAGTCCAGCATGGCGTCGATGTCCGAGCCGTACCAGAGGTCGGCGCGCTGGTCCGGGTGCAGGAAGCGCTCCTCCACCATGCGGTCGATCATGCCGATCAGCGGGGCATAGAATCCGTCCACGTCCAGGAACGCGCACGGCTTGTTGCCGATGCCGAGCTGGCGCCAGGTGAGCATCTCGAAGATTTCTTCCATGGTGCCAAAACCACCGGGCAGAGCCACGAAGGCGTCGGACAGCTCGAACATGCGCGACTTGCGCTCGTGCATGGAGCCGACGATTTCAAGTTCGGTCAGTCCACGGTGGGCCACTTCCCAGTCGGCCAGCTGCTGCGGAATCACACCGGTGACTTCGCCGCCGCCGGCCAGCACGGCGTTTGCCACCGTACCCATCAGGCCCACATTGCCGCCGCCGTAGACCAGCCGCAGGCCGTCACGGGCGATGCGATCACCCAGCGCGATCGCGCGCTCGGTGTAGATGGGCTTGCTACCGGCGTTGGAGCCACAGTAAACGCAAATCGACTTCATTGGATCTTCCTGTGTTCAAAAATGCTGCGCCGGAAACGAAAAAGCCCCGCCGGTGGCCGGCGGGGTGGTTTCCGTGATGCAGGCGCGCATTATCGCACGATGTGGAGCCGGGCAAGCCCGGCTTGCCGTCAACCGTTCACGCCGCCTGCGACGCCTCCCGGCGCGGCCCTTCCTTCAATGCGCGGCCGACCAGCTGCACCAGCAGGTCCAGCTCGTCGCTGTCCATGCCGAAGTGCGGGGTAAAGCGCAGCGAGTTCTCGCCGCCATGGATGACGTTGATGCCGTGGTTGCGCAGCCACTCCTCGGTGGAGTTGGCTCCGTAGCACTTGAACTGCGGTGCCAGCTCGCACGAGAACAGCAGGCCGGTGCCCTGGACCTTGGTAATCAGGCCGCCGAGCTCGGACTTCAGGTGTTCCAGCTTGCGTACCGCTTCGGCCCCGCGTTCGCGGATGTTCTGCCGCACCTGGGGGGTGAGCAGGCCGAGGGTCGCGCAGGCGACGTCCAACGCGCGCGGATTGGAGGTCATGGTGTTGCCGTAGATCCCCTTGCGATACAGCTGCGCGGCGTGTTCAGTCACGGCCAGCACCGACAGCGGGAACTGCGCGGCATTGAGTGCCTTGGAATAGGTTTCCATGTCCGGCGCTTCCAGCCCCTCGAAACCGGGGTAATCCACCAGCGACAGCACGCCATGCGCGCGCAGGCCTGCCTGGATCGAGTCGATCAGCAGCAGGCTGCCGTGCTGGCGGGTCAGCTCACGCGCCAGCGCATAGAACGCTGGCGGCACCGAGCGGCCCGGGTCACCTTCGCCCATCACCGGCTCCAGGAACACGGCCTCGATGAACCAGCGTTGTTCGGCGGCGTCGGCGAACACCTGCCTCAACGCAGCCTCGTCGTACGGTGCCACGGTGATCACGCTGTCCTCGCCCCGGTAGCTGGCCAGGTGCTGTACATAGCTGCGACGGCTGGAGTCGGAGTACAGGGCAGGGCGATCAGTGCGGCCGTGGAAGCTGCCCTTGACCACGACCCGTTTGATCCTGGCACCGGCATGGCGTGCACCCGGGTCGGTCTGCAGCTTGGCATTGACGTCGGCGATGCGCGCAGCCAGGCCGACGGCTTCGGAGCCGGAATTCAGGCACATGAAGCGGGCGTACGGACAGCCGCCCCGGGTGTGGCCGATCTCGGCCCGCAGCGCCTGGATGAATCGCCGCTGGGAAAGGTGAGGGGTCATGACGTTGGCCATTACCTGCGGTGCTGCCAGCGCTTCCAGCACCGCCGGCGGCGTGTGCCCGAAGCCCAGCATGCCGTAGCCGCCAGCGTCGTACAGCACCGCGCCCTTGAGGGTCACCACCCAGGCACCGCGTGCGGCCAGCGCCACATAGGGCGTTACCGCATCATCTGCATAGAAATTGACGAAGCCGTCCTGCATGGCCGCGATCTGGTCGCGCTCGTCCAGCGGCAGCAGGTCGCTGACGTCCTCGCGGATGCGGGCGAATTCGGCGGCCGCCGCGTCCACCGCAGCGAGCAGTTGCGGGTGGGCGCTGGCCAGTCGCTCCAGCGTGGCGTCATCCAGGCCAGTAGTAAGACGGGTGCCGGTCTGGGCGCGGAGCGGGGCGAGGCGTTCGATGAAGCTCATTGCAGATCTCCTGAAACGAATGGCAGCACGGCGAAAAACGCAAAACGCGCGACCAGGCGCGCGCTTCGGGGCTCGTGCATCGGACTTCCGGTTCGATGCTAGCACGCGCGTTTTCGCGCGATAACCCCGCCGAAAACTGTTGCATAGCAGCATTTTGCCCGACGTTCCCCGCCCGCTGCATGACCACCGGGGGCCAGTCGTACAATGCGCGGCATTCCAGACCTGTTGCTGCACGCCGCCTTGAAGAAGTCCGATTTCCACTACGATCTGCCGCCCGAACTGATTGCCCAGGCCCCGCTCGCGGAGCGCTCGGCCAGTCGCCTGATGCTGGTGCCGCCGGCCCCGGCCGCCTTTGAGCATCGCCGGATCCGTGACCTGCCAGACCTGCTGCAGCCGGGCGATCTGCTGGTGTTCAACGACACCCGTGTGATTCCGGCGCGCCTGTTCGGACAGAAAGCCAGTGGCGGCCGGGTCGAGATCCTGATCGAGCGCCTGCTGGGCGGGCAGCAGGCGCGCGCCCAGGTCGGGGCCAGCAAGTCGCCCAAGGCGGGCAGCCGGATCGCGCTCGATGCCGGAGGCGAGGCCGAGGTACTGGGGCGCGACGGCGAGTTCTATGTGCTGCAGTTCCATGTCCCGGAAAACCTGGAGCAGTGGCTGCTGCACGCGGGTCGTCTGCCGCTTCCGCCCTACATCCAGCGCGAACCTGGCATGGATGACCGCGAGCGCTACCAGACGGTTTTTGCGCGCGAAGTCGGGGCGGTGGCCGCTCCGACCGCAGGCCTGCATTTCGACGAGAACCTGCTGGCGGCGCTGAAGGCGCGTGGTGTGTCCACCGGTCACGTCACCCTGCACGTGGGTGCGGGCACGTTCCAGCCGGTGCGGGTGGATGACCTCAAGGACCACGTGATGCACCGTGAGTGGCTGAACGTGGGGGCCGAACTGGTCCAGCAGGTGCGCCAGACCCGCGCCGCCGGTGGTCGCGTGATCGGCGTCGGCACCACTGTTGTGCGCGCGCTGGAAAGCGCCATGCGCGACGGCGAGTTGCTGCCCTATGCTGGTGAAACCCAGATCTTCATCACCCCGGGTTACCGGATCGGCAGCGTGGACGCGATGATCACCAATTTCCACCTGCCGGAAAGCACGCTGTTGATGATGATCTCAGCCTTTGCCGGCCAGGAGCGGGTGTTCGAGGCGTACCGGGCCGCCATCGCGGAGAAGTACCGCTTCTTCAGCTACGGCGACGCCATGCTGCTGTTCCCCAAGGGGGAATGACGTAGAGCCGGGCTCTGCCCGGCTGCGCCATGGTCGGCCGTTCAGCCGGGCAAGCCCGGCTCTACGGATCCCCGCGTTGTGACACGCCATGCGTGTCAACGTGACCCCGAACCGGGCGTCCTGGGTCGAAATGGGCGATAATCGGCGACTATTTGCCCAGTATCCGTCCCGATGTCCCGACTTCAGTTCCAGCTACAGACCACCGACGGCCGTGCCCGTCGCGGCCGCCTGACCTTCCCGCGCGGGACGGTGGAAACCCCGGCATTCATGCCGGTGGGCACCTATGGCTCGGTCAAGGGCGTGCTGCCGGAGCAGATCCGGGCGCTGGGGGCGGAAATCATCCTCGGCAACACCTTCCATCTGTACCTGCGACCGGGCCTGGACGTGATCGCCGACCACGGCGGCCTGCACGGGTTCGCGCGCTGGAACGGCCCGATCCTGACCGACTCCGGCGGCTTCCAGGTGTTCTCGCTGGCCCACCGCCGCAAGATCACCGAACAGGGCGTCACCTTCGCCTCGCCGACCGACGGGGCCAAGGTGTTCCTGGGCCCGGAAGAAAGCATGAAGATCCAGAAGGTGCTCGACTCGGACATCGTGATGATCTTCGACGAGTGCACCCCGTACCCGGCCACCGAGCAGGTCGCGCGCACCTCGATGGAACTGAGCCTGCGCTGGGCCCAGCGCAGCCGCAACGCCCACGATGAACTGGGCAACGACGCGGCCCTGTTCGGCATTGTCCAGGGCGGCGTTCACCACGACCTGCGCACACGTTCGGCCGAAGGGTTGCAGCAGATCGGCTTTGACGGCTACGCCATCGGCGGGCTGGCGGTGGGGGAGCCGGAGCACGAGCGCAACGCCATGCTCGAGCATCTGAATCCGATCCTGCCCGCCGACCGCCCGCGTTACCTGATGGGCGTGGGGCGTCCGGAGGACCTGGTGGAAGGCGTGGCACGGGGCGTGGACATGTTCGATTGCGTCATGCCCACCCGGAATGCCCGCAATGGCCACTATTTCACCTCCACCGGCACCGTGCGGATCCGTAACGCCCGTTACGAGCGCGACATGGACACCATCGAGCCGGGCTGCGGCTGCCATGCCTGCAGCAGCGGCTATACCCGTTCCTACCTGCGTCACCTGGACCGCTGCAACGAAATGCTGGCTCCCATGCTGGGCACCCTGCACAACCTGTATTACTACGAAAAACTGATGGCCGACATGCGTGCGGCCATCGCAGCGGGAACCTTCACCGCCTTCCGCGAGTCCTTCTACGCAGCCCGGGGAATGGCCACGCCAGCGCTGGACGGCCACGCCTGACCCCTGCCGCCTTGAAGACCGTGCCAATTGGCCCAAGGAATAACCCCCGGGGCCGTGGCATACTTCGCGGCTGACCCACCGTTTCGCGGCGACACCCTTCCTTCCGGGGCAGGGCGCCTCCAACCCAAGGACACACAATGAACCTGCTCGCTTTTCTGATTCCCGCCGCCCACGCCCAAGCCGCCGGCGGCCAGCCGCAGGGCATGGGCCTGACCACGCTGCTGTTCCCGATCATCCTGATCGCGATCATGTACTTCCTGATGATCCGTCCGCAGATGAAGCGCCAGAAGGAACACAAGGCGATGCTGGACAAGATCAAGGTCGGCGACGAAGTGCTGACCAACGGCGGCATCGCCGGCGTGGTGACCAAGATCGGCGACAACTTCGTCACCATCGAAGTGGCCGACAACGTGAACATCCGCGTGCAGAAGGGCGCAGTCGGCAACGTGCTGCCGGCCGGCACGCTGAAGTCGGCGGTCTGATCCCTCTTTTTCCCAAGACCAACCGCGGTGCCGGGACTGGCACCGCGCAGGAACCTGGCAATGCTTGAATTTCCACGCTGGAAGTACGTCGTCATCCTGATCGTACTGGCGCTCAGCGCTTTGTACGCGCTGCCCAACATCTACCAGAAGGACGCGGCCGTCCAGATCACCGCCAACCGTGGCGGCCAGGTCGACGACGCGCTCCGTGACCGCGTACTGGCCGACCTGAAGCAGGCCGGCATCAGCACCATCGGAGCGGAGAAGGAGGGCGACAGCCTGATCGTCCGCCTGCCCGACCTGAAGACCCAGGCCGCTGCCAGCGACCTGCTGCGTGACAGCATGGGCGAGCACTACACCGTCGCGCTCAACCTGGCCTCCACCGTGCCGGACTGGCTGTCCAGGCTGGGCGGCCGCCCGATGACGCTGGGCCTGGACCTGCAGGGTGGCGTGCACTTCGTGCTGCAGGTCGACCAGAAGGCCGCGCTGGACAAGCGCATGGATGCCTATGCTGAAGACGTGCGCACCAGTCTTCGCGATGCCCGCATTGCCTACCAGTCGGTCGAGCGTCGCCCGGACAACACCATTGTCGCGGTGATCAGCCCGTCGGCCGGTGCCGAAGTGGTCGAGCGTGCGCGACAGCTGCTGGCCAAGGCGCAGCCGACCCTGGGCTACGACGCCAATGGCAACCGGATCACCGTGAGCGTGCCGGAAACCGAGCTGACCACCATTGCCAACGGCGCGATCGAGCAGAACATCAACACCCTGCGTAACCGCGTCAACCAGCTCGGCGTGTCCGAGCCGATCATCCAGCGCCAGGGTGCCGACCGCGTGGTCGTGCAGCTGCCGGGCGTGCAGGACACCGCTGAAGCCAAGCGCATGATCGGTGCGACCGCAACCCTGGAATACCGCGCAGTGGTTGAAGGGAACGCGCAGGACGCCATTGCCAGCGGCCGCATTCCCCCCGAAGCAAAGGTTTACCAGCGTCGTGACGGTGGCGGCCCGATCCTGCTGAACAAGCGCGTCATCGTGACCGGTGACCAGATGGTTGCCGCACAGGCCACCACCGACCCGCAGACCGGCAGCAATGCAGTCAGCGTGACCCTGAACGCCGTCGGCGGCCAGCGCATGTTCGACTTCACCAGCGCCAACGTGAACAAGCCGATGGCCGTGGTCTACACCGAACGCGTGCCGACCGTGACCGAGGTGGATGGCCAGGAAGTGCGCAGCTTCAAGGTCAACGAGGAAGTGATCTCGGTAGCCAACATCAACGGCGTGTTCGGCAAGCAGTTCCAGACCACCGGTCTGGAAAAGAAGGAATCTGAAGACCTGGCCAAGCTGCTGAAGTCCGGTTCGCTGGCCGCACCGATGGACTTCGTTGAAGAGCGCGTGGTTGGCCCGAGCCTCGGCGCGGAGAACGTGGAGCGCGGCATCACCGCGGTGATCTACGCGTTCCTGTTCACCCTGGTGTTCTTCACCGTGTACTACCGCATGTTCGGCCTGATCACCTCGGCGGCGATGCTGTTCAACCTGCTGATCGTGGTGGCGGTGATGTCGCTGTTCGGTGCCACCATGACCCTGCCGGGCTTTGCCGGCCTGGCTCTGTCGGTCGGCCTGTCGGTGGACGCCAACGTGCTGATCAACGAGCGCATCCGTGAGGAGCTGCGCGCCGGCGTGCCGGGCAAGACCGCCATCGTCACCGGTTACGAACGCGCCAGCGGCACCATCCTGGACGCCAACCTGACCGGTCTGATCGTGGGTGTGGCGCTGTTCGCCTTCGGCACCGGTCCGCTGAAGGGCTTCGCCCTGACCATGATCATCGGTATTTTCGCTTCGATGTTCACGGCGATCACCGTATCGCGCGCGCTGGCGACGCTGATCTACGGCCGTCGCAAGAAGCTCCAGAACGTGGCCATCTGACGGGACGACACGCACAATGAAACTGTTTCCGCTGCACATCCTCCCGAACGACACCAAGATCGACTTCATGCGCTGGCGCCATGTGGCCATGGCGGTCACGATCGCGGTATTCCTGGCCTCGGTGGCCATCATCGGCGTCAAGGGCTTCACCTTCGCGCTGGACTTCACTGGCGGCACGCTGATCGAAGCCCGCTTCGACAAGCCGGTGGACGTCGAGCAGGTCCGCTCCAAGCTGGAATCCAATGGCTTCGAGAACGCCCAGGTGCAGAGCTTCGGTGGCAACACCGACCTGCTGATCCGCCTGGCCCCGCACGGTGCCCATGATCCGGGTGCCGAAGGGGCGGCCCAGGACAAGGCCACCGGCGACGCCGTGCTGAAAGCCATCACCACGGCCGAAAATTCGGCCACCATCCTGCGCAACGAGTACGTGGGTCCGCAGATCGGCAAGGACCTGGCCTTGAACGGGCTGTACGCGACCGTGTTCATGCTGGTGGGCTTCCTGATCTACATCGGTTTCCGGTTCGAATGGAAGTTCGCGGTCACCGCCAGCCTCGTGGCGCTGTTCGACCTGCTGGTCACGCTGGCCTACATGTCGCTGATGGGACGCGAGTTCGACCTGAACCTGCTGGCCGGTCTGCTGTCGGTGATGGGCTTTGCGATCAACGACATCATCGTGGTGTTCGACCGCGTTCGTGAAAACTTCCGCAGCCTGCGCGTGGAACCGCTGGAAGTGCTGAACCGCTCGATCAACCAGACGCTGTCGCGTACGGTGATCACCGCGGTGATGTTCTTCCTGTCGGCGCTGGCGTTGTATCTGTACGGTGGTACGTCGCTGGAAGGCCTTGCCGAAACCCACATGATCGGTGCGGTGATCGTGGTGGTGTCCTCGATCCTGGTGGCGGTGCCGATGCTGACGATCGGCTTCCTGCGCGTAAGCAAGCAGGACCTGCTGCCGAAGGCGAAGGACGTGGAAGCGCTCGCGCGTCGGCCGTAAACGGCCGACGCACTCGCGCCCACGCATTCCACCTTAACCCCGCGCCGTTATGACCGCCATCCATGGCGGTCACCTTTCGGGCCGTCGCGTTGCGACGTTGGGAATTGCTCCTGCAATTCCCTGGACGCGCCCCCTTTAACAAAAAGGGGCTCCTCCTTCGTCAGGGGTGTTTGGGAGCCGCGCATTGCGCGGCTTTTCCTTTTTCCGTACTGGGGCGTTGGTTGTGCGGGGGCGTCGGGGGCACTACGATTTCGGGGTTGCGCGGCCGCTCACCCGGCCGCTCCGTTTCCCTCGAGGTGTTCATGGTCATCAAACCGCGCGTTCGCGGCTTCATCTGCGTTACCACCCATCCGGCCGGCTGCGACGCAGCGGTCAAGCAGCAGATCGACTACATCAAGGCGCAGCCGAAGCTGCCCAACGGGCCCAAGCGCGTTCTGGTGCTGGGTGCGTCGACCGGCTACGGACTGGCCGCACGCATCACTGCCGCCTTCGGCAGTGGAGCGGCCACGCTGGGTGTGTTCTTTGAGCGCCCGGGCACCGACAGCAAGCCGGGCACGGCGGGCTGGTACAACTCGGCGGCATTCCACAAGTACGCCGAACAGGCTGGCCTGTACGCCAAGAGCGTGAATGGCGACGCGTTCTCGGATGAAGTGAAGGCCAAGGTCATCGAGCTGATCAAACAGGACCTGGGCCAGGTTGACCAGGTGGTGTACAGCCTAGCCGCGCCGCGCCGCAAGCATCCGCGCACCGGCGAGGTGATCAGCTCCACGCTCAAGCCGATCGGTGAGCCGATCACCCTGCGCGGCCTGGACACCGACAAGGAAGTGCTGACCGAAACCACGCTGCAGCCGGCGACCGCCGAAGAAATCGCGGGCACCGTCGCGGTGATGGGCGGCGAGGACTGGCAGATGTGGATCGACGCACTGCTGGACGCGGGTGTGCTGGCCGAGGGCGCGACCACCACGGCGTTCACCTACGTGGGCGAGGAAATCACCCAGGCGATCTACTGGAATGGTTCGATCGGCGCGGCCAAGAAGGACCTCGACGAGAAGGTGCTGGGCCTGCGCGAAAAGCTGCAGAAGATTGGCGGCGACGCACGCGTGTCGGTGCTGAAGGCAGTGGTCACCCAGGCCAGCTCTGCCATTCCGACCATGCCGCTGTACCTGTCGCTGCTGTTCAAGGTGATGAAGGAGCGCGGTACGCATGAAGGCTGCATCGAGCAGCTGGATACGCTGTATGACATCGTCTACGGTGGCAAGGACGCCGGCACTGCCACCGAACGCCTGCGCCACCAGTTGCTGGCCGACGGCCGCACGGTGGAACTGGTCGACGAAGCCGGCCGCCTGCGTGCGGACTACAAGGAGATGGCCCCGGACGTCCAGGCCGAAGTGCTCAAGCTGTGGCCGCAGGTGACCAACGAGAACCTGTACGAGATCAGCGACCTGGCCGGCTACAAGGCTGACTTCCTGCGCCTGTTCGGCTTCGGCGTCGAAGGCGTGGACTATGAAGCGGACGTGGCCACGGATGTCGCCATCCCGAACCTCGTGGATCTCACCGGCTGATCCTTCTCGGGGTTACGCTCTCGTAGAGCCGGGCTCTGCCCGGCTGCTGTTGGAATTGGGCGAACAGCCGGTTTTCACGGGTTTCCGACCGGCCCCCGACAGTTCATCGGTGGCCAACGGAAAATCAACGGTGCCAGCCTCCGGATGCGCTATCGATGACACGCATGGCGTGTCACTACACGTTGAAAACGGCTGTTGCCGTTGGTTTTGCCGTTCGCACCGCACCGCGCGATGCATGAAGGGGAGGCCTACGGGTAGCCCCCGGAGGGACACTCCACGGCATGGATGCCGTGGAGTAGCCTACATGGACGTACTTGCGGCGTGTCCCGGAGCGGGGCTGCCCGTAGGCCTCCCCAGCACGTGAAAACCGAAGCGCCGCTCTTCGCGAAAAACCAAAACCTCACGCAAAGTCAAAGTTCATCGCAGGCCCTGCAGGCCCGACGAATTCACCCTGCACGTAATCCACGCCGGCGCTGAACAACAGGCTCATCGAGTTGGCATCGGCCACGAACTCGGCCAGCGTGCGGATGTTTGCTTCCTGCGCGCGCGCGGTGATCTCGCTGATCTTGTCCGCATGCTCGCGGGTGCGGGCGAAGTCGCTGGTGAAGTCGCGGTCCAGCTTGAGGAACTGCGGCTGGAAGTGCGCCAGCAGCTGGAACGAATCCAGGCCCGAACCGAACTGCTCCAGGCCGATGCGGATGCCCAGCGGAGCCACGTCGGCCAGGAACTGCTGGGCGTTGCGCAGGTGGGTGAACACCTTCGCTTCCGGCGCGTGGAGCCACAGGCGTTCGCCCGGCACCCCGTGCGCCGCCAGCTCGCGGCGCAGCGTGGCCACCATCTGCGGGTCGTTGAACGACTCCGGTGTGATCTTCACCAGCATGTGCGTGGCATGTCCCGCACGTGCGCGTTGGCCCAGCACGTTGATCGCTTCGGTCACCACCCAGCGGTTGATGTCCGCCAGCAGGCCATGCTCCTCGGCAATGCCCAGGAACGCGGTCGGGCTCAGCAGCTCGCCGTTGTTGTCCAGGCGCAGGTACGCCTCGTACAGCTCCAGCGGCTCACCCTGCAGGTTCAGCACCGGCTGGTAGTGCAGCTGGAAGCCTTCGCCGGCCAGCGCTTCCTTGATCCGCGCCACCCAGCGCTGCACCCGCTCTTCCTCGACGCGGTCCACCGCGGCCGGGTCGAAGATGCGGCTGGTATTGCCCAGTTCGGAGGCGGCCTGCTGGCATTCGGTGGCACGCGCCAGGACCTGGCCAATGCTGGCGATCTTCTCGCCGACCTGGACGCCGCCGATGCTGACGGTCACCGTGGCCGAGCGTTCGCCGATGCTGAACACCTGCGCCGCAAAGGCTTCGCGGATGCGGTCGGCCAGACCCTCGGTTTCGGCATACGCGCCTTCCATCAGGACCGCAAAGCTGTGTTCGCCGAAGCGCGCCACCTGCGCGCGGTCGCCCACCGTTGACGCCAGCACGCGGGCGAGGGCGGCGATGAGGGCGTCGGCCGAATCCAGGCCGATGTCCGGCAGCAATCGCGCGTAGTGGTCCGGTTCGACCAGCAGCAGGCCGAAGCGGCCCTCGCTGCGGCCGGCCTGGGCCACCGCGTTTTCCACGTGCACCATGAAGGTCGGTCGGTTGAGCAGGCCGGTGACCTGGTCGCGCTGGCGGAGGTCTTCGACTTCGCGGGCCAGTTCGGTGTCCAGTTCCATGCGACGGCGGAACACCACCTGCAGGCACGCCTCGCCCTCGTAGGTGGCCGGGGTGAATTCCATGGTGGCCGCGAAGATCGCGCCGTCCTGGTTGCGCGCGTCGACCTGGTACTGCGGCGGCGGTGCTTCGCCCTTGCTGAGCGACTTGAGCAGCTGCTTGAAGCCTTCCACGTGCTGCGGAGCCACCATGTCCAGCAACGAGATGCCTTCCACGTCGTCGAACGACTCGTACCCGAACATTTCCAGGTAGGCCTCGTTGGCGCGGATGTGCATGCCTTCATGCACGTAGGCGATGGGGTCGCGCGAAGAGGAGATCAGCGCGTCACAGCGACGTTCGGTCTCGCGCATCTGCGCCTCGATCCGGCGCAGGCCGCGGCGGGCGTGGAGGTCGGTCCATTCGTTGCGCACCACCGCCAGCAGATGCTCGGGGCGGTTGCGCAGGGCTACTGCGCGGAACCCGTTTGCACTGGCCTCGACCCATTCGGTCTCATTGACCGCTTCGGCCAGCAGGATCATCGGGATGTCCTTGCCGCTGGCGGCGATCTGCTGGGTCACCTGCAGCAGGGGAATGCTCTGCGCAGGGGCGACCAGGACCAGGTCGATCGGCTGGCTGCCGAGAATCTGCGCCAGCTCCTCGGTGTTCTGCGGCCGGGCCGGTCGCACCGCGATGCCGCTGTTACGCAGCGTGCTGACGATGGTCTCGGCGTTCTCGCCGCTGTCGTCCACGATCAGCAGGCGGACGGTGATGTCGTTGGCGTTCTGCATTCACTACTCCCCGAAGTGCCATCTTGATACACGATGCGTGCCGCGACGTCCATGCCAGAGCGCAATCGGCGGTCGCGGAATGTGAGCCCGGTTACACCACCAGCCCTGCGGCCCGGCCACTGGCCCAGGCCCACTGGAAGTTGTAACCGCCCAGCCAGCCGGTGACGTCCAGCACTTCCCCCACGAAATGCAGACCCGGCACCAGCTGCGACTCGAATGTGCTGGAGGAGACCCGGCGTGTATCCACGCCTCCCAGGGTCACCTCGGCAGTACGGTACCCTTCCGTCCCGCTGGCGACCAGCGGGAAGTCCTGCAGCAGGGCGGCGGCCTGCCGCAGCTCGCGTTCGTCGATCTGTTTGACCGGGCGGTCGGGCAGCCAGTGCTCGCACAGGCGCAGGGCCAGTCGGCGCGGCAGCACCTCCGACAGCACCGTGCGCAGCTCGGCCGAGCCGCGCTCGCGCTTCATCGTGCGCAGCCAGTCTTCAGCATTCTGGCCTGGCAGCAGGTCCAGGCGCAGATCGTCGCCGGGCTGCCAGAACGAGGAGATCTGCAGGATGGCCGGGCCGCTGATGCCACGGTGGGTGATCAGCAGGGAATTGCGGAACTCGATGTCATTGCACCGCGCCGCCACCGGAAGCGCGACCCCGCTCAGGTCGGCGAAGCGCTCCTGGTGCCTGCCACTCAGGGTCAGTGGCACCAGCCCGGCACGGGTCGGCAGCACCTCATGGCCGAACTGACGGGCCAGCTCGTAACCGAAGCCGGTCGCCCCGAGGCTGGGGATGGACAGCCCACCGGTTGCCACCACCAGCGAGGACGCATGGAAATGGCCCTGCGCCGTATGCACATGGAACCCATCCGCGCCGCGTTCGACCCGGGTGACTGCGCAGTCGGTGCGGATATGCACGCCCGCTGCCTGGCATTCGTCCACCAGCATGCGCACGATCTGCTTGGACGAGATGTCGCAGAACAGCTGGCCGAGCTCCTTTTCGTGATAGGCGATGCCATGCCGCTCGACCAGGCTGATGAACTCCCACGGGGTGTAGCGCGCAAGTGCGGACTTGCAGAAATGCGGGTTGGCCGACAGGAAGTTGGCCGGGGTGGTGCCTGTGTTGGTGAAGTTGCAGCGCCCGCCGCCAGACATCAGGATCTTCTTGCCGACCTTGTTGGCGTGGTCGATCACCTGCACGATGCGGCCGCGCTGGCCGGCGGTCAGTGCACACATCAAGCCAGCCGCACCGGCCCCGATCACCAGTACATCGCAACGCACGATACTCATGTCGCCGCGCTCAGGCCTGGGGCTTTGGCTTGCGCCAGGTCGGGATCACGCTGAGCTCGCCACTGTCGGAGATCAGCTGCACCTCGCCGTCCTGGATCAACACGGTCCAGCGCATGCTGCGCTCGATCTTCGCGCCCCACTGTTCGACGAAATCGGCCGGGAGGTCCATCACCTCCAGTGACTTCAGCTTGTTCAGCGCCGAGGCGTTGCGCTCCCACCAGATGTCGGCAGCGCGGCCGCCGTAGGTGATCAGCTGTACCGCGCTGGCGCGGCCAGCCGCCTTGCGCAGGCGCGACTCATCCGGCTGGCCCAGGTCGATCCAGCGCTCGATGGCTCCGGTGTAGTCCTGCTTCCACAGGTCCGGCTCGTCGTCGACGCTCAGACCACGGCCAAATTCCAGCCGGTCTTCGGCATTGAGCGCGAACGCCAGCAGCCGCAGCATCAGGCGCTCGTCGGTCTCGGAAGGGTGCTGGGCCAGGGTCAGGGTATGGCTGGCGTAGTAACCGCGGTCCATGTCGCTGATCTGCAGCTCGGCCTTGCGGATGGTGGCGGTAAGGGCCATGGGGATACCGGAAACAAAGAGCGCCATGATAATGCGTGGGTCATGAGCGCGTCCGATTCCCGGTTTGATCCATTGGCTCCCAGCCGCCTGCAGCTGCCGGTGGGCCCCTGGACCTGCCTGCTGGATGGGCTTTGTGCCCGTTTTCCGCAGGTCGACCGCGCCTGCTGGCAGGACCGCTTTGCCCGCGGACGGGTGCAGGACGCGCAGGGCAGGGCGCTGAACGCAGGCGACCCGTGGCGGGTGGGGCAGGAGATCCGCTACTACCGCGAGGTGGCGGACGAGCCGGTGGTGGCGGGCCAGGCCTCCATCCTCCATCTGGACGACGACCTGCTGGTGGCCGACAAGCCGCATTTCCTGCCCGTGACGCCGGCCGGGCGGTATGTGCGTGAAACCCTCCTGGCGCGGCTGGTCGAGCACACCTTCAACCGCGATCTGGTGCCGCTGCACCGGCTGGACCGGCTTACCGCCGGGCTGGTGCTGTTCTCAACACGCCCTGCGACGCGCGACACCTACCAGCGGCTGTTCCGGGAGCGGCGCATCCTCAAGGTGTATGAAGCACTCGCAGCGCCCCTGCCGGGCATCACCTTCCCGCTCGAGCGGCACAGCCGGCTGGTGCCGGGAGAGCCGTTCTTCCGCATGGCCGAGGCTGAGGGGGCCGCCAACGCAAGCACCCGGGTCGAGCTGATCGCGGCCGAGGGGCCGGTCTGGCACTACCGGCTGCACCCGCACACCGGGCGAAAACACCAGCTGCGGGTGCACATGGCCGCGCTGGGGGCCCCCATTCTGGGCGATGACCTGTATCCGGCGCTGCAGCCGCAAGGCCCCGAATCCCAGGTGCCCCTCCAGTTGCTGGCGCAGGGGCTGGGCTTCACCGACCCGCTGTCCGGGACGTGGCGCGAATTCAGGTCCGCGCGGCGGTTGTCCGCTTCGGCCGAAATTGCTGAATCTTAAATCAGTAATTTGGCCGAAATTCAGCTAGGAAAAATCTGAATACGGGGTCCGAATTTGCGCGGAACCTCCGAAATCCTTGTCCTGTCAGGGGTGCGACCAAAATCGCTGAATGATCTGCCTATCGCTTTTTCCCGAAAACACGCGTATCGTCACCCTCACTGTGTTTGCTAGGGTCACCGTGAATCGTGGCCTGGTGCAGTTGATCTCACGATCTGCTCATCGATCCGCTTTACCAACGCCTGCAACTCAGTCTCGGCTCCCGCCATTGGGTGGCCGCGATTATTTCAACTATTGTTTCAGGAGTTTGTAATGTCTGATCGTCAGAACGGCACTGTGAAGTGGTTCAATGATGCCAAGGGCTTTGGCTTCATCACCCCGGAAAGCGGCCCGGACCTGTTCGTGCACTTCCGCGCCATCCAGGGCAACGGCTTCAAGTCGCTGCAGGAAGGCCAGAAGGTTTCCTTCGTCGCCGTGCAGGGCCAGAAGGGCATGCAGGCTGACCAGGTGCAGGCGCTGTAATCCAGCCCTGTAACCGGAAGGTTGCCATAAAGCGCCGGAAGCGAAAGCTTCCGGCGTTTTTGTTTGTCTGTTCACCGGCCCGCAGTAGCATGGCGGTTTGCCGTGACGGACCTGCTGATGATCAAGGTGCACCATCTGGACCACTCCCGTTCCCAGCGCGTGCTGTGGATGCTGGAGGAATTGAATCTTCCCTATCAGGTGATCAGCTACCGGCGCGACCCGGACACCTGGCTGGCTCCGCAGGCGCTGCGCGACATCCATCCGCTGGGCAAGTCGCCCGTAGTGGAGGACGACACCCTGGTGCTGGCCGAGTCCGGCGCGATCCTGGAGTACCTGGTCGACCGCTACGACAGCGCGCGGCAGTTCTCGCCCGAGCCCTTGCCGCTGCAGGCTCCCGAGCGCCTGCGCTACCGCTACTGGATGCACTATGCCGAAGGCTCGGCGATGCCCCCCATGGTGATGTCGCTGGTGTTCTCCCGCTTGCGCAAGGCCCCGATGCCGTTCTTCGCCCGTCCCATTGCCCGACAGATTGCCGACAAGGCGTTGAAAGGCTTCGTCGGCCCCCAGATCAAGCTGCATCTGCAGTGGATGGAACGCGAGCTGGGCAATACGCCTTGGTTTGCCGGTGAGCGCTTCACCGCCGCCGACATCCAGATGAGCTTCCCGCTGCAGGCGGCCGCAGCGCGTGGCGGCGACTTGTCCGCCTACCCGCGCGTGGCGGCGTTCCTGGAGCGGATCGCGCAGCGCCCGGCCTACCAGCGTGCGCAGGCCAAGGGCGGGTCGCTCGACCTGGCCGCTGGCGCGGCCTGAACTTGCCTGCCGTGTCGAGTGGCCCCATCTCTCTGGCATGACTACAGCCACTCTTCAGTTCGATAACCGCTTCCTGCGTGACCTTCCCGGCGACCCGGTGGAGGGACCGGCACTGCGCGAGGTGCGCGGTGCGGCGTGGTCGAGCGTGAAGCCAACGCCGGTAGCCGCGCCGCAGCTGCTGGCGTACTCGGCAGAGATGGCCGGACGGTTGGGCTTCGGCGCGGACCTGCTCGACAGCCCTGACTTTCCACGCGTGTTCGGTGGCAATGCGCTGTACGCCGGCATGCAGCCGTGGGCGGCCAACTACGGGGGACATCAGTTCGGCCATTGGGCCGGGCAGCTCGGCGATGGGCGGGCGATCTCGCTGGGTGAACTGGTCACCGGCCAGGGCGAACGCTGGGAGCTGCAGCTCAAGGGGGCCGGACGCACGCCGTACTCGCGCGGGGCCGACGGCCGCGCGGTGCTGCGCTCGTCGATCCGTGAATTCCTGTGCAGCGAGGCCATGCATCACCTGGGGGTGCCGACCACGCGTGCGCTGAGTCTGGTCGGTACCGGCGAGGCCGTGGTACGTGACATGTTCTATGACGGCCACCCGCAGGCCGAGCCAGGTGCGGTGGTATGCCGGGTGGCCCCGTCGTTCCTGCGCTTTGGCAGCTTTGAACTGCCCGCGTCGCGGGGTGACCTCGATCTGCTGCGGCAGCTGGTTGACGCCTGCATCGCCCGCGACTTCCCGGAACTGGGGGGGGCAGGGCAGGACCGCGATGCGCGCTGGTTCGCGCAGGTCTGCGAGCGCAGCGCGGTGATGGTGGCGCACTGGATGCGGGTCGGCTTCGTCCATGGCGTGATGAACACCGACAACATGTCTGTTCTTGGGCTGACCATCGATTACGGTCCCTATGGCTGGGTGGAAGACTACGATCCGGACTGGACCCCCAACACCACCGATGCGCAGGGCCGACGCTACCGTTTCGGTACCCAGCCGCGGGTGGCGTACTGGAACCTGACCCGGCTGGCGCAGGCCGTGGCCCCGCTGTTCGACGACGTAGCGCCCCTGCACGAGGGGCTGGCCGCTTTCCAGGCGACCTACGCCCGCTGCGAGCGCGACGATGTGGCGGCGAAGTTCGGGCTGGCCGCGTGCACCGATGACGACCTGGCGCTGATGGCGCAGTGGCGGCAGCTGCTGCAGGACGGCCAGATGGACATGACCCTGGCGTTCCGCGCCTTGTCTGCGCTGGACCTGGCCGCGCCCTCGGTGGCGGTGCTGGAGGAGGCGTTCTACAGCCCTGAGCGCCGCGCGGCGGTGCTGCCCGCGCTGCAGGACTGGCTGCAGCGCTACGCCGACCGCGTGCGCGCCGACGCGCTGGAC
>NZ_RHPP01000080.1 GCF_003935715.1 Stenotrophomonas sp. 278 | reverse complement strand
GCCGCGCAGCGCGGCGCGGCCGGTCCCGTCGAGGTCATCGCCGCGCTGCATGCCGGCATGTCCGGCACGCGGGGCGGAGCCGCCGCGGTGGCCAGTGTCGAGGTGGAGTCCGGCGACGTATCGTTTGCCGGCGTGGGCAACATCGCGGCCACGCTGTGCGAGCCGGCCACCAACCGGGGCATGGCCTCGCACCCGGGCATCGTCGGCGTGCAATATCGCAAGGCACAACCATTCCATTTTCACGCGCCCGCAGGCACGCTGCTGGTCATGCACAGCGATGGACTACAGGCGCGCTGGAACCTGCGCGACTACCCCGGCTTGATGCATCGGCATCCGGCCCTGGTCGTGGCGGTGCTGCAGCGTGATTTTGATCGGGGGCGTGACGACGCCAGCATTGTGGCCCTGCGCCTCGGAGACCTGCATTGAACACCTTGCCCCCCGAACAGGAACTCCAGCAGCTGCGCGAACAGGCCGCGTCCCTGCGCGCGGAACTGGAAGAAACCAACCAGGGCGTGCTGGCCCTGTATGCCGAATTGGACCAGCAGGCCGAGCAGCTGCGCGAAGTGTCGGACCTCAAGAGCCGGTTCCTGTCCTACATGAGCCACGAGTTCCGCACTCCCCTCGGATCGATCCTGAGCATGACCCGGCTGCTGGAAGACGGCATGGACGGACAGCTCAACGAGGAACAGCTGCGCCAAGTGCGCTTCATCAGCGCCTCCACGGCTGAACTGCGCGAAATGGTCGACGACCTGCTCGACCTCGCCAAGATCGAGGCCGGGCGGATCACCATTTCCCCGGGCTGGTTCGACCTGATGGACCTGTTTTCGGCGCTGCGCGGCATGTTCCGGCCGCTGGTCGACGGCAACCAGGTCGATCTGGTGTTCGAAGACCCGCCGCCGCTGCCCATGCTGTACACCGACGACAAGAAGCTGGCGCAGATCCTGCGCAACTTCATTTCCAATGCGCTCAAGTTCACCCCATCAGGTCGGGTGGTGGTGTCGGCGCATCTGGAGACCGACGAATGCGTGCGTTTCAGCGTGCGCGACACCGGCATCGGCATTCCTGCCGAGGTTCTTTCCACCTTGTTCAAGGACTTCGTGCAGGTGGACACGCCGTTGCAGCGCGGATTGCGCGGCACCGGGCTGGGCCTGTCGCTGTGCAAGCGGTTTGCCGAGCTGCTGGGCGGAAAGGTAGGGGTGCACAGCAGTCCAGGTGAAGGCTCGGAGTTCTACGTGACCTTACCGCTCAAGCTGGAGCCGGAACCGGAGCACGCCGATGCCCAGCCATGACCGCATCCTGGTTGTCGATGACAATGCCGCCACCCGCTATTCCGTGCGCCGGGTGCTGGAGCACCACGGGTTCGTGGTCGATGAAGCCGGCACCGGCAGCGAAGGGCTGGTGCGGCTGCAGGGCAACGATTACGGTGCCCTGGTACTGGACGTCAACCTGCCCGACATGAGCGGCTTCGACGTAGTACGGCAACTGCGCGCCGCGCCGCGCACCCAGCTGCTGCCGGTGATCCACGTGTCCGCCGCGGCCGTCGCCAGTGGTGACCTGATCACCGGTCTCAATGCCGGTGCCGATGGCTATCTGATCCACCCGGTGGACCCGGATGTGCTGCTGGCAACCCTGCGCAGCCTGTTGCGTGCCCGCCGCGCCGAAGAAGCGCTGCGCGAGGCGGAAGCACGCTTCGGTGAAATTTTCCAGCAGATCAATGCGCCCATCGCCGTGCTCGACCGCGACCTGCGGATCCAGGAAGCCAACGCGGCGTTCCAGCGTCTGCTGGGTGACGCGGTCGCTCCGAACCGGGTGCGACAGCTGCTGGGCACGCAGGCCGAGCAGCTGGACGGATTGCAGGCGGCGCTGGCGGCCGGCGAGCGCTGGCAGGGTACTTTCACCGTGCACGTGCAGGGCCTGCCACGCATGACCGAATGGCGGGTGACCCCGTATCGTCCAGATGGCGCCGGACTGGTGCTGGTGGAGGACACCACCGCCCAACACCTGCGTGAAAGCGAACAGCGGCAGGAACTGGAAAGCGCCAATACCGAGCTGGCGTTCCAGATCTCCGAGCGCGAGCGCACCGAGCGCGAACTGCTGCAGGCGCAGAAGATGGACTCGCTGGGCCAGCTCACCGGTGGCATCGCGCACGATTTCAACAACCTGCTGACCACGATCATTTCCGGCCTGGACATGATCGAGATCGCCGCCGGTACCGGGCGATGGGAAAAGGCCTCGCGCTATGCCGAACTGGCTACTGCTTCGGCGCATCGCGCCGCGGCCCTGACCCAGCGCATGCTCGCATTCGCACGAAAGCAGCCGCTGGATCCGCAGACCTTCGACCTGGCGGCGCGGGTGAGCTCGCTGGAGGACATGCTGCGTCGGTCCATCGGTGAGAACATCGAACTGGAACTGGAGCTGGGTACCACGCCGCTGCTGGCGGTGGCGGATCCCAACCAGTTCGAGAATGTCATCCTCAACCTGGTCATCAATGCGCGTGACGCCCTGGCCGGCCACGGCCTGATCCGCATCCGCGCCAACCCGGTGACGATCGACCGTGATCACGAACTGGCTCCGGGCACCTATATCAGCGTGAAGGTGCTCGACAATGGCGGCGGCATCGCTCCGGAACTGCTGGCCAAGGTGTTCGAGCCATTTTTCACCACCAAGCCACAGGGGGAAGGCACCGGCCTGGGCCTGTCGATGACGTACGGCTTTGCGCGGCAGTCCGGTGGCGTGGCACGCATTGCCAGCGAAGTCGGAGAGGGCACCGAAATAGAACTTCTGCTGCCGCAGGGATCGGCGTCGGCCCCGTCGCAGGAGGCTCACCCTGAACCCACCCGTCTCGGCAATGCGCAGCGCATCCTGCTGGTGGATGACACCGAGGCGGTGCGGATGATGGTACGCGAGATGCTGACCGAAGCAGGCTACGAGGTGGTGGAAGCCACCGACGCGCAGCAGGCGCTGCTGGAGCTGCACTCCGCGCGCCCGGTGGACCTTCTGTTGTCCGACGTCGGTCTTCCCGGCATGAACGGTCGCGACCTGGCCGATGCCGCGCGCGCGCTGCGCCCGGAGCTGCCGGTGCTGTTCGTCACGGGCTACACCGAACAGGCGGCCGAGCGCGGGGCCTTCCTGGGCTCCGGCATGGCGCTGTTGCCCAAGCCGTTCAACGTGCACGAGCTGCTGCGCAGCGTGGGGGCGATGTTCGGCCCCGTGCATTGACGTTGCCCGTAGTGACACGCCATGCGTGTCATGCGTGAACGTTGCAGCATCGCGATGACACGCATGGCGTGTCACTACGGGCTGGGGTATTCTGCGCGACCTCCCGTCGCCCTTCGGAACTCTGTGATGACCCCGCCCTGAAACCACCAGTCACGGGACCAGGAAAGGGTTGATCCATCACACAAGCGCCGTGCGTGTCGCCGGCGCGGGAGTTCTCACATGTCTGTTTCGTATCCGCTGCGCCAGCAATGGCTCGGCAATGTCCGCGGCGATCTGCTGTCCGGCGCGGTGGTCGCGCTGGCCCTGATTCCCGAAGCCATCGCGTTTTCGATCATCGCCGGCGTCGACCCCAAGGTGGGCCTGTATGCCTCGTTCTGCATCGCGGTGGTGACCGCCATCGCCGGCGGCCGCCCGGGCATGATCTCCGCTGCCACCGGGGCCATGGCGCTGGTCATGGTGGACCTGGTGAAGGACCACGGTCTGCAGTACCTGCTGGCCGCCACGATTCTGGCGGGTGTGCTGCAGGTGATTGCCGGCGCGCTGAAGCTGGGCGCGCTGATGCGCTTCGTATCGCGCTCGGTCATCACCGGCTTCGTCAACGCGCTGGCCATTCTGATCTTCCTGGCCCAGGTGCCCGAGCTGATCGGACGATCCTGGCAGGTGTGGGCGGTGTGCGCCGCTGGCCTTGCCATCATCTACCTGCTGCCGCGGCTGACCCGGGCGGTACCGTCGGCTCTGGTCGCCATCGTGGTACTCACCGCGCTGTCGATCGGGTTGCACTGGGACATCCGCACGGTGGGTGACATGGGCGCGCTGCCGGACAGCCTGCCTACGTTCTTCCTGCCGGACGTGCCGTGGACCTGGGACACCCTGCGCCTGTTGTTGCCGGTGTCAGCCACGCTGGCCGTGGTCGGGCTGCTGGAGTCGATGATGACCGCGCAGATCGTGGAAGACATGACCGACACCCCCAGCCAGCGCAACCGCGAATGCGCGGGCCAAGGCCTGGCCAACATCACCGCGGGTCTGTTCGGCGGCATGGGCGGCTGCGCGATGATCGGCCAGTCGGTCATCAATGTTTCGTCGGGCGGGCGAGGGCGGCTGTCGTGCCTGGTCGCTGGCGTGCTGCTGCTGTTGCTGGTGGTTTACGGTTCGGACTGGGTGCGGCAGATCCCGATGGCGGCGCTGGTCGCAGTGATGATCATGGTCAGCATCGGCACCTTCCACTGGCGCTCGTTCGCCGAGCTGCGCACGCACCCGAAGAGCTCCTCGGTGGTGATGCTGGCCACGGTGGTGGTCACCGTGGCGACCCATGACCTGGCCAAGGGCGTACTGACCGGCGTGCTGCTGTCGGCGCTGTTCTTCGCGCGCAAGGTCGGGCGGATGTTGCAGGTGGACGAGGAAAAGCACGACGACGGCACGCAGGTTTACACCGTGCGTGGCCAGGTGTTTTTCGCCTCGGCCGGGCAGTTTTCCGCGAGTTTCGACCTGCAGCATGCCGCTCGGCAGGTGGTGATCGATCTCACCCACGCACACTTCTGGGACCTCAGCGCCGTGGGCGCGCTTGAGCAGGTGACGGAGAAACTGCGCCGGCATGGGGCCAACGTGGAGGTCATCGGCCTCAACGCCGCCAGCCAGACCCTGATCGACCGCGTCGGACGGCCAGGCGGCAGCGTCAGCCTGCACTGAAATCGCTTGCAGGAGGCGGCCGCAATGGGAGCGCCGCCTTCGTCACACAATCGTCCCGGTTTTCCTATAGGGTGCGCATTCCGTCGGGCGGGGAGCCCGGCGGCTGCACACTGAAAGGAAACGAGAGTCAGAACATGTCCAGCGTAGTGACGTCGCCCGAGCGCCCCCAGGCCGGCCCGTGCATTGCCCGTTGTCCCGTGGCTACCCAGGCGCAGCACCTGCTCGCCCAGCAGCAGTTTTCCCTGACCGCCTCGCGCGCACTGGCGCGTTTGCCGGAGGTCACCGACGTCGTAGTGGCCCGGCCAGCGGCCTGAGTGGGCGTACCTTCCTGAATAGGGATCCCTTGCGGGACAAGGGCTACCGGCCTACGCCGCCCGCCCGATCCTGAATGGGCGGGCCAGCGGCCTGCGCCTCTTCGCACCCACCTTACATTTACCCCCCTATGCTGGGCCGCATTTTTCGGCTCAGTGGCGTGGAGAGTACGTGGGTTCCGGCAGTGACAGACACAAACGGCGCGCCGGATCCGGCAGCGGCCTGACAGAACCCGGGCAGGGTAGCCACGCATGAGTGTGCAGACCGTCAACGTCCTGATCGACGCGGGCCGCCCGGTGCTGCCGCCCGAAGCGCCGCTCACCATGCCCGAACAGAGCTTCCGCGAAGGCCGTCTGCAGGTGCCGAAGCAGCGCACCGCGCCGCGGCTGATGGCCCTGCGTCGCTTCTACATTCTGGGTGGCACGGCGGCGATGACGGCTGCCGGCACGGCCATGATGTGGAAGGTGCTGGCCAGCAATGGCATCAGCGTGCTGGAGGCATGCCTGCTGGTGCTGTTCGTGGCGCTGTTCGCCTGGATCGCACTGTCGTTTGCCGGCGCGCTTGCCGGCTTCCTGACCGCTGTGTTCGACCGCGGCTACAAGCTCGGTATCGACCCGGACGAACCGCTGCCGCAGGTGCATACCCGCACCGCGTTGCTGATGCCCACCTACAACGAAGACCCGCGCCGGCTGCTGGCCGGCCTGCAGGCCATCTACGAGTCGGTCGCCGAAACCGGGCAGCTGGCGCAGTTCGACTTCTTCGTGCTCAGCGACACCCGCCGCGAGGACATCGGTGCGGCCGAAGAACAGGCGTTCGCCGAGCTGTGCGACGCGGTGAACGGGCACGACCGCCTGTTCTATCGCCGCCGTGGCGACAACAGTGGACGCAAGGCCGGCAACATTGCCGACTGGGTGCGCCGTTTCGGCGGTGGCTACCCGCAGATGCTGATCCTGGATGCCGACAGCCTGATGACCGGCGACACCATCGTGCGCCTGGTGGCCGGCATGGAACACAACCCGGATGTGGGGCTGATCCAGACCCTGCCGGCGGTGATCGGCGGGCGCACCCTGTTCGCGCGCATGCAGCAGTTCGGTGGCCGCGTGTATGGGCCCGTGATCGGTCGCGGCGTGGCCTGGTGGCACGGTGCGGAAAGCAACTACTGGGGCCATAACGCGGTGATCCGCACCCAGGCGTTCGCCGAGAACGCCGGGCTTCCGCCACTGCCGGGCCGGCAGCCGTTTGGTGGGCACGTGCTCAGCCATGACTTCGTCGAGGCCGCGCTCATGCGTCGGGGCGGCTGGGCCACCCACATGGTCCCGTATCTCAAAGGCAGCTATGAGGAAGGGCCGCCCACGCTGACCGACATGCTGGTGCGAGACCGCCGCTGGTGCCAGGGCAACCTGCAGCACGCCAAGGTGGTCGCTTCCAAGGGGCTGCACTGGGTCAGCCGCATGCACATGATGATCGGCATCGGCCATTACTTCACTGCGCCGATGTGGGGCATGCTGATGCTGATCGGGATCGCCATACCGCTGTTCCAGGGGGGCATCGACTTCAATGAAGTGCTGAACATCTCGCCGCAGCTGTACTGGCGCGCGCAGGACGAAGAGAAGGTCATCCGCATGTTTGCCATCACCATGGCGGTGCTGCTGCTGCCCAAGGTGCTCGGCTACCTGGCGATGCTGTTGGACCCGGTCGAGCGCAGGGGGTGTGGCGGTGCCATCCGCGCCTTCATTTCGATGCTGCTGGAAACCCTGCTTGCCGCGCTGATGGCCCCGGTGGTGATGTACGTGCAGTCGCGCGGCGTCGCCGAAGTGCTGGCCGGCAAGGACTCCGGCTGGGACGCACAGCAGCGCGATGACGGCGGCATTTCCTGGCCGGCGCTGATCCGTGGGTACGGCGGACTGAGCGTGTTTGGTCTGTTCATGGGCGTACTGGCGTATGCGGTGTCGCCGTCGCTGGCGGCGTGGATGGCCCCCGTGGTGGTGGGCATGGTGCTGGCCATTCCGGTGGTGGCACTCACTTCCGACCGTCGTGCGGGTAGCTTCCTGCGCAGGCTGGGGCTGATGGACATTCCCGAAGAGATCAATCCGCCGACCATCCTCGTACGCGCGGCCGAACTGCGCCGCGCCGCCGCGGAACGCACCTCGTCACACTAGACTGCGGACTGTCGACGTGCTACGTAGAGCCGGGCTTGCCCGGCTGCTGTTGGTTTTTGGCGAACAGCCGGTGATCATCGGTTCCCGTGTTAGGCGGATCGGGATGGGCGTTCCGGGGGACGCTGCAAGTACGTCCATGTAAGCTCGATCGCCGCATCCATGCGGCTCACGCCCCCTCCAGCCCACCCCGACCCGCCGCGACAGATGGTCGGTGGCCACGGGCAATCAAAACCAACTCATCACTTGTCCGTGCGCTGGACCTGCTTGCGCTGGACCTGCTTTGGTGGGATCGGTCGACAGACGATCGCCGTGAAATGACCAACATGCTTTAACGCATGAACCCATGATCGGAGCAGGCCCTTCGCGTGGCCCACCTGACGCTCCCGACCCAGACACAACGATTGGCTCGTAACCGCACGGCCTCACAAACACGCACGCACGTCACACATTGAAACATCGGCCCACACGCGCACCTGTTTCACCTTCATCCGCGCGCCACTACTGCCACAAGCCCTCCACAAAACTATCGCGCCAATTGCGTCGCATCATTTGCCCGCGCCTGCAAAACCCGCCACGCTTGTGCCGCAATTGGCTATGTCAGTTGCCGTTCGATTCCTGCAGGGTAGGCCCCGGAGCGTAGAATCTCCACAGCGATTGCAACATGTTGTCCTGCGTGGGAAACGTATGTCCTGCGTCGGGAGGGTGGCTAATAAAAAACCTCTGCAAAGGGGGAATACGCCCGCCGTTTCTGCATTCGTTGTGCGGTTCTAACCTCCCGACCCCTTGCCATTCCGGCAGGGGTCCCACTCTGCAGGAGGTTTGCGATGAATCCGCAACGGTCGGACATACTCGAAGAAGCGTTCAACAACACGGCACCCGCGCATTGCTGCGCCGTATGCGGTGCGCCTACACCGCCGCCCCAGTTCCCACCGCCTGACGACGATGACCTCGGCGGCGTTGAATACCTGATGATGCGCGGCCGCTGGCTGCGTTACATGGGCCTGGGCAAAGGCACATGGTTCAGGGTGGAATTCGACGGCACGCGCATCATTTCAACGCCGGTGTATCCCCCGGGCTTCCGCATGCTGCACATGCCCACCGAAGTGCTGCGCGAGGTGCACTACACGCAGGTACGTGAGCACCGTCACAACCCGCGGCCGGGCCGGCGGCGGAGGGGGCGGCGATGAGAAAGCCGGTCTGGATAAAGACAAAAGTGGAAGACGACCTGCGCTGCCGATTCAAAGGCGCGGTGATGGAGGAGGATTACGCACCGGCGGAAGCCATCCGGATGTTCATGGAACGCGTGGTGGAGCGCAGCGAGAACCGGAACAGAGTGGACCTCACGCTGTGGAGCAACGCGGTCCGCGATGCGGCCGACGATGTGGCGGATGACATGCGCATCGGCCAGCCGGAGCCGCCGTACGGCGAGGAAGATGAAGTGCAGCGGGCGAGAAGAGAGGGGTGGGCGAGCCCGGGGTTTGGTCGTGACTGACCGTTGCATGCCGCCCCGCGACGGGATGTTACGTGGCATTGCGATCGTCATGACACGCATGGCGTGTCACTACGGGGCGGGCGTCGCCGGAATGCGGCACGCGCCGGGATGCCACACCGCGCCGGCATGTGGCACCGTGCCGGGATGCCTCACCGCGCCGGGATGTCACCGGTAGGGTCGCGCGACAGTCGACCGCCGATACGGGTGATCGGCGCGGTAGGGCATGACCTGAAACGAAGAAGCGCGCCTGCGTTCGAAGGTCATGCGTTACAGCACCTTGGCTTGTTATCGGCGGACGTCTGTCGACCGACCCCACCCCGGCCCCGTATCCCGGAGGGTGCGAGGTTCCCGCATAATGGCTCCATCCCCCTTGGAGCCGCACGATGTCGCAAGCGTTGGAAACCGTGGTGAACGAGACCGGTGCCGATCCGCAGTGGTCGGTGATCTGGCTGCACGGCCTGGGGGCCGACGGCCATGACTTCGCCCCCATCGTGCCGGAACTGGTGCGCGAACACTGGCCGGCGATCCGCTTCGTGTTTCCGCATGCGCCGGTACAGCCGATCACCATCAACAACGGCCTGCCGATGCGCGCGTGGTACGACATCGTGGGCATGGATTTCCGTTCGCGCGCCGACAGCGCCGGCGTGGCGACCTCGGTGAAACTGCTCGACGCGTTGATCGAAGCAGAAGTCGCGCGCGGCATTCGGGTTGAACGCATCCTGCTGGCCGGCTTTTCGCAGGGCGGGGCGATTGTGCTCAGCGCGGCCCTGCGCCGGCGCTGGCCGGTGGCGGGCCTGATCGCGCTGTCCACCTATCTGCCTGACGCGGAGACCGCGGCAGCCGCTGCGGCGAAGGAAGGCCCGCTGCCGCCGGTGTTCATGGCGCATGGCCAGAATGACCCGGTGATTCCGCAGGACGTCGCCGTACACAGCGCCAAGGCGCTCAAGGAGCTGGGCTTCCCGCTGGAGTGGCATTCGTACTTCATGGCCCACCAGGTCTGCGCTGAAGAGATCCAGGCGCTGGGCGAGTGGCTGGACGCGCGCTTCCGATGAGCGACCCGCGCCAGCAGTCCTGGCTGCCGGACCTGTGCCGTCTGCCACGCCTGGGCGCGATGCTGGGGCTGGCCGAACTGGTGGTGGTGGTGGTGGCGCTGGCCCCCGATGGCAGTCGCCAATGGGGGCTGTCGGACTTTCTTTCTGCCAGTGGCCTGGCACTATGGCTGGCGCTGGCGGTGACGGTCAGCCTGTGTGCGGCCCGCGCGCCGCTGTCACACCTTTCTGAAACCGTGGGAACGGTGCTGGCGGTGGCCGCCGCCGCCTTGATTGCCGCCGTGTGCACCGGCATCGTGCATGCGCTGTATGACGTGCTGGGCACGTCCGGCTTCACCACGGATGTCGGGTTCTGGCGCTTCACCCTGGGCTGCGCCACCGTCACCGCGTTGATTGTCGCGCTGGCATTGCGCTACTTCTACGTCAGCGACCGCTGGAGCGCGCAGACCGTGGCCAATGCGCGCGCCCAGGCCGACGCGCTGCAGGCGCGCATCCGTCCGCATTTCCTGTTCAACAGCATGAACCTCATCGCCAGCCTGGTCCGTCGCGATCCAGTGGTGGCCGAGCGGGCGGTGCTGGACCTGTCCGACCTGTTCCGTGCGGCCCTGGGTGCCGGCGAGGGCGATTCGACCCTGCAGGCCGAATGCGAGCTGGCTGAGGCCTATCTCTCCATTGAGTCCCTGCGGCTGGGTGAGCGGTTGCAGGTGCAGTGGCAGCGTGAGGAGCCCCTGCCGTGGTCGTTGCCGATGCCGCGCCTGGTGCTGCAGCCGCTGGTGGAGAACGCGGTACTGCATGGCATCTCGCGGCTGCCCGAGGGCGGCACCATCGTCATCGCACTGCGGAGCGAGGGCAACCTGCTGCGCATCACCGTGCGCAATCCCGCCCCGGATCCGCGGGCGCGCGCGTTGCCGCTGGCGAACGGGGCCGGGCATGCACAGCGCAACATCGCCCATCGCCTGGCCTGGCGTTACGGCCCGGGTGCCCGGATGACGGGGGACTGGATCGACGGCTACTATGCCTGTGACATCACCGTGCCCGTGCCGTGAGGAAACCTGCTTGAAAGTGGTGATTGCCGACGATGAGCCACTGGCGCGCGAGCGATTGCGTGGGCTGCTGGGCGAACTGCCGGGCGTAGAGGTAGTGGCTGAGGCCGAGAATGGCGAACAGGCCCTGCACGCCTGCGCCGAGCTGCAGCCGGATGTGGTGCTGCTGGACATTGCCATGCCGGGCCTGGATGGACTGGAGGCGGCCCGCCATCTGGCGACCTTCGATCCGCGTCCGGCGGTGGTGTTCTGCACGGCGTATGACGCGCATGCGCTGTCTGCATTCGAGGCGGCGGCGATCGACTACCTGATGAAGCCGGTGCGTGCAGAACGCCTGGCGGCGGCACTTGAGCGCGCGCGTACCTTCCTGGCCGGTCGCAACGGCCAGCCCAGCGCCCCCAGCCAACAGGTCCGCACGCTGCTGTGCGCACGCCTGCGCGGCAGCCTGCGGCTGATCCCGGTCGAGGACATCCACTACCTGCAGGCGGAGGAGAAGTACGTTGTGGTGCATCACGCACGGGGCGAAGACCTCATCGAGGAATCGTTGAAGTCACTGGAAGAAGAGTTCACCAGCCGCTTTGTGCGCATCCATCGTAACTGCCTGGTGGCCCGGCACGAGCTGGTGGAACTGCGACGCAATGGCGCAGGGCAGGTGCAGGCGGTGCTGCGGCATGGCAAGGTGCCGCTGGAAGTCAGCCGGCGCTGTGTGGCCAGCCTGAAGCAGGAACTGAAGCACCTGTGAGGGTCACGACCAACGGTCGTGACCTACCGGTGGCACCCCCGCTCGCGATCATTGGTCGTGACCGGCGTTACGGCGATAATGCCCGCATGGATACCCTGCGCATTGCCACCCGAAAGAGCCCGCTTGCCCTCTGGCAGAGCGAACACGTCGCTGACCGCCTGCGTCAGGCACACCCGGGTCTGAACGTGGTGCTGGTGCCGATGAGCACGCGCGGCGACGAGGTGCTGGACCGTTCGCTGGCCGCCATTGGCGGCAAGGGGTTGTTCCTGAAGGAGCTGGAGCTGGCAATGCTGCGCGGTGAGGCCGACTGCGCGGTGCACTCGCTGAAGGACGTGCCGATGGAACTGGACGCGCCGTTCGCGCTGCCGGCCATGCTGGACCGGCACGATCCGGCCGATGGCTTCATCTCGAACCTGTACGCGTCGCTGGATGCGCTTCCCATCGGCGCACGGGTGGGGACGTCGTCGCTGCGCCGCCAGGCCCAGTTGCGCGCGCTGCGTCCCGACCTTGAACTGCTGGATCTGCGAGGCAACGTCAACACCCGCCTGGCCAAGCTCGACAACGGCGGCTACGACGCCATCGTGCTGGCGGTGGCGGGACTGGAGCGGCTCGGCCTGGGCAAACGCATCGTCGCCCGCCTGCGCGCACCGGAGTGGTTGCCCGCACCGGCGCAGGGCGCGGTGGCGGTGGAGTGTGACGGCAGCAACGCACAGGTGATGGCGCTGTTTGCCGCGTTGGACCATGCCCCGACCCGCGCCTGCGTGGAGGCCGAGCGCGCGATGAACCGCGCGCTGCATGGCAGCTGCCACGTGCCGGTGGCCGGCTTCGCGCAGTGGGAAGGCGACGATCTCTTCCTGCAGGGCCTGGTCGGCAGCGTGGCCGATGGTCGGCTGGTGCGTGCCGAAGCGCGGGGGGCGGGGAATGATCCGGATGCGCTGGGGCAGGCGGTGGCGCGGGCGTTGCTGGACGGCGGCGCGGCGGAGATGCTCGCGGTTTGACCCATCGTGCCGACCAAAGGTCGGCACCCGCGCGCGCCCTTACTTGAACTTGTAGACCACGTTCATCGTGGTCAGCGTATCGGTCTTGCGCTTGTCCACGGCCACGTCACTGTTGTAACGCGCCTGCCAGCCGGCCTTCAGCGCAAGATGCTCGTTCATGCTCACCGAAACGCCGAAATCATTCTGGCCGAAGGTGTTGTACGAGCCCGACTCGACCAGCAGCGTGTTGACCAGGTCGGTATTGGGGGTCAGCGAATACTTCACGTCGAACAAGCCGCGACCGATCAGGCCGGTACGGGTTTCGTCGTCTTCGGTGTTATGGGTGCGGCGCACACCCGGGCCGATCTGCGCGTCCATGTAAAAGCGGTCGCCTTCCACCAGCCGGGTACCGTAACCCAGACCGAACGAGCTCTGGCGGTCGTAGGTGGCGAAATCGTCGCGCTCGTATCGCACCGTGGCAGTCAGCTGGCGGTGCTCGCCCAGCTGCAGCGCGCTGCCGGCGCTGCCGGTGTAGCGGTTGGCGGTGGTGTTGCGGCGGCGCGTAGTGGTGCCATCTTCAGCGGTTTCGGTGTATTCCGAGCGCGAACGCAGGCCGAACAGGTCCATGCTGTGCACCCAGTCGTCGTCGGTATAGCGCAGGCGCAGACGGCCGTTGGCACTTTCAGTGTTGCTGTTGCCGCGGGCCGAGGCAAAGCCCAGTTCGCCGCCGCTGCCGCTCCATGGCGAAGTCATGGCGGCCAGTTCGGAGGTGTCCTGGGCAAAAGCGGCCGGGGCACTGAGCAGCAGGGTGGCAAGCAGCGTCACACGCAGGGACATCAACGGTTCTCCAGATCAGACGGGGGAGGAGCAACCCCCGATGATACTGGAGCCTTCACGCGCTTTTTGCATTTACCAGGCCCCGCTTTAGCAGGGGTTCGGGCTTTTCCCTGTTCAGGGAAGCGCGACCTGCAGCGTGGGATCGTTGAAACGGCTGTAGCTCACCGTGGCCTGGAACGGCTGCCCGTTGGTCTGGCCCTGGCGCTCGATCCGTACCGGCAGGCCCTCGGCGTTGATCCAGTACAGCATTCCGTCCGGGGCTGCGCTGGCGTGGCGCACGCGATACTTCCGGGTCGCCTGGCCAGCCACGGTCTCGGGCCCCAGGTCCTCCACCTGCAGCTCGGCGGCGACCGCATCGGCCGGGATCGGACTGCGCCATTGCGCCAGCATCTCCGGCGGCACGGGAATCTGGCGCACCTCGCCAGCCTGCTGCAGGAAGAAGGTGCCATCGATGATGGTCTGCGCGCCGGCTTCGGTCTCCAGCCGGTAGCGGTCCGGTGCCACGAAGGTCATGCCGGCTTCAAGCGTGCGGGGCCCTTTCAACTGCAGCCGGGCCTGGAAGCTGCGCAGCTGTCCAAAGCGCTGGCTCGCCTCGAGCACGGCCTGCGCGGCATCGGCCGGCGCGGCCGCTGGAACGGACGGCGTAGCCACGACGGGTTCAGAGGGCTGCGAACAGGCAGCCAGGAGCAGGCAGAGCAGGGCGGCGGCAGGCAACAGGCGCATGGCGGAACGGCAGCAGGCAGGGCAGGGGCACCACCATAGCCGAAGATGCGGGCCAGGGACGCCACAAGGCCGGCGACTCGGACATAATCGGGGCATGGACCGATACGAACGCATCAACGCCCTGCACCGTCTGCTCAAGTCTGCCCGTTACCCGGTGACGGTGGGCACGCTGCAGGAAAAACTGGAGTGTTCCCGCGCCACCGTCTACCGCGACCTGGCGTTCCTGCGCGACGCGCTGATGGCTCCCGTCGAAGGTGACGGCGAGGCGGGGTTCCGCTACCAGGAAGATGAAAGCGATCGTTTCGAGCTGCCAGGCCTCTGGCTCAGCTCCGAGGAACTGTACGCCCTGTTGGCATCCCAGCACCTGCTGGCGCGTACCGGTGGCGGTGTTCTGTCGTCGGTGCTGGCTCCGCTGCAGCAGCGCATCGAGGGGCTGCTGGCCGCCCAGGCGGGGGTTTCCAGCTGGCCGGTAGACCGCGTCCGGGTCATCCCGCATCGGGGCCGCAGGTTCGACGAGGCCAGCTTCCGGGCCGTGGCCTCGGCGGTGCTGGAGCGCAAGCAGCTGGCCTTCGACTACCGTGCCCGCTCCACTGACGAGTCGACCAAACGCACGGTGTCGCCGCAGCGCATGACCCATTACCGCGACAACTGGTACCTGGATGCCTGGGATCACGGTCGGGAGGGCCTGCGCAGCTTCGCCGTCGACCGCATCTACAAGGCGCGGGTGGTCGACACGCCTGCCCGCGACGTGGACGACAGCGAAGTCGAGGAGCAGCTGGGCGCTAGCTACGGCATCTTCTCCGGCCCGCCCAAGGGCTGGGCCACCATCGTTTTCAGCGCCAAGGCGGCGCGCTGGGTGGCCGACGAGCATTGGCATTCGCGCCAGCAGGGGCGTTTCCTGCCCGATGGCCGTTACGAGCTGAAGGTGCCGTACAGCGTCTCGCGCGAGCTGCTGATGGACGTGCTGCACTATGGTTCGGACGCCGAGATCATCGAGCCGGCGGTGCTGCGCGAGCAGGCCAAGGCGCTGCTGGAGCTGGCGCTGAGCAACTACGAAGCGTCGCGCTGAGACCTGCAAGGCCGTAGAGCCACGCCCTGCGTGGCTGCCGCGCTCACCCAACGTAGAGCCGGGCTTGCCCGGCTGCTGTTTGCGGGAAGCCCCAGCCACGCAGGGCGTGGCTCTACGGTGTTAAGGTCTACGGCTATTGGCCCCCTCGGACCCCTCCCCCATGAAGAAGACCCTGTTGCTCCCACTGCTGGCCGCCACGCTGGCCCTGGCCGCCTGCGGCAAGCCCGCCGCCGATTCGCAGAAGCTCGTGGTGGCTGCCACCGCCGTGCCGCATGCCGAGATCCTGCAGGTGGTCAAGCCGATCCTGGAGAAGGAGGGCGTGGAACTGGATGTGCGCGTGTTCAACGACTACGTGCAGCCCAACGACCAGCTGGTGCAGAAGCAGGTCGACGTGAACTACTTCCAGACCGAGCCCTACCTCGATGCCTACAACCGTGACCGCAAGACCGACCTGGTCACTGTCACCGGCGTGCATATCGAGCCCTTCGGTGCCTATTCGCGTCGCTTCAAGTCGCTCGATGACCTGCCCACCGGAGCGGACGTGGTCATTCCCAACGACCCGAGCAACAACAGCCGCGCGCTGATCCTGCTGCACAAAGCCGGTGTGATCACCCTGAAGGACCCGACCAACGCCCTGGGCACCCAGCGCGACATCACCGCCAATCCGAAGCAGCTGAAGTTCCGCGAGCTGGACTCGGCGATGCTGCCGCGCGTGCTTGACCAGGTCGACCTGGCCCTGATCAACACCAACTACGCACTGGATGCCGGGCTCAACCCCACCCAGGACGCGCTGGCGATTGAAAGCAAGGACTCGCCGTACGTGAATTTCCTGGTCGCCCGCCCGGACAACAAGGAAGACGCCCGCGTGCAGAAGCTGGCCAAGGCGCTGACCGGCCTGGAAGTGAAGGCCTTCATCCAGGACAAATACAAAGGCGCGGTGCTGCCGGCGTTCTGATCACGGAACTCTGAACCCCATGGTGGCCTCCACCGCCTGCTGCCAGCCGGCATACAGCGATTCGCGCCGGCTGGCCTCCATCTGCGGAATGAAGCGGCGGTCTACCGCCCATTGCCGCGCGATCTCGTCGCGGCTTTCCCAGAATCCCACCGCCAGGCCTGCCAGATAGGCCGCGCCCAGTGCGGTGGTCTCCGCCACCTGCGGCCGAAGCACCGGCACGCCCAGCAGGTCGCTCTGGAACTGGGCCATGAAATCATTGGCCATGGCCCCGCCGTCGGCACGCAGTTCGGTGAGCTCGATACCGGCATCGGCCTGCATCGCCGCCAGCACGTCGCGCGTCTGGTAGGCCATGGACTCCACCGCCGCGCGGATGAAATGTTCGCGCGTGGTGCCACGGCTCAATCCGAACATCGCTCCGCGCACGTCACTGCGCCAGTAGGGCGCACCCAGGCCCACAAATGCCGGCACCAGGTATACACCGCCGGTGTCAGGCACGCGCTCGGCGTAAGCCTCGCACTCGCTGGAACGGGAAAACAGCCGCAAGCCATCGCGCAGCCACTGCACCACGGACCCGGCGACGAAGATCGAACCTTCCAGTGCGTATTCCACCTGGCCTCCGACGTCCCAGGCCACGGTGGTCAGCAGGCCGTTGCCTGAGGCCACGGCATTCGCGCCGGTGTTCATCAGCATGAAGCAGCCGGTGCCATAGGTGTTCTTGGCCATGCCGGGCGCAAAACACGCCTGGCCGAACAGCGCGGCCTGCTGGTCGCCGGCCATGCCGGCAATGGGGATGTGCTGATCGAAGAAGAACTGTGCCCGCGTCGTGCCATAGACCTCACTGCAGCTGCGCACCTGGGGCAGCATCGCTGCCGGGATGTCGAGCAGGGCCAGCAGTTCGGGGTCCCACTGCCGGGTGTGGATGTTGAACAGCAAGGTGCGCGCGGCGTTGCTGATATCCGTCACATGCGCCGCACCGCCGGTCAGGTTCCACACCAGCCAGCTGTCGATGGTGCCAAACAGCAGTTCGCCGCGCTCGGCGCGGTGCTGCGCGCCGTCCACATGGTCGAGGATCCAGCGGATCTTGGTGGCCGAGAAGTAGGCATCCACCAGCAGGCCGGTGCGCTCGCGGATCATCGGCTCATGCCCTTCGCCCTTGAGGCGTTCGCAGATCGCATGGCTTTGTCGTGACTGCCAGACCAGGGCGTTGTGGATCGGCTGGCCGGTTGCCCTGTCCCACACCACCGTGGTCTCACGCTGGTTGGTGATGCCGATGGCCGCGATCTGGCGTGCATCGATCTGTTCACGGTTGAGCAGTTCGGTGATGGTGGTGTAGACGCTGGTCAGGATTTCGCGTGGATCGTGTTCCACCCAGCCCGGTTGTGGAAAGTGCTGGGTGAATTCGCGTTGCGCACTGCCCACGATCTTTCCGTTGCGGTCGAACAGCATCGCGCGCGAACTGGTGGTGCCCTGGTCAAGGGCGAGGATGTAATGCTTGTCCATCAGAACGGATCATCTTTCGGTTTCATGCATCCCTCAATGTAACGGGCGAGGGCCGCCCGCTGCACCCCGTCCAGCTTCAGCCCCAGGTGGCTGCGTCGCCACAGCACGTCGTCGGCCTCGTGCACCCACTCATGCGCCACCATGTGGTCAACCTCGCGCTGGTACAGCTGCGCACCGAAATGGGCGCCCAGCGCGCCCACATCCTGCGCGTCTCCAAGCAACGCCGCGGCGCGGCTGCCATGCCGGTGCGCCAGCCCGCGCAGCAGCGCTTCCGGCAGCGACGGGTGACGTGACTGCAATGCCGAAAGAACGCTGTCGAGGTGGCCCAGTTCACCACCGGGCAATGCCGGGCCGTGAGCGGTCCAGGCTGGCTCGCTTCTACCCAGCGGGATCGCGAGCTGGTTCACCGCCTCCTCGGCCAGAACGCGGAACGTCGTGAGCTTGCCGCCCAGCACGTTGAGGATAGCGGCCTGCTGGTCGTCCAGATGCAGGCGGTAGTCGCGCGTCACTGCCGCAGCCTCCTGGTGGTGGTCGGCCAGCAGCGGTCGCACCCCGCTGAACTGCCAGATCACCTGCTCCGGTCGTACCGGTCTGCGCAGCCAACGGCTGGCGGCCGCGCACAGATATCCGACCTCGGCTGCGCTTGCGCGAACGTCGCCGGGATCGCCGTCGTAGTCCAGGTCGGTCGTTCCGATCAGGCAGTAGTCGCCCTCGAACGGCAACACGAAGACCACGCGCTGGTCCGGTTGCTGCAGCAGGTAGGCGCTGTCGTGCGCATACAGGCGTGGCACCACGATATGGCTTCCCTGTACCAGGCGCAGGCCGATCGGCGCGTCCATCCCGGCGCGTTCGATCAGATTGCCCGCCCAGGGCCCGGTGGCGTTGGCAACCGCGCGTGCACGCAGCCGGATCATCCGGCCATCCCGCCGTCGAAGCACCGCATACCAATGATCGCGATGGCGGATGAGCTGCTCGCAACGGGTGCGGGTAAGGACCCGGGTGCCGCGCTCGTGTGCGTCCAGCAGATTCAACAACACCAGCCGAGCGTCGTCTACACGCGCATCGCTGTAGCTGAAGGCCGTATGCAGGTGTGTCTGCAGGGCTTCGCCGCGCGGGTCGCCGTGGAGGTCAAGGCGCTGGGCGCGGGGAAATGCAGCACTGGTTGTGGCCAGGTGGTCATACAGCCACAGGCCGGCGCGCAGCATCCACGCCGGTCGTCCTGGCGGCGCGTGCGGCATCACGAACGAGGTTGGAGTGACCAGGTGCGGGGCCAGCCGGTGCAGCAGCTCGCGTTCCTGCAGGGCTTTGCGCACCAGCTTGAACTCCCCGTACTGCAGGTAGCGCAACCCGCCGTGGATCAACTTCGTGCTGGCACCGGACGTGTGTGCGGCCAGATCGTCCTGTTCGCAGACGCATACCGACCAGCCCCGGCCCGCGGCATCGCGGGCAATGCCCGCACCATTGATGCCTCCTCCCACCACCAGCAGGTCCAGCATGTCCTCCATCGGCACCTCCCCGAGTGCGGTGACCCCCACGGACGCGTAACGCGGCTGTTGCAGTGACTATGCGGGGCCGTGAGGCAAGAGCGTATGAAGACGGCCCAGACGGGGCTGAAACGACAACGGGCTCCCGAAGGAGCCCGTTGTGTGTGGCACTGCGTTGGATCAGAAGCGTGCGCCGATGCCGAAGCCGACGGTCCACGGGTCCAGCTTCGCCTCTTCGCCGGTGCTGCGGCCGTTGACGGTCACGTCAGGACGCGCGTGCATGTAGCGCGCGTCGGCACGGGCGAACCAGGTGCTGTTGATGTTCATGTCCACGCCCACGGTGCCGATCGCACCCTTGGCGGTTTCCAGGCCGACATGGCCGACATCGCTGGCCAGGTTTTCGTTGCTGAAGTTCGACTCGTAGTAGCCCACGCCCACGAACGGACGGAACACGTTGTCTGCCTGGCCGAAGTGGTACTGGCCGCTCAACGCGATCGGCTGCTGCTCCACCGTGCCCAGCTTGCCGGCCGGACCGCGCACGCGGTGATTGAACTTGTCAGCCGCGCCCCACAGCTCAACCGCCCAGTTGTCGTTGATGTAGTAGCTGAAGCTCAAGGTCGGTGCCGGACCGCCATCGACCTTCCTGATGCCATCCACCGGGTCGTTCTTGGGCTGCAGCAGTGACACGCCGCCCACCACGGCAAAATGCTTGCCCGAAGCGGTGTCGTCAGTGCTGGAATCCTGCGCGAATGCGGCCGGTGCGAAAGCCAGGGCGGTCAGCGTTGCCAGAGTCAGGGTGCGGATGGAGCGCATGGGGAATCTCCTCAGGTATTTTCTGTTTTTGGGCCCCCGTGCTGCGGGGCGAGGCAAACGTAGTCCCCGCAACATGAATCGAATCCGACGCAGGTTAAAAAATAGTTCTGTCCGTTCAGTGAGTCGTTCGCAGCGTCCGCAGCGGCAAGCATCCACGCAGGCGACGACGTTCATGCAGCTGGAGAACATGTGATGGAAATCACACGGTGCATCGGTCTCGCTGCGCAGGCCGACGCGCGATGCCGCGTGCTCGTGCTGGGGTCGATGCCGGGCATCGCCTCGCTGCAGGCCGCGCAGTACTACGCGCATCCGCGCAACCGCTTCTGGCCGTTGATGGGCGAACTGACGGGCCTCGATCCCGCCCTGCCATACCTGCAGCGGCTGCAGGCGCTGCAGGCACATCGCGTCGGGTTGTGGGACGTGATCGGTGCCTGTGAGCGGCGCGGCAGCCTGGATGCGCACATCGTGCGTGGCAGCGAGGTGGTCAATCCGCTGCCGACCCTGATCCAGCAGCTGCCGGCCCTGGTGGGGGTCGCCTGCAACGGTGGAGCCGCCCATGCGGCCTGGGTGCGGCACGTCCAGCCCCGCCTGGATGACCGTGCCGCCGCCCTGCCGGTATGGTCCCTGCCGTCTACCAGCCCGGCCAATGCCAGCTGGTCGCTGGCGCGGCTGACCGCGGCCTGGCAGCCGGTAGCGGCTGCGCTGGCGCAGTAGCTGCGCAGTACCCGGGACAATACGGTACCGACTGGAAATGCTGCCGCGCGTGCCATTTCCCGGCAAATGCCATGGCCGGTGGTGCCTGCAACAGCCTGTCCCGGGACAGCGGCGCTGAAAATTGCCCCAGCCGGTTGGCGCTGACGCCTCATGCCCCCACAATAGGCGATTCCCTACACCAGATTGCCGGAGTTATCCCCATGGCCGAAATCAAGGAAGCACTTGTCCCCGATATCGGTGACTACAGCGATATCCCGGTAATCGAGGTGCTCGTCGCCGTTGGTGATACCGTCAAGAAGGATCAGGGCCTGGTGACCCTGGAGTCGGACAAGGCCACGATGGAAGTACCGTCGTCGGTCGCCGGCGTGGTCAAGGAGATCAAGGTCAAGGTCGGCGACACCCTGTCCGAGGGCAAGGTCGTGGCGCTGATCGAAGTGGCCGAAGGCGCTGCCGCGCCGGCCCCGGCCGCTGCTCCGGCCAAGGCGGCTCCCGC
>NZ_RHPP01000007.1:26556-62796 GCF_003935715.1 Stenotrophomonas sp. 278 | reverse complement strand
GCCTGCCATACCCGCCCTGGCGGCAAGCCGTTCGCCGGCGGGCTGCCGGTGGCGTCGCCGCTGGGCAACATCTACAGCACCAACATCACGCCGGACAAGACCACCGGCATTGGTGCCTATTCGCTGGATGACTTCGACCGCGCCGTGCGTCACGGCATCACCCCGGAAGGCCGCACGCTGTACCCGGCCATGCCCTACCCGTCGTATGCCCGCATCACCGACGACGACGTGCGTGCCCTGCATGCCTACTTCCTGCATGGCGACATCGCACCGGTGAACGAAGCCAACCGGGCGGCGGAGATTCCGTGGCCGCTCTCGATGCGCTGGCCGCTGGCGATCTGGCGCAAGACCTTCGCGCCCGACGCTGACGCGGTGGCATTTGATGCCAACAAGTACAGCGACCCGCTGCTGGCGCGTGGTGCTTACCTGGTGCAGGGCCTGGGCCACTGTGGCAGCTGCCACACCCCACGCGGCTTCGCGCTGCAGGAAAAGGCGCTGGACGAGTCCGGTGAGGCCTACCTGAGCGGCGGTCAGGTCATCGACGGCTGGAACGCGGTGAACCTGCGTGGCAACGAGGCCGACGGCCTGGGCCGCTGGAGTGCCCAGGACATCGTGGACACCCTGCAGACCGGTCGCAACGCGCACACCGCCGTGGTCGGCACGCCCATGGCCGACGTAGTCCGCCACAGCACCCAGCACCTCACCGAGGAAGACCTGCGGGCGATGGCGGCGTACCTGAAGCAGCTGCCGGCGGCGACGCATGATCCGTCGTCGTATGCGGTCAACGATGCCACTGCGAAGAAGCTGCAGGCCGGCATCAATGACAGCCGTGGGGCCGAACTGTTTGTCGACAACTGCGCAGCCTGCCATCGCACCGATGCCAAGGGTTACAAGGACGTGTTCCCGACGATTGCCGGCAATCCGACCGTGCTGGCGGACGATCCCACCTCGGTGATCCGCCTGCTGCTGCACGGCAGCGAGCTGCCCTCTACGGCCAAGCGCCCGTCGAATCTCGGCATGCCCGGGTTTGCCGATCGCCTGAGCGATGAGGAGATTGCGCAGCTGGCCACCTACGTCCGCCAGGAGTTCGGCAACAAGGCCGGCCCGGTAACGGCGGCGCAGTCGGCGGAAGTGCGCCAGCACCTGCAGGAAGAGGCGAAGGCACGCGACGACGCCCACGACCCCACCACCGCAGAATCCGCAGACGCCCCGTAGGGACGCGCCATGCGCGTCCGCCGGCCAATCGCGCAATCCAGGTTGGCCGGCGGCGGCGACGGCAATTCATTGCCCGGGCGCGTGGCGACGCGTTCATCGATAAGGTGCAGAAGGGATACGTTGGCGCGGGTCGCCGGTAGGGTCGCACGACAGTCGACCGCCGATAACGGTGCATCGCCCGGTGGGGCATGAACGATGAACGGAGGCGCTTGCCCGGCGGGGTCCATGCGTTAAGGCACCGATGAATGCTATCGGCAGGCGTCTTGCGACCGCCTCTACCAATGCCCGGTCCATCCAGTTATCGGGAATCACTCCGTTCTCCCAACATCGCCTGGATGCGTGCAACCACGCGATCACGCATGTCCGCATCCAACTTCCCGCCATACATCGCCTCATAGATCCACAACCCATCGGCGGCCAGCCGGGCGACGAACGCATCCAGCGCTTCCGGCCTTTCATCACCGACCTCCGGCACCCCCGGTGCCCACCGCGCCATCGCATCCGACCACGGCGCACGCTCGGCATCGGGTGGCACGGATTCCAGCATGAACATCAACTCCGCCCGGGTCGCACTCATCGCCGACACCCGGATGAAGGCCTGGTGCCGCTCATGCTGCGTGGTCTGATCGGCAGGCTTGCCAGCCAGCGCCTCCATCTGCGCTTCCCAGGTCTGCACCAGATGGGTATCAATTCCCTGCAGCAGCGCCTCACGAGAGGGAAAGTGATACAGCAGTCCCCCGCGCGTCAGCCCGGATTCGGCGGATACCGATTCGAAGGTAACAGCACGCACGCCGTCACGGTTGATCACGCGGACGGCGGCTTCAAGAATACGGGTGCGGTTGCTGGTTCTCATGCGCTCAATGTACGGGATTCATGCCGGCGGCGGGACGCCCGGCGGCTCCGCGCAGCAGTCGCGCCGTGGCCGCTGCGCCCACCGCCAGGACACCGACGATCAGCCACACGCCCCACCGATAGCTGGTGTCGTAGGCACCTTTCGCCGCGTCAACCCAGCTCGGATCACCCGCGGCCCGTGCGACGTCCAGCGCCTGCACCAGGCCCTGTCGCGCCGCTTCGGGAATGGCCAGGTCGGCCGGCAGGCTCAGGCTGTAGAGCGCGGCACTCAGGCTTCCAAGCACCGCCACGGCAAACAGACCGCCGAACTCATACGCCACTTCCTCCACCGACGACGCCATGCCGACGCGGTGCGGCGGCACGTTGCTGATGATCGCAGTGGATGCGACGGAGATCGCCGCACCGGTGCCCACTCCGGTAAGCGCCATGCCCGCAATCACCCACTGCAGCCCGTGCTGGAATCCAAGCGCAACCAGCGTAACGCCGGCGGCTGCGCAGGCCAGGCCGCCGCTGATCAGCGGCCGGTAACCCACCCGGTGCAGGAACCCGCCGCCAAGCAGCGCACTGGGCAGCGCGCCCAACGCGGCCACCGATACCAGCAGGCCGGCATTGAGCGGGGTGAATCCTGCCACCAACTGGAACCGCTGCGTGGTCAGAAGCTGCAGTCCCGCCAACGCGAACAGCGTGACGATGGCCGACAACGTACCGGCCAGGAAAGTCGGATTGTGGAAAATGCCAAAGTCCAGCAGCGGGTACGGCAACTGCCGCTGACGGCGCACAAAGGCCCACGCACCGAGTGCGGCAACCGCGAAGGCAATGCCGCCGGTCGCAAGCGAGGCCGGCGTGGCGATCAGCGACTTGATTGCCAGCACCAATCCGGACAGCGTCACCAGCGCCAGCAACGAGGAAACGAGGTCCCAGGGCCGCGTGGTATCGCGCTGGCCTTCCGGAGCCAGCAGCAGCGTGGCCGGGAACGTCAGCAGCACCACTGGCACATTGATCAGGAACACCGCGCCCCACCAGAAGTGCTGCAGCAGCAGACCACCGATGATGGGCCCGAGCGCCGCACCGATCAGCGCCACCGAACCCCAGATCGCAATGGCAAGGTTGCGCTCGCGCGAGTCCGTGAAGCTGAGGCCAATCAGAGCCAGGGTGGCCGGCATCATCGCGGCTGCGCCTACAGCAAGTAACGCGCGCGCCGCAATCAACTGTTCCGGCGTCGACGAGAACGCCGCGGCCAGTGAGGCTACGCCGAACAGCACCTGGCCGATCAGGAACATGTGGCGGTGGCCGATGCGGTCACCCAATGTGCCTGCGCCGAGCAGCAGGCCGGCCATCACCAGCGGATAGGCGTTGATAATCCAGAGCGATTCGCTTGGACTGGCACCCAGGGCTCCGGTCAGCGTGGGCAGGGCCGTGTACAGGACGGAGTTGTCGAGGGTGACCAGCAGAAGGCCGCCGGCGACGGTGAGCAGGAGGAGCCAGCGGCGGGCTTTCGTCATGGGGTTCATGGCAATAGTATACCGGATGTCCTGTATAGTTATCCTGCGAAGAGCAGCCGGGCAAGCCCGGCTCTACGGGGTCAGTGCGGTCGTGAAGGGTCCGCGGCGCTGGGGGTCAGCTGGTCGGCCAGGCCACGATAGATGGGTACCTTGCAGACCAGGCCGGAGACACCGCGGGCGATCAGCACGGTGGCCAGGATCGGCAGCAGGAGATCGCCGCTGTCGGTCAGTTCCAGCGAGATCACCGCCGAGGTCAGCGGAGCCTGGGTGACGCCGGTAAGATAGGCGCACATACCCAGCAGCACGAAGGCGCGCGGATCAACAGCCGGCATCAGCACCGCCAGGTTGTGCCCCAGTCCTGCGCCGACCGCCAGTGCCGGCGAGAACAGGCCGCCGGGAATACCCGCAATGTAGGACGCCAGATTGGCCAGCAGCTTCATCAACCCGAATTCGTGGCCGACCACGGCCTGCCCCTGCACCAGGCTGCGGGCCTGTTCGTAGCCGGTGCCGAACGCCCCTTCGCCGAACACGAGTGCCAGCAGCACCACGACCAGGCCACAGCCGGCCGCCAGCAGCACCGGATGCTTCTGGCGGAAATGTCCAAGCCAGCGCGGGCGACCCGAAACGCTGAGCAGTACGGCCTTGGCGAACAAGCCCCCCATAAGCCCCGCTACCACGCCGCACAACAGAATCGCCGCCCAGCCCTGCCCGAGCGGCAACCGCGCGCTGACGTGACCAAAGTAGGTGTAGTTGCCGAGCAACCCTAACGAAACAACACCACCGACGATCACAGCAGTGAGCAACGTTCCCGAAAAACGATGCTCGAACCGCCCGCTCAACTCTTCAATCGCGAACACAATCCCTGCCAGCGGTGTGTTGAACGCAGCGGCAATGCCCGCCGCACCACCGGCCAACAGAAAATGCGACAGCTCACGCGGATCACGAAACCCGAACCAGCGTCCGAACAGATACATCAGGCTTGCACCCACATGCACCGTGGGCCCTTCGCGTCCCACCGACGCCCCACCCAGCAGCGACAGCGAGGTAAGCAGCAGCTTGCCCGCCGATACCGCGGGCGAAAGATTGGTGCGCCGGAACTCCTCATCCGGGTTGTCCAACGCGGCGATCACCTGGGGAATGCCGCTGCCTCGAGTGGGCCGCAGCGCACCGGCGGTCAACCACGCCAGCAACGCGAAAATTCCAGGCGTGAGCAGCAGTGCCCAGTACGGTGAATGCGCAATGATCCGCTGAAACAGGTGAAATGCGGCGTCGCTGGCCTTCGCAAACAGAATGGCGATCAGCGCCACCGCAACCGCCCCGCCCCACAACGCCGCACGACGACGCCACGCCTCTGTCATCACCAGCGCGGCCAGGCGTTGACGTGTTCTGTGCAGATCGATCATGCACAGCAGTGTGACAGCTGAATGCGCGAGAGGATGGTGAAAATCTGGCGGAATACTGCGCGAAATCAGCTGAAAACAGCCCCATGTGTTTGAACCCATCACATGAATGAGGCTAAACTTGATCGCTTTCATTCGCAAAATGGAGGCAAGGGACGCAATCGTGCGAGCATTTCCCTATCTTGTGGCGGCAGCCATATCGGGCTTTACGCCTGCGGTTTCAGCTGCTGAAACATCCGCAAACAACGACGCTGAGCCGTACTTCGATGTCGGTGGCGCAGTGCGATTCAACTATGGCTGGCTCGACTACGGTCCCACCAGTCGCCTGCAGCTTGAACTGCTGCGTGCTGACGTGAAGGGTGGCAGCGGTCCGATGTTCTTCTCGGCGCAGTACCGCTGGTATGACGGCTTTGACGCCGTTCACCACGCCTACGTCGGTGCGAAGTTCAACAACAACACCAATGTGAAGGTGGGTATCCAGCAGGTGCCCTTCGGCCTGCTGCCGACGGTCTCGCAGAGCTTCTGGTTCGGCTCCGGCTACTACCTCGGGATCGAGGACGACTATGACCCGGGCGTGGTATTCACTCACCAGCGCGGCAACACCACCTGGCACGCCGGCTACTTCACCGGTGACGAATATGGCAGCGGCGCGCGCTACGACCGTTATTCGTTCGACGTGGCGCAGACCGACGCCCTTCCCTATCGTGAGCGCGGTCGTGTCCATGCGCGCGTGGAACAGGCCATGGACTGGGCTGGAGGCGACTTGCTGCTCGGCGGCTCGGCGTTTGCCGGCAAGGTGCAGAACACCCAAACCCGCCACCACTACGGACACCAGGGCGCTGCCGTGCATGCGCAATGGAAGCGCGATGGTTGGACCGCGCAGCTGCAGTGGGCACGCTACCGCTACGACATTCCCGAACGGCGCATTGCGCTTTCCGCGTTCGATGCCCCATTCGAGATTGCCGCCCAGGCCGACGTGCCCAGCGCCAACCTGGCGTACTCGTTCGGCGAGAACCGCCTGCTTGATGATGTGACCTGCTACAACAACCTCAGCATGACCCGCCCGGTCGGCCACAGCGCCGGCGTGCGCGATTCGTGGCAGAACGTCACCGGCTGCAGCTTTGCCAAGGGCATCATGCTGACCTACGTCGACTGGATTGCCGGCAAGGACATGTGGTTCGCCGGCGGCGAAGGCATTGGCATCGACAACGGCGGCCCCTCGCAGTGGCACTCACGCCTGAACGTCAACATCGGCTTCTACTTCTGACTGTCTGAAGGACGCTCACCACCCGACTCGTTTCCACGGAGGAACCCATGCAGAGCACCGCTCCGCACCATCCCCCCGTTCGCCAGCGGATTCTTCCGCAGGTGTTCATTCCCACCGCGACCATCGTCATTGCACTGCTTGCACTGGCAGCGTTCGCCCCCGACCTGGCCACGCGCTGGTTCACCGCCGCCAAGACCTGGGCGGCCAATGATGCCGGCTGGTTCACCATTCTTTCGGTGGCCGGCTTCCTGGTTTTCGTGGTCGGCATCGCGCTGAGCCGTTTTGGCCACATCAAGCTTGGACCGGACCACAGCACTCCCGACTACAGCTATGGCAGCTGGTTCGCGATGCTGTTTGCCGCCGGCATGGGCATCGGCCTGATGTTCTTCGGCGTTGCCGAACCGATCATGCACTTTGCCACGCCGCCCGTCGGCACGCCTGAATCTGCGGCCGCGGCCAAGCAGGCCATGCGCATCACCTTCTTCCACTGGGGCATCCACGCCTGGGCGATCTACGCCGTGGTGGCGCTGTCACTGGCGTATTTCGCGTACCGGCACAATCTGCCGCTGCGGGTTCGCTCCGCACTGTACCCGCTGATCGGAGAGCGCATCCACGGCCCGATCGGCCACACCGTGGACACGTTCGCCGCACTGGGCACCATCTTCGGCCTGGCCACCTCGCTGGGCCTGGGCGTCATGCAGATCAATGCCGGCCTGAACTACCTGTTCGGCTGGGAAGTCAGCACGCTGGTGCAGGTCGGGCTGATCATCACGATCACCCTTGTTGCCACCGGCTCGGTGGTGGCGGGCCTGGACAGCGGTGTGCGTCGGCTGTCCGAGCTGAACATGATCCTGGCGGCGGCCCTGCTTGCGTTCGTGCTGGTCTGCGGTCCCACCGCACACCTGATGCAGACCCTGGTGCAGAACACCGGGATGTACGTGTCGCAACTGTTCTCGATGACCTTCAATCTGTACGCCTACGAGCCGACCGGCTGGCTGGGTGGCTGGACCCTGTTCTACTGGGGCTGGTGGATTGCCTGGTCGCCGTTCGTCGGCATGTTCATCGCCCGCATCTCGCGCGGCCGTACCGTGCGTGAATTCGTAGTGGGCGTGCTGCTGGTCCCGCTGGGCTTCACCTTCCTGTGGATGACCATCTACGGCAACACGGCCCTGCATATGGTCAGAGCAGACGGATTCCATGAGCTGGTTCAAGCCGTATCCAATGACAGCTCCATCGCCCTGTTCGAGTTCCTGGGCCACCTGCCGCTGACCATGTTGACCTCGTCGCTGGCGGTGGCGCTGGTGGCCTTGTTCTTCATCACCTCGGCCGACTCGGGCGCACTGGTGATCGACATGCTGACCTCCAAGGGCGAGGAGGAATCACCGCTGTGGCAGCGGATCTTCTGGGCGCTGCTGGTCGGTGCATTGGCCATCGCCCTGCTCATCGCCGGTGGCCTGGAATCGCTGCAGGCGGCCACCATTGCCAGCGCCCTGCCCTTCACCGTCGTGATGATCCTGATGTGCTGGGGCCTGCTCAAGGCGATGCACCTGGACGCCACCAAGCGCTCCATCCTGCGTGACGCGCGCATCCTGCCGGGCACGAGCGACGACTGGAAGCAGCGCTTGAAGCTGCTGGCGCATAACCCGCTCAAGGTTGAAGTTACTGGCTTCATCCAGCAGAAAGTGGTGCCAGCCCTGGAGGACGTGGCGGCGGAGCTGCGCAAGCAGGACCTGCCGGTGCAGGTCACCCATGGCGAGGACGGTCGCGCGTGGCTGCAGGTCGGCCACGGTGAGGAAATGGACTTCTTCTACAGCGTGAGGCCGCAACCCTATGCGGCACCCACCTTCGCCCTGCAGGACCCGCGCCGGCCGGTAAAGGAAGGCACCCAGTACTACCGTGCCGAGGTCTATCTGCGCGAGGGCGGCCAGGACTACGACGTGATGGGCTGGACCCAGGTGCAGCTGATCCACGATGTGCTGGACCAGTACGAACGCCACCGCCAGTTCCTGGACCGCGTGCGCTGATCTGTAATCAGAAGGGGTCGCTCGCGCGACCCCTTCTGCTTCACCACCGGTAGTGACGCGCCATGCGCGTCAGCACGGAAGGTGTCAGCGGCCCATTGAACGCGACACCACCTGCTCCTGCACCTGCTCCTGCTGCTGGCTCTGCACACTGTCCGCAATCCGCTGATTCACGCTCTCCAGTGTCTCAAGCTGCTTCTCGACAGGCGTCGCTACCGCCTGCGCGGTTTCGGTTCGCGCAATCTGTCGGTCGGCCGCATGCGGCTGCCCCTGCACCGCGAACGCGTATCGCGCATCTTCACTCAGCACGGCCTCATCAATGCGGCACATGCCTTTGTCCTTCGCGGCCACCAGCAGCGCCATGCCCAGGCGTTCACTGCTTTGGTCCGGCTCACGCCCCATGGCAGCATCCAGACGATTCACCGCCCCATGGCTTTGCAGCCACAATGGATGATCAGCACTGCTGGCCTGGCGCGGATCATTCGCCGGCAGCAGAGGTGAGGGAGGCGGAAGGTCACGCAGGTGCGCGCCGTCCACCGTGGCGTCGATCTTCTGCGCGCCCACCTGCTTGTCCGCAGTGGCAATCCGGAACATCTTCTCGGCCATGCCATATTCGGATTGACCCTGGTTGCGCGCCAACGATGCCGCGAAGGCATCCACGTCGGTCTGCGCAGCGCCACGTCCGTCTTCGGCCAGCAGGTGCCAGCGCGTGTCGAGATTCGGGCTGTCCCGCACCATCTGCTGGGTGCGTTCCATCATCGCGCGCATCTGGTCTTCAGTGAAGCTGACCGTGTTGATCTCGCCTTCGCGGACCGGACCTCGCAGCGCACGACTGGTATCACCCGACAGCGCGGCATTGAGCAGGCCGGCGACCTGCTCACCCTGCTCATGCTCACGCAGGTCAAAGGTGAACTCGTAGCGGCGTTGGTCGCGGAGCTCCTGACCGTCGCTACCATAGGCACTGACCCGGGTCACCGGCAGGTTGCCGCTGTAGTGCACGTTGCGCAGTTCTGTGTAGCTGCCATCGTCGCGGCGCACCTGGGTGACATCGCCACTGTTGCGCGCGCCGGCCAGATCGACCCCAAACGCGGAACCCACGTCCACCTTCAGGCGCGCCTGCGAACTCATGCCCAACCGCTCCACCGTGGCCACGTCCGTCATGCCGGGTGTGTTCGCGTCAAGCGAGCCATTGGCCACGAACTGCTGATAGGCCGTGCGACCGTCCGCATCACCCAGTTCAAAAGTGGCGGTACGTACGCTGGATTGGCCCAGCGCATCCTGCCGCCCCGCGATCGCGGTCACGCCCCTGGCCGAGAAGCCGAGCCCATTGAACGCTTCCACGGCCTGGTTGGGGCCGGTGGTGACGCGCACCCGGCCGTCATCCAGCCGATCCACGCGGAAGCTGGCACCTTCGGCTTCGGTCAGCTTGTGCTCGGCGGCGATGTGGCGGAACGTGCCGGACATCGCGGTGCCACTGAACGACTGCGCGTCCAGCGTGACACTTCCCCCCTTGGGGATCGTCTGCGGATCGAACGGGTTGATTCGGGTCGGATCGGAGCCATTGCCCTCGGGCAGGCTCACCCGGTAACGACCACGCAGGCCTTCAGTCTGGGTCGATTCGCCGATGCCGCTCTTCTGGCGCTGACCGGCAACGGTCTCCATCTCCAGCTGGTAACTCACCCGGCCATCGGCTGTGCGTTCACTTGCACCCAGCGTGGTGGCACGGAATGGTCCCCCTGCTGGACCTGCGCCTTGCTGGCGCGCTTCCTGGGTGACCTTGAGGCCGCCGTCGCCAGGCGTGGCGCTGACCGAAGTGCGACCGGCCTTGCCATGCACTTCGACGTTGGAGGAGGTGTAGGTCGGATCGAAGGCTACGTCGGCGGCGTTGCGCGCGGCTGCGTCAACGGACGCGCCCTCCTTCCGTGTAGGGTCGTTCATGTCACTTCCATTTGCTACAGACGATCCGAGTATAAACCGCGGTCGCCACTCCATGTGTCAAATGATTGACACATGCTTCGGGCGCGACCGTGTTGGCGCACACCGACATACTTGGGGCGCGGCGGTGTTGTAGAGCCGGGCTTGCCCGGCTGCTTTCGGCGGCATCGCGAAAAGCAGCGGGGCAAGCCCCGCTCTACGGAGGCGCGAGCCCCACGTCAAAGCGACGTGGAATACACCAGCATAAAGCGGTTCTCCTCGGCATCGCGCTGATAGTTCGAACGGAAGAACCCATTCCGCCAACGAATCGAGAAGTCCTTCAGCGCCTCGCTCTGGAAGGTGTAGCCGATCTCGAAATCGCGCTGCCACTGCCTGCCTTCACCTGCAAAAGTGTTCGGGCGCGCATTGTCACCCTTCACGTAGCGCACGAGGAACTTCAGACCCGGAACCCCGATGCGCTTGCCATCCAACTGATAACGCGCCTGCCAGCTGCGCTCGTCGCGCTCCATGAAATCGTTGATGAAGGTCCAGTTGAACACATTGCCATCCGTGCCACCGACGAAAGGCATCGCGCTGTCGCCGCTCATGTCCTGATAGGCAACTGCGAATTCCTGGCCGTTCACGTTCCACGCCACCAGCGCGTTCACCGCGCGGTTGTCGACCACACCCGCCAGGGCCTGCCCCACATCGTCGGAGACGTAGTAGCGCAGCTCGGTGTCGAGGCGACCGATTGGCAATGGCTGGCGATACGCCACCGAGGCCACCTGCTGGCGGTAGATGTCCTGCAGTTCCGCATGTTCGATCCGCAGCTTCAACTGGTCGTTGACCTTCCAGCCAGCGGCGAACAGGTCCAGATGATCCGAGTCCGGCGTTCCGCTGAAGCGACGATCCTTGTTGGTGATGGTCAGATGCACCCGATCCACGCCATCCCGGTACCAGCTGCGGTCAAAGCGCTTGTAACCCAGCTCCAGCCCATTGCTGAAGGCGGCCCCGAGCGATGCGCCTTCGAAGGTCTGCGGCAGCAGACGGCTGGTGTTCGACTTCAAGGTCAGGTCGGAGGTGATGTGACTGCCCACCCGCAGCTCAGCCGGACCGGCCTTGGCCTTGCCGGTGATCGCCACGCGCCCGAAGGTGGTGCGCGCACCGTCTTCGTCATACGGCAGGATGCCGGTGCCGACCTCGGCATCACTGCCGTCCAGCTTCAGGTCGCCCAGCCCCAACAGGTCCAGGCCGAAACCCACCACACCGGGCGTGTAGCCGCTGCGGGCGTCAATCATCAGACCCTGCGCCCATTCCTCGCGCTTACCCTGCCCGCTGCCGCTGCGGAAATCGCGGTTGTAGTAGAAATTGGTGGCGGTCAGGTCAACCTCGGCCCCTTTGAAGAAGCCCTGCGGCGCATCTTCGGCCAGCGCCGTGCCACTGGCCAGGCACGCAGCCGCCAGCAACGAAATCTGTACGTTACGCATGTTTGAACTCCTTAGAAGATCGCGCTGGCAATGAGGATCAGCACCAGCGACACCACCGAAGCCATCGACAACGGCAGGCTCAGCGTCTTCAACGTGCCACGCAGGGTCATGCCCATCGTGGTCTGCATCAGCCAGAAGGTATTGCTGGTGACGTGCACCAGGAACAACGAGCCCGAACCGGCGGCCAGCGCCACCAGCACTGGCGGAACGTCCAGCGAATGCAGGGCCGGTGCCAGCAGGCTGGCCGCGGTGATCGCCGAGGCCGAGACCGAGCCGATCGCAATGTGCAGAATCGCCGCCACCAGCCACACCAGCAGCAGCGGTGCCGCAGTGTTGGCAGTGAAGTAGCCCGACAGGATGTCGCCCATGCCAGTCGTCGCCACCACCGCAGACAGGGAGCCGGCGACCCCGGTCAGCAGCAGGATCTGGCCGCTTTCCTTGAACGCATCGGTCACCGCGCCGCTGCGGTCCTTCGCCGGAATCGTGAAGCGGGCAATGAAGAAGGCCAGCGCCAGGCCGCAGAACAATGCAAAGGTGGAATTGCCAATGGCTTCCAGCACCGGCGCATCCCAGCCCATCACGCGATCCACCGCACCCAGCGCGATCATCAGCATCGGCACGATGATCGGCAGCAGCGAGAGCTTCAGCGGCACCGCGTTGCCTTCAGCGGTTGCATCAGCGGCAATCACCGCCGGCTGTTCCTCTTCCGGCAGTTCGTCGGTTTCCGGCTTCCAGAAGCCGCGATGCAGCAGCCAGTGGAAGCCCCACAGAGTCAGGAACACGGTCGGAATGGCAATCGCCAGCCCCACCAGCAGCATGGTGCCCAGTTCCACGTCGAGCACCGCCGACAGCGCCAGCGCGGCCACGCCCGGCACCACCATGGTCAGCGCCATGTAGATGCCCACACCCACCGCCGCGGCCATCTTCGGCAGCGCATCGCCCCCCATGCGACGCGCCGTTGCCCGTGCCAGCGGCGCGGACATCAGCAGCAGCACGTCGGTGTAGATCGGCGGGAAGATCACCGTCAGGATGGTCGCGAACGCGTACGGCATCTGCCTGGGCTTGAAGGTCTTCACCAGCAGCCGCACCACCTGCTGGAACGCGCCCATTCGATGCAGGAACGCCCCGATCATCACCCCGAAGCCGATCAGCAGGCCGATCTTGCCCATCAGATCGCCAAACCCTTCGGTGATGGCCTTGATGGTCTCGGCAAAGCCCAGCCCGGAGCTCAGGCCCAGGTACAGCGGCCCGGCGACCAGCGCGATCATCGGGTTGACCTTGAAATAGATGATCAGCAGAACGATCAACAGAATGGCGAACATGGCGTTCGCCAGCACAAACCACTCGTGCATGATTCCCTCCCAGGAATACAAAGCTGGTTGAAGCGCACGCCGGCGCAACCTGCACCGGCGCGCGGAATGATCAGGCGGCGCGCAGGCCCGGCGGAGCCGGATGCAGGTCGCCTACCCGGCCGGCCTTGGCGACCTGGCCGGAGGTTTCGTGGCCGACCAGTGCCGGCAGCGTTTTTGAGAGTTCGATCAGCCGCAGCAGATCCAGACCAGTGGGGATGCCCATCTCCTCGCACATGGCCACCAGGTCTTCAGTACAGATGTTGCCGGACGCCCCCGGCGCGAACGGGCACCCGCCCAGTCCCCCCAGCGAGGCATCGAAACGCTGCGCACCGGCGTCATACGCCGCCACCACGTTGGCCAGGCCGAGCCCGCGCGTGTCATGGAAATGCAGGGTCAGCCGTGCCGGCGACACCAATTCCAGCGCCTGCTCGACCAGTCGTGCCACCTGGCGCGGATTGGCCATGCCGGTGGTGTCAGCCAGGGTGATCCCTGCGCAGCCCAGATCCAGATACCGGCGCATGATGTCCAGCACCTTTGCCGGTGCCTGCGCCCCTTCGAATGGGCAACCAAATGCGGTGGCCACCGTGCCGTTGAGCAGCTTGGAACTGTTGTTCAGCGCGGCGATCTGCACGAAGCCGGCAAAGCTCTGCTCAGCGGTCATGCGCATGTTGGCCAGGTTGTGGGTTTCGCCCGCCGACATGACCAGGTTCAGTTCATCGGCACCGGCTGCCAGCGCACGCTCCGCGCCTTTCAGGTTCGGCACCAACGCGACATACACCGTGCCAGCGGCACGCTGCAGGCCCGCGAACACCTCGGCGGCATCGGCCAGCGCCGGGACGGCCTTCGGCGAGACGAAACTGCTCACCTCGACACGTGCAAAACCCAGTTCGCCGAAGGCATTGCCCAAGCGGATCTTCTCGGCGGTCGGCACGAACACCGGTTCGATCTGCAGCCCGTCGCGCAGGCAGACTTCCTGCACGACCAAGGGACGGGTTGTAGTCATGTTTACTTCTCCCTCGCCGTGATCCGGGCGATCGCATCGGCAGCCAGGCCGAGATCGGTAAGCACCTGCGCGGTGTGTTCGCCCAGCGCCGGCCCGGTCCAGCGCATTTCGCCGGGGGTTTCCGAAAGCGTGGGCACGATGCCTGGCAGGGTGATCGGCTGTCCGTCAGGCAATGTGGTGTTCAACAACATGCCGCGCGCCTGGTAATGCGGGTCGGCGACGATGTCGGCAGCGGAGTAGATGCGCCCGGCCGGCACATCGGCCAGGTCCAGCGCTTCCAGCACGGCATCAATGTTGCGGCCGCTGGTCCAGTGGGTGATCGCCGCATCCAGTTCCGCATTGCGCGCTACACGACCGGGATTTCGGGCCAGCGCGGGATCGTCGGCCAGGTCATCACGGCCAATGGCGCGCATCAGGCGCCGGAAGATCGGGTCGCTGTTGCCCGCGATAACCACGAACGCACCATCTGCGGTGGGATACGTATTGGAAGGACTGATGCCCGGCAATGCACCGCCGGTGCGCTCACGCACCTCGCCGAACATCGCATATTCCGGCACCAGGCTTTCCATCAGGTTGAACACGCTTTCAACCAGCGAAACGTCCACCACCTGGCCGCCGCCCTGCCCGGTTTTCACCCGCAGCAGCGCCATCAGCGCGCCCATCACGCCGTGCAGCGAGGCCAGTGAGTCGCCCAGGCTGACACCCACGCGCGCCGGCGGCGTGCTCGGGTCACCGGTGGTGTAACGGATGCCGCCCATGGCTTCGCCAATCGCGCCGAAACCGGGGCGGTCGCGGTAGGGGCCGGTCTGGCCGTAACCCGAGATGCGCACCATGATCAGGTTCGGGTTCATCGCCGACAGCGCGTCCCAGCCCAATCCCAGCTTTTCCAGGCCGCCGGGGCGGAAGTTTTCGATCACCACGTCGGCGCTGGCGGCCAGCTGGCGTGCCGCATCGGCCCCGTCAGCAGACTTCAGGTCCAGCACCACGGATTTCTTGTTGCGCGCCTGCAGCGACCACCACAGCGAGGTGTCGCCATGCAGCTTGCGCCACTTGCGCAGCGGGTCGCCCCCTTCCGGCGACTCCACCTTGATCACTTCGGCTCCGAATTCGGCAAACAGGCGCGCGGCGAACGGCGCGGCAATCAGCGTCCCGAATTCAACAACACGAATGCCCTGCAACGGACCTGGCATCCTGACTCCCTCCTGCGACAATGCAGCGCAGGGTAGCCAGCCTTCACACGGTTGCGCCAGACCTCATTCGCGAAACGGCGTTCGCGTTTGGCGAACGCCTAATCCTTTGGTCGAAGATGGTCCAGCAGCTGCTGCGCGGCCGTGGAGAGGGCGCGTCCGTTGCGGTAGACCAGTTTCAGCTCTCTTTCCGCCCAGGTGTCGGTGAGTGGTTCGAAGTGCAGCTTCATCGAGCGACCGAACAACTCGAACACCGGCTCGGGCACCAGCCCGATGCCCAGGCCCGCCTGCACCGTGCGACAGATGGCGTCGAAGCCCGGCACATGGATGCGTCGCCGCAGCGAGCGCCCTGCATCACGTGCGGCAATCTGCGATCGAGTGAAGATCGAGCTTTCCGCGTGCAGCGCCACCTGGTCGTACGGCAGCGTGTCGGCGAATGCAATCGGGCCCTGCCCGGCAAGTGGATGGTCCGGGCGCATCAGCATCACCAGCCGGTCGCGCCGGAACGGCAGCACCGCCAGGTCACCCAGCTCACTGTCGCCGGAACAGACGCCGATTTCCGCCCAGCCTTCCTGGATGCCGCGCACCACACCCGGCGTGGGCCGTTCTTCCAGTTCGATGCGCAGGTCCGGGTGTTCCAGGAAAAACGCCTCCAGCGCTTCCGGCAGGTACGCCACGATGGCCGAGAGGTTGGCCAGCATGCGGATGTGCCCCCGGATACCCCGCCGGTACTCCAGCAACTCGCTGGATAACGCCGAAGCCGCCAGCAGCATGCGGCGCGCGTGCTGCAGCAGGCTTTCGCCGGCCAGCGTGAGCTGCATGCCGCGGCTGTTGCGGGTGAACAGCACGACATCCAGGCCGCTTTCCAGGTCGTTCAAGCGCCGGCTGGCGGCCGACGTGGCAATGGATTCGCGTTCGGCCGCCTTGGACAGCGAGCCTTCCTCCACCACCGCCACGAACAGACGCAGCGTGGTAAGGCTGATGCGGTCCACGGGCATGGGCTGGGTCACAAGCAACTTCCGGATACGACGACACAGCACAAGATGATAGCGCCTGCGCCGCGCCCGCCACGGAACCTTAACGCCACTTGCCTATGCTGTGCCCGCGCCGGAATTCACGCGCCTTATCCGCATTGCAAGGAGTAAGCATGAAAAAGCTGCACGCCGCCCTGTTCGCCGCCTGTCTGCTGGGTGCCAGCCCGCTGGCCTTCGCCGAAGCCGTCAACCTGACCAACAGCGCCGAAGGGGCCAATCGTGACGCGGGCATTACCGCGGTAAAGAAGAAGCTGCAGGATGCCTGCACCGAGCGCAAGGGCACTGCCGACGCCAAGTCGTTCGAGGTGGTGTTCGAGAAGACCAGCGAAAACCCGGATGTGCCGAAGCCGTACTACGTAGACGGCAAGATGAAGTGCACCCTGCCGGGCTGATCGATCCGGAGGTAGAAACGCTCCGATTATCGAATGACCACGAAACGTATCCGGGTAGAGTCGGTCGCAAGACGACTGCCCTGAAATCCCCAACGCCCGGTAACGCATTGCAATCGAACGAAACAGAGATGCCGGCGCAGCGCCGGCATCCACCTCGATCCAACGTCATGCGTCAAAGAACGTTGCACCGTCCACGGCAGTCGTCTATCGACCGACTCTACCCCCGACCGCCCCAAGCGCCCCGGAACCCAGAGTCCCCATCCCCACCCCACCTGCCTGCTATAGTCCGGCCATCCAGCAATCACAAGGAACGGTCATGGGTCTGATCCAGGCGGTAAAGGGTGCAGTCGGCGGTGTTCTGGCCGACCAGTGGAAGGATTTCTACACGGTGCCCAACGGCCTGCCGTCCACGGCCGCGCTGTTCGCCGCCGTCCCGCGCGGCACCAATGCCGGCCGCGGCTCCAACACCAGCAGCTCGTCCAACATCATCAGCAACGGCTCGAAGATCGTCGTGCCCGAAGGGTACGGCCTGCTGCTCATGCAGGACGGGGCGATCACCGCCTTTGTCGCCGAGGCCGGCGGCTACGAGTGGCGCTCGGACGACCTGAATTCGCAGTCCATCTTCGCCGGCGACGGCCTTGTCACCCCGCTGATCAAGCAGAGCTGGGAGCGCTTCAAGTTCGGCGGCCAGCCCGGCGCGCAGCAGGCGGCGTTCTTCGTTTCGCTGAAAGAACTGCCCGACAACCGCTTCGGTACCCAGTCGGAAATCTATTGGGACGACGCCTTCCTCAATACCCAGGTTGGCGCGGTCACGCGTGGCTCCTACACGCTGAAGATCGAAGACCCCATCCTGTTCGTGAAGCACTTCGTGCCCGCCGCCTACCTGCAGCAGGGCAAGGTGTTCGACTTCACCGACATGGACAACGCTGCCGCCAACCAGCTGTTCAATGAAGTGGTCAGCTCGCTGGCTCCGGCGTTCAGCCTGTACAGCAACGACCCGGCCAAGGGCAACCGCATCACCAAGCTGCAACAGGACTCGCTGGGCTTCGCCCAGAGCTTGTCGGCGGCGGTCGAACAGGGCTACCAGTGGAAGTCCGACCGGGGCCTGGCCATCGTCAAGACTGCCATCGTCTCCATCGAGTACGACGCCAACACCCGCGAACTGCTCAAGACCGTGCAGCGCGCCGACGCGCTGGCCGGCAGCCGTGGCAATTCCAATCTGCAGGCCAGCGTTGCCCAAGGCATCCAGTCGGCCGGTGAGAACGGCGGTGCCGCCGGCCTGATGGGCATTGGCATGGCCAGCGGCATGATGGGCGTGGGCAACCTGCAGCAGCCGGCCACGCCGGCCGCCGCGCCGGTGGATGACACCGTGGCCAAGCTCAAGAAGGCCAAGGAAATGCTCGACCTGGGGCTCATCACCCAGGCCGATTACGACGCTGCCAAGGCCAAGGCGCTGGGCCTGTAAGACGCAAGGCCCGCCATGACCCAGCCAGGAAACACCCCGCCACCGCTGCCGCCGGTGCCGCCGCCGTTGCCCAAGGCCACGCTGGACGGCCCCGGTTCGCCGCAGGACGTTCCGCCCCTGCCCGGCAGCTTCCCGCTCGACCCGGCCACCCTGCCCGACCCGATCCGGGCCGAGATTGAAGCGCCCGATCCCGATGCGCTGGACACCTCGGCCACGGAACTGAAGGACGGCGTCAACCGCTGCCCGAAGTGCGGCTCCAGCGACGTGCGCCTGAAGATCGGCACCGATGTGCTGGTCTGCCAGTACTGCCGGCACCAGTGGCATGGTGACCGCGTGGAAGAGGCGTTTGGCCTGGGCGACGGCCTGGACCAGCTTCGTGGCACGAACATCGCCAGCGGTGCCCGCAACATCGACGCGGGCACGGCGGCGCTGATGAGCTTCAAGTGCACCGGCTGCGGTGCCGAAGTGACCATCAACACCGAAAGCAGCATGACCGCCCGCTGCCACTGGTGCCGTCACGTATTCGGCGTGAACGAACAGGTCTCAAACGGTGCCGTGCCCGATGCGGTGTTGCCGTTCCGGATCAGCAAGGACGACGCGGTCGCCCGCATTCGCCAGTTCGTGGACAAGCGGCGGCTGTTTGCGTTGAAGGCGTTCAAGGATCAGTTCACCCCGGAAAACGTGGTCGGTGTGTACATGCCGTACATGATCGTGGACAGCAATGTCAGCGCGGCTGTGTCTGGCAAGGGCGAGATCCAGACCCGCGAATACACCGTGGGCAGCGGCGACAAGAAAAAGACCTACTACGACGCCGATGTGTACCAGGTGGACCGCCAGGTCGATTTCACCGTGGACGACCTGCCGCTGGAGTCCTCCGCCCAGCGCGGCAACCTGGACATCAACGTCAACACCAACAACATCATCAATACCATCCTGCCGTTCGACACCAAGAACGCCGTGAAGTGGAACGCGTCCTACCTGCTCGGCGTCTCATCGGAGAAGCGCGACTTGGACGTGGAAAAGATGATGCCGCGGCTGGAAGACCAGCTGCTGTCCATCGCCCGATCGGAGGTGCACAGCTCGGTGCGTCGTTACAACCGTGGCGTGCGGTGGGAGCAGGAGCAGCTGGAAGTGCACGGCACCCGCTGGGTCTCCATGTACCTGCCGGTCTGGTTGTATTCCTACCACCAGCCCGGCCGCAACGGCGGCATGCTGCACTACATCGCGGTCAATGGCCGTACCGGTGAAACCATGGGCAGCGTGCCGGTGCAGCAGTGGAAGCTGCTGCTGGCCGCGCTGACCACCGGCACGATCGTGGAAGCCCTGGTCATCGCCCTACTGGTAGCAAGCGCATGAGTGACGATAGTGGTCTCTGGTTGTTGGCGGCCGGCCCTGCGGCCGCCACCGGGTTGTACTGGGCGCTGTACCGGTACTATCGCAATACCGACAAGTCGCATGCGTTCGAGCGTGAGACGCTGGTGGAGGCAAAGCCGGTGACGGGCGACGAGCGCAAAGTGGCGACCAATAACGGGACGCAGGAAAGGCGAATTCGCGGCGACAACGTGGGCGAATATCGGAAGCGGGTATCGCGAACGCGGTGATGGGTTCGGGGTTCGGGGTTCATGGATCACGCGCATGACGCGTGACTACGAATGCTGGCGATTGGTAGAGTCGGTCGACAGACGACTGCCGATATCAATGATCGGCACGGGTCGTGACCCACAGGACGAAGCTGAATAGGCAGAACTCACCGAATCGATGCGCGGATACGGCAAATATCCCGGTTCCACTCCGCTTGCCCGTAGACCCGCCGCCCGGGCTGCTTTACTGTCCAACCAAGGCCTGGGGAGGACAACGCCTTGCTCGAAGAGCGCACAAACGACCTGTTGAACGACGAGGCACGGCAGTTTTCACTGCTGCTGAACTCGGTCACCGACTACGCCATTTACATGCTCGACACCCAGGGGGTCATCCGCACGTGGAATCCGGGTGGGCGCCGCATCAAGGGCTACACGGCCCGCGAAGTGGTGGGCACCAACTTCTCCCGCTTCTATCTGCCGGAAGACGTCGAGGCCGGCCTCCCCGAACGCAACCTGCGCACCGCTGCCCAGGAAGGCCGCTATGTGGGTGAAGGCTGGCGCGTGCGCAAGGATGGCTCGCGCTTCCGCGCCAGCGTGGTGATCGACCCGATCCGGGTGGACGGGGAGCTGATCGGCTACGCCAAGGTCACCCGTGACGTCACCGAACGACACGTGGCCCAGCAGCGTCTGCAGGAAGCCCAGACCAACCTGCTGCAGGCACAGAAGCTGGAGGCCATCGGCAAGTTCACCCTGGGCATGGCCCACGATTTCAACAACCTGCTGACCGTCATCATCAACTGCCAGGATCTGCTGGGGGCCAAGGTGCAGGACGAAGGGTCGGCCAAGCTGGTCGATACCACCCTGCGCGCGGCCGAGCGCGGTGCCCTGCTCACCCGGCAGCTGCTCAGCTTCGCCCGCGGCCAGGCGCTGGCCCCGGAGCGCCTGGACCTGAGCGCTGTGATGCGCGAATGCGAAGGCGTGCTGCGCCGTTCCGCCGGCGATGCCATCACGCTGGAACTGGACCTGGCCGACGACTTGCCGCACTGCTCCGTTGACCGCACCCAGCTGGAAACCGCTGTGTTGAACCTGGTCTGCAACAGCCGCGATGCAATGAACGAGGCCGGGCACATCTGCATCCACACCGCCCTGCAGTTCACCCAGGACCCGGCCCGGCCCGAGCAGCCCCCAACGGCCTTCGTGCGGTTGTCAGTGCACGACAACGGCCCCGGCATTCCGCAAGAACAGCAGGCACGCGTGTTCGAACCATTCTTCACCACCAAGCCCATCGGCAAAGGCAGTGGACTGGGCCTCAGCCAGGTATTCGGCTTCACCGCACAGTCGGATGGCTTCACCCGCCTGATCAGTGAACCCGGTCACGGAACGTGCGTGGAGCTGTATTTTCCGGCCGTGTGAAGGCCGTTTCATCAACTCACGCTCACATCGCACAAGGTATCTCTGGCTCACTCCAAGGTGGGGTGATCGGCGATGCAGTCACTGATCAGCGTGGATGAAGCCACCCACGCCGTACATGCACAACCCCGTGTTCGCGCCAACGAATCGGTGCCGCTGCCTGAAGCAGTGGGCCGGGTGCTGGCCGACGAGGTCATGGCCGAGCGCGCGCACCCGCCGTTCGACCGCGTCACCATGGACGGCATCGCCACGCGCTGGTTGCCGGTGATGCCCGCCGTGCTGCGTGTAGCCGGTGCGCAGACCCCCGGCGGCTACGGCCAGGCACTCAGGGAAGCCGATACCTGCATCGAAGTCGCCAGCGGCGCGCTGCTGCCGGACGGCTGTGACTGCGTGATTCCGATCGAGCATCTGGTGCGCAATGCACAGGGCTACAGCCTGGCCCCGGCCGCCAGCCCCAGCCGCGGGCAGTTCATCCATCGCCAGGGCGCGGACTGCCCAGGCGACGCGGTCGTGCTGGAAGCCGGCGTCCGCATAGGACCACCGCAGATGGCCGTGCTGGCGGCCAACGGCGTGGCCACGGTGAACACGGTGCGGCTGCCCACCGTGGCCATCGTCACCACCGGCGATGCGCTGCTGGACGTCGCCGCACCGCTGCATCCCGCGCGGATCAGGCGCTGCAGCGACCTGGCCATGATGGCCGCGCTGCAGGCGGCAGGTCTGGGCCTTCCCACCCTGCAGCCGTTGTCGGACGATCCGGACGTGCTGGGAGCCACCCTGTCCCGCCTGCTGCAGAGCCACGACGTGCTGGTGCTGTCCGGCGGGGTCACCCTGGGACAGCGCGACTATCTGCCCACCACCCTGGAAAGCGTGGGCGTACGCTGCGTCTTCCAGGGCGTGGCGCAGCAGCCTGGACGCGCCATGTGGTTTGGCGTAGGGCCGAACGCGCAGCGGGTCTTCGCGCTGCCGGGTAATCCGTACTCGGCGCTGGTGTGCATGGCGCGCTATGTGCGCCCGGCGTTGCTCTCGGGCATGGGTGTATCGGTGGTGGCCTGCGAGCAGGTGCGGCTGGCTGCTGCCGTCCCCGCGCACGTGCTGACCCAGTTCGTGGCCGTGCGCCTGCGGCGCGAGCCCGGCGGCGAGATGCTGGCCCAACCTTTGCCCCCACGCAGCAACGCCGATGTCACCACCCTGGCGGCCACCGACGGCTTCGTCGAGGTACCCGCCGGGCTGGCCTGCGAAGTCGGCCACGCATTGCCCCTCTACCGCTGGTGACACACCCCCTTCACCCCATCACCACGACAATTATCCGAAGAGCCGCATCCCGGTAGAGCCACGCCCTGCGTGGCTTCAACCCACCCGCCCGTAGTGACACGCCCTGCGTGTCATCAATACACTGGACCCGCCGGGAACCATGCATCGCCCGCCCAACAGCTCGAGCTCCCTTTGACCGCGCCCCAAACGCCCGACCCCCGCAGCGAACGCGCCACCGAAAGCGTCAACATGGCGCTGGCCGCCGGTGCCATTGTCGGCACCTGGTTCTGGGACGTCGCCAACGACCGCCTCACCATTGACGAAGCCCTGGCCCGCGCGTTCGGCCTGGACCCGGACATCGCCCACAGCACGCTGCGTCTGAACGAGGTGATGGGCGCGGTCCATCCCGACGACCGACCCGGGCTCGCCGCCGCGATCAACGCCGCCGTCCAGCACGGCGGCCGCTTCGCCCACCAGTACCGCACCCGCAGCGAAGACGGCGGCTACCACTGGCTGGAACGCATCGGCCGGGTGGACCTGGATGCCAGTGGACGCCCGACCGGCTTCCCGGGCGTAATCATCGACATCAGCGAACGCCGCCGCTTCGAGCGCGAGCGCGATGACGCCCAGCAGCTGCTGCGGTCTTTCGTCGAGGCCGCGCCCGGCGTGGTGTATGCCAAGGACCGCCAAGGCAGGATTCTGATCGGCAACCGGGGCACGACCGATCTGATCGGGCTGCCGCCAGACCAGTACGTCGGCCGCACTGACGCCGAACTGTTGAACGACGCCGTGCAGGCCGCCGCCGTGATGGCGACCGACGAGCGCATCATGAGCAGCGGCCAGTCCGAACAGGTGGAGGAAGAAGTCAGCTTCCCCGACGGCCGCCGCGCCCATTGGCTCTCCACCAAGTCGCCTCTGCGCGACGCAGCGGGAGCCGTGGTCGGGCTGGTCGGCACCTCGCTGGACATCACCGACCGCAAATCCGCCCAGGATGCGCATCGGGAAATCGAGGAGCGTTACCGCCTCGCCGCCCAGGCGACCAATGATGCGATCTGGGACTGGCGCATCAGCGACGGCCAGGTGATCTGGAACGAAGCGCTGGGTAGCCTGTTCGGTCACGAAACCAGCGAAACCACGGCGGCGTGGTGGCTCGACCATATCCACCCGGATGATCGCGGGCGCATTGACCGCGACATTCATGCGGTCGTTGAAGGCCATGGCAGCAGCTGGAGTGACGAATACCGCTTCCGGCGCTTTGATGGCAGCTACGCCACCGTGTTCGACCGCGGCGCGGTCCTGCGCAATGCCGACGGCCAACCGGTACGGATGATCGGGGCCATGCTCGACCTGTCCGAGCGCTATGCCGCCGAGGCACGCCTGAAGGAACTGAACGAACAACTGGAAAGCCGCGTCCGCGAGGAAGTGGCTGAGCGTCTGCGGGTGGAAGAGGCCCTGCGCCAGAGCCAGAAGATGGAAGCCGTGGGCCACCTCACCGGCGGCATCGCGCACGACTTCAACAATATGCTGGCCACGGTGATCGGCCCGCTTGATCTGCTGGAAGCCCGCTTGGCTGGCAGCGATCCGCGCGCCGCACGCTACATCGAGATGGCAATGGACAGCGCCACGCGCGCGGCCCAGCTGACCCAGCGCCTATTGGCGTTCTCACGGCAGCAGCCGCTGCAGCCTACCGCGGTTGACACCAACAAGCTGGTGGCCGGCATGAGCGACCTGCTGGTGCGCTCGCTCGGCAGCAGCGTGCAGCTTGAAACCGTGCTGGCCGGCGGATTGTGGTGGACCCATGCCGACCCCAACCAGCTGGAGAACGTGATTCTCAACCTGGCCGTGAATGCACGCGACGCCATGCCCGGTGGCGGGCGGCTGAAGGTGGAAACCTCGAACTGTGCCATTGCGTCCAGCTTTGACGAAACCCATCCCGGCGTGGCCCCGGGCGAGTATGTGCTGATCGCCGTGTCCGACACCGGCAGCGGCATGCCGCCCGAGGTGCTGGCCAAGGCATTCGATCCGTTCTACACCACCAAGGATGTCGGCCAGGGCACGGGGTTGGGGCTGTCGCAGGTATATGGCTTCGTGCAGCAGAGCGCGGGCCAGGTGAAGCTGTGTTCGGACGTGGGGATGGGTACCACGGTGAAGGTCTACCTGCCCAGGCTGCAGGCCGAGCGCGAGCCGGCGCCTGCGGTTGAACCGCGAACGGCTCCGTTACCCGGTGGTGGCCAGGAACTGATTCTGGTGGTCGACGATGAGCCGCTGGTGCGTCAGTTCTCGGTGGAAGCGTTGACCGAGCTGGGCTACCAGGTGCTGGCGGCCGAGGGGGCGGCGGCAGCGCTGGAGCTGATGGATATGCATCCCCGCATCGACCTGCTGTTTACCGACGTGGTAATGCCGGAGGTCAACGGGCGGCAGCTGGCGGATCAGGCGCTGGCGCGCCGGTCGGATCTGAAGGTGTTGTTTACCACCGGCAACAGTCGCAACGCGCTGGTCGATGAGGGGGTGCTGGATGAGAATGTGCACCTCATTGGAAAGCCGTTTACGGTTTCGGAACTGGCGACGCGTGTTCGGGCGGCGTTGAACGCGTGAGGCATTGACGCGCATGGCGCGTCACTACGCGACCCCGACCTGTAGTGACACGCCATGCGTGTCATACGTAAACCATCAGAAAAGAATGGGCGGCACCGGCACCTGATTGCCTGCCGGTGCCGCCTCTCCTCCGGCGTCTCCCCCGCCTTACAACTGTACGAATCGTTGCAGCTTGCGCGCGAGCCAACCGCTGAACACCAACGGCGCATCCAATGCGGAAACACAGATACAGGGAACGCCCGGTGCGGTCACCGGTTGATGCTCGACATCTTCGTCAAGGTCGGCTACATCGCCGGCCGCGAACAGGCCCAGCGCGTCGTTGTACGACCCCTGCAGCACCTGGGTGAGCTCGCTGCCTCCATGGCTGTGCAGCGGCAGGCTCTTGCCCGGTGCAATTTTCAGCATGATCAACGAAGGCATGTCGCGGGCGCGTGTGCAATACATGCCCGGACCGATCCACTTCCAACGCACCGTGCTCAACCGCTCTCCAAAGTAAGGCTGCAACGCGGCTGGCAGGCGATCAGGATCACCGCCGTCGCGCAACGGCGCAGGAGCTGCATGCAAGGCGGTAACCTTGCCCGCCTCCACACCCGCCTCACTTCCCAGTCGCGCGAGCATCACATCGCGCAGCGCCTCGCGCTCTGCTGAAGGAGCTTCCGGCTGGGTCTGCTCCAGCAACGCAGCGCCAATCGCCTCCGCCGCGCGCAGCCGTTGTCGGCACTCCGCGCAGCGCTCCAGATGCGCGCTGGCGACCACGGCCAAGGGGGCCGACAACGCACCGGCCGCCAGGCTCATGAGGGTCGCGTCATCCAGATGATGGTGCGGACGCATCAGCCGGCCCCCACTTTTGACTGCAGCTGCAGGAACGCGCGCCGCAGGTGTGACTTCACCGTACCCAGCGGCATACCCAGCGCCTGTGCGATCTCGCCATGGCTCTTGGCTTCGAAATACGACATGCGCACCAGCCGTGCCTGCACCGCCGGCAGCTCCTGGATGCGCTGGCGCAGGCGGGCGTCGTCGGCAAACTGCTCGGCGCTGGTGCGCTCGGGCACGTCCTGCTCGGCGGCCTGCTCCACCACGGCCTGCGCCTGCACCCAGCCGCGCTCGTGGCGCACCCGGTCAATGTGCAGGTTGCGTGCGATGCGGAACAACCAGGTGCTCAGCGCGCTCTGCGCCGGGTTGAAGTGGTCGGCATGCAGCCACAAGCGCAGCAGGCTTTCCTGCGCCAGTTCCTCGCCGATGCCATCCGGTGCGCCCAAGCCGCGCAGATACACGCACAGGCGCGGCATGAAATAGTCGTAGATACGCATGAAACACTCGCGGTCGCGGAACTGCGCCACGCCGGCCATGTCGCCGGCCCAGTTGATGGGGTCGCTCGTCGGCTGTGGCGAAGCTGACGCCATGCGGGCGGTCTCGAAGCAGGTGGTCGCGTTGTTGCGCTCAGAGTACATCGGCGGCGGGGGCGGTCAAGGGCCGGAGATGACCTTCCTACGCACGGTGGCTGCAATTGGATGCAGACCAAAGTCGCATGCATCCAAATGCCGCTGCCGTGCGTAGAACAGTTACGCACTCCACAGGAAGCGCTTTCATGGCCGCTGCGGCACCCCCGGCACGTCGTTCACGCCTGCAACAGACGGTGCGCCGCTGGTTTGACACCGCGTCAGGTGAACCCAGCGTGGATGCCGCGTCTGCACGGCGTGTGGACTGGTTGCGAGCCGTGCCCTTCGTGCTGCTGCATCTGGGCTGTCTGGGCGTTGCCTGGGCAGGTGTGTCGTGGACCGCCGTAGCCGTTGCCGCTTTACTGTACGCCCTGCGGATGTTCGCCATCACCGGCTTCTATCATCGCTATTTCTCACATAGAACTTTCACTACCTCACGCCCGGTGCAGTTTGCATTCGCCGTGATCGGTGCGGCCAGCGTGCAGCGCGGTCCGCTGTGGTGGGCGGCGCACCATCGCCACCACCATCGCCACGCCGACCGGCCGCAGGACCCGCATTCACCCCGCCACGGTGGATTCTGGCGCAGCCACATGGGCTGGTTCCTCACCCGTGAAGCCTTCGTCACGGATTTCAGCCGCATTCCCGACCTGGCACGTTTTCCGGAACTGCGCTGGCTGGACCGGTTCGACACGGTCGTACCGGCGCTGCTCGCGGTCGCGCTGTATGTACTGGGTGAAGCATTGGCGCACTTTGCGCCGTCATTGCACACCAGTGGCGCACAGTTGCTTGTGTGGGGCTTCTTCATCTCCACCGTTGTACTGTTCCACGCAACGGTCACCATCAATTCGCTGGCACACCGTTTTGGCCGGCGCCGTTTCCCCACCCAGGACGACAGTCGCAACAACCTCTGGCTGGCCCTGCTCACCTTTGGCGAAGGCTGGCACAACAACCACCACTTCTTTCCGGGAACGGTTCGGCAGGGCTTCCGCTGGTGGGAAGTCGACATCACCTGGTACGGGCTGCGCGGCATGGCGGCACTGGGCCTGGTCAGCGGTCTGAAGCCGATCCCGGAATGGGTACTGACCAAGGCGAGGTACTGATCATGCGCATCGCGGTCATTGGTTCGGGCATTGCAGGGTTGGCCACCGCCTGGTGGCTGGATGGCGAACATGAAGTCACCCTGTTCGAAGGTGAGGATTATCTCGGGGGGCACACCCACACCCACGACGTAAAAGTTGGGGACCGGCAGATGGCGGTGGACACCGGTTTCATCGTGTTCAATCCGCAGCACTATCCATTGCTCAGCGCGCTGTTCGACGAGCTGGATGTAGCCTCGCAACCTACCACCATGAGCTTCTCGGTACACAGCGAACGCAGTGGCGTGGAGTACAACGCCACCTCGCTGGACGGTTTGTTCTGCCAGCGCCGGAATCTGGTTTCACCTCGCTTCTGGGGCATGCTGCGCGACCTGCGTCGGTTCTATCGCGAAGCACCCGCGCTGCTGGACGAACCCGAAGGCCCCACGTTGGGCCAGTACCTGCGCCGCCACGGCTATCGCCCCGCCTTCGTGCAGGAGCATCTGCTGCCAATGGCGTCGGCGCTGTGGTCTTCGCCCAGCGCGCAGATTCTGGATTTTCCAGCGCGCTATCTGGTCCAGTTCATGGCCAACCACCAGATGCTCCAGATGACCGAGCGTCCCACCTGGCGCGTGGTCAGCGGCGGTTCGGCGCGTTACATCGATGCGCTGCGCAAGCGCTGGCACGTGCGCGAGCGCATCGGCTGCCCGGTGTACCGGGTGGAGCGCACGCAGTGGGGTGCGCTGGTCCATACCCTCACCACGGTGGAGGGCTTCGACCATGTGGTGTTTGCCTGCCACAGTGACGAAGCGCTGGCGATCCTGAAAGATCCCGATCCAGTCGAGCACGAAGTACTGGGGGCCATCCAATACCAGGCCAACCAGGCCGTGCTGCACACCGACGCCAGCCTGCTGCCCCGCAACCGCAAGGCCTGGGCGGCGTGGAACGCGCACATCCCGAACGACACCCGCGCGCCCTGCACGGTCAGCTATTACATGAATGCCCTGCAGGGCCTGCCCGGTGATACGCCGTTGATCGTCACCCTCAACCGCACCGCCGACATCGATCCCTCGAAGATTCTGAAACGCTGCTACTACGCCCACCCGGTTCACGACCACGCGGCCGTGCGTGCACAGGCGCGCTGGGCCGAGGTGCAGGGCCGGCGCAACACCTGGTTTGCCGGCGCGTATTGGGGCTGGGGCTTCCATGAGGACGGCATCCGCAGCGCACGACGGGTTGTGGATGCGCTGCGCGCCGCCACCGCAGGCCAGGAAGAGGTGCCGTGGGAGGTGGCGATCGCATGAGCGCCAGCGCGCTGTATGTCGGGCAGGTCACGCATCGCCGGCACCGGCCGCACGCGCATGCGTTCTCCTACCCGATCGCCCAGCTGCTGATCGACCTGGATGAGCTGCCTACGCTGTTCAGGCGTCGCTGGCTGTGGTCGGTGAACCGTCCAAACCTCGCGCAGTTCAAGCGCAGCGACTTCCTGGGCGATCCGCAGCAGCCGCTGGCCGAGGCCGTGCGCGATCGTGCTGCGGGCGTGCTCGGCTACCGCCCGACCGGGCCGGTGCGCCTGCTGACCCATCTGCGCTACGGCGGCCATGTGTTCAATCCGGTCAGCTACTACTACTGCTACCAGCCCGATGGCGAACAGCTGGACTGCGTGGTTGCCGAGATCACGAACACGCCATGGAAGGAGCGCCATGCCTACGTACTGCCCGTCGCCCAGGCCGAGCAGCACGGGCGTGCCCTGCGCTGGCAGTTCGACAAGGCCTTTCACGTTTCGCCGTTCATGCAGATGGACTGCCGCTACGACTGGCGCTTCACTGCGCCGGGCGACGACCTCAACGTGCACATGCAGGTCTGGCGCGATGGCGAGCGGCAGTTCGATGCCACGCAGCAGCTGCAGCGTCGTCCGCTGGACGGCCCGGGGCTGGCCAAGGTGCTGCTGTGCTACCCATTGATGACACTTCAGGTGGTGGCGGCCATCCACTGGCAGGCGCTGCGGCTGTGGCTGAAGCGCAACCCCGTGTACGACCATCCCACGCTTTCTGGAAAACGTTCATGAGCCAAGTTTCGCCCCGAGTCCACGCCCCGCGCCTGAGCGCGCTCGAAGGCTTTCTGCGCACCCGCCTGCTGGCGCAACTTGCACCGCTGCGTCACGGTAGCCTGCGGGTACGGGACGCAAGGGGTGAGGTCATCCTGGGCGAGGCCGAACACAGCGCCAACACCGTGCACGCCACGGTCACCATCACCGACCCGGCGTTCTACCGCAAGGTTGCCGCACAAGGCAGCGTGGGCGCTGGCCAGTCCTACATCGATGGCGACTGGGAGTGCAGCAACCTGGTCGGGCTGGTGCAGCTGCTGGTGCGTAACCGGCACCTGCTGGACGGCATGGAACGCGGGACGGCGCGCCTGGGCGGTGCCCTGCTCAACCTGTGGAATCAGCTGCGCCGCAATACCCGCGCCGGCAGCCGCCGCAACATTGCCGCGCACTACGACCTTGGCAACGACTTCTTTTCGCTGTTCCTCTCCCCCGACCTGATGTACTCGTCGGCGCTGTTTGCCAGCGAGGATGAAACGCTGGAAGTGGCCTCCACCCGCAAGCTGGACCGCATCTGCCAGCAACTGCGCTTGCAGCCGGGCGACCGCGTGGTGGAGATCGGCACCGGCTGGGGCGGCTTCGCGGTGCATGCGGCCACGCACTATGGCTGCCATGTCACCACCACGACCATCTCCGCAGAGCAGTACGCGCTCGCCCGACAGCGGGTCAAGGCCGCCGGCCTGCAGGACCGGGTCACCGTGCTGATGCGTGACTACCGCGACCTGGAAGGCCAGTACGACAAGCTGGTGTCCATCGAGATGATCGAGGCCATCGGCGCGGAATTCCTGGAGGTCTACTTCGCCACCCTGCAACGGCTGCTCAAGCCCACCGGTCTGGCCCTGCTGCAGGCCATCACCATTGAAGACCACCGCTACGAGCAGGCGCTGCACAGCGTGGATTACATCAAGCGCTTCGTGTTCCCGGGCAGCTTCATTCCCTCGCTCAGCGCCATCGCCCAGGCGAAGACCCGCGCCAGCGACCTGCAGATGATCCAGCAGTTCGACTTCGGCCACTCGTACGCACTTACCCTGCGCGCCTGGCGCAGGCGCTTCATGGCACAGCGGCTGATGGTGCGCGCACAGGGCTTCGACGAACGCTTCATCCGGCTGTGGGAGTTCTACCTGGCGTATTGCGAAGGTGGCTTCCTGGAACGTTCGATCGGCGTTTCGCACCTGTTGCTGGCACGGCCGGCCTATCGTCCACCGCTGGAAGGAGCGCCGTCATGAAACCACTGTGGTGGGTGCTGCTCTACGCCGTCCTGATCATGAGCTGGGGCTGGGCCTGGCAGCGACGGCACCAGAACATCGGGGTGGTCGACGTGTTGTGGGCGAAGGGCGTTGCCGCTGGCGCGCTGTTGCTGGCCTGGCTGGGTGAAGGGGCGCACGCGCCGCGCATCGCGCTTGCGGTGCTGGGCGGGCTTTGGGGAAGCCGGCTCGCGTTGCACCTGTGGCAGCGCGTGCGCCACGAGGCCGAGGACGGACGCTATCAGTACCTGCGTAAGCATTGGGATGGGCATCAGGGCAAGATCTACGGCTTCTTCCTGGCCCAGGCGCTGCTGGTCCTACTGTTCGCCCTGCCCTTCGCCGCCGTGGCCGCCAATCCGCGCGAGGGCTTCAGCGGGTGGATCGCCGCTGCGATTGCGGTGTGGCTGCTCAGCGTGGGTGGCGAGGCACTGGCGGATCGCCAGCTGGCGCGCTTCCGGGCAAACCCGGCCAACAAGGGCCGCACCTGCCGCGATGGGCTGTGGCGCTACAGCCGGCACCCGAACTACTTCTTCGAGTGGCTGCACTGGTTTACCTACGTCCTGCTGGCCGTGGGCTCGCCGCTGGCGTGGCTGGCCTGGAGCGGACCGGTGCTGATGTACATCTTCCTGCGCTACCTGAGCGGGGTGCCTTTCACCGAGAAGCAGGCGCTGCGCAGTCGCGGCGAAGACTACCGCCGCTACCAGGCCAGCACCCCGATGTTCTTCCCCTGGTTCCCACGTCACGCTCCGGAGCAACGCCCATGAACGCCACCGCCAGCCCGCAGGCACCTCACGACGTCGAGCTGGGCCTGACCGGATGGGCCGAGCGCGGCTGGGTGCCCGACCGGGCGCTGCGCTGGGGCATCCGCCGCATGTGTGAACAGCGCCTGCAGGACGAGCTGGCCGGCGGGGCGCACGCGCAGCAGCAGCGTTTCTCGCGCATGCTCAACGAGCTTTCCGGCAGTCCCCTGGCACTGCATGTGGATGAGGCTAACCGCCAGCACTACGAAGTGCCTGCCAGTTTCTTCAAGGCCTGCCTCGGCCCCCGGCTGAAGTACAGCAGCTGCTACTACCCGACCGGCCGGGAAACCCTGGCCCAGGCGGAAGAAGCCATGCTCGCCCTGTACGGTGCCCGCGCCGGCCTGGCGGACGGCCAGGATGTGCTGGAACTGGGCTGCGGCTGGGGCTCGCTGACGCTGTGGATGGCCGAGCGCTTTCCCAACATGCACATCACCGCCGTGTCCAACTCGCGCAGCCAGCGCACGCACATCATGGAGCAGTGCATGCTGCGTGGGCTGCACAACGTGCAGGTGCTCACCCGGGACGTGAACCAGCTGGTGATGCCGGCTGCGTCATTCGACCGCTGCGTGTCGGTCGAGATGTTCGAGCACATGCGCAACTACGAGGCCTTGCTGGGCCGCATTGCCAGCTGGTTGCGGCCAGACGGTGCATTGTTCGTCCACATCTTTGCCCACCGCACCCTGATGTACCCGTTCGAAACGGCCGGGGAATACGACTGGATGGGCCGGCACTTCTTCACCGGTGGGCTGATGCCTGCAGCCGACACCCTGCTGCACTTCCAGCGTGACCTGCAGCTGCAGGACCGCTGGCTGGTGGACGGGACGCACTACGAGAAGACGGCCAACCACTGGCTGGCCAACCAGGACGCGGCCCGGGCCGAGCTGATGCCGATCCTCACACAGACCTACGGTGACGCGGCGGTACTGTGGTGGCAGCGCTGGCGCATGTTCTGGATGGCCTGCGCCGAGCTGTTCGGCTATGACAACGGCCAGCAATGGCTGGTGGCGCATTATCTGTTCCGTCCACGCTGAAGGAGGCTGCCATGCGTCTTTTCACGTTGATTCCCCTGCTCACCGCCGCGCTGCTGGGCAGTGCCTGCAGCGCCCGCGACCTTCCAACCCTGCCGCGCATGGATTCGGTGGATGTACCGCGCTTCATGGGCGACTGGTACGTGATCGCGCATATTCCCACGCGCCCCGAACGCGAGGCGTTCGATGCGGTCGAGAGTTATGCAATGCGATCAGATGGGCGCATCCAGACCACCTTCACCTATCGCAAGGGCAGCTTCCAGGCACCGAAGCGGACCATGAATCCGATTGGGCGGGTGGAGAAGGAAGGTAACGGCGCGGTGTGGGGCATGCAGTTCGTGTGGCCGATCCAGGCCGAATACATCATTTCCTGGCTGGATCCTGGCTACACGCAGACGATAGTCGCCCGCAGCAAGCGCGACCATGTGTGGTACATGGCGCGCACGCCGCAGGTGTCGGACGCGGATTACCAGGCCGCCGTGGCGCGGATCAAGGCGCTGGGGTATGACACCAGCAAGTTGAGGCGGGTGCCGCAGTCGAAGCGGTGATCGGTGACCGGCCGATTGGTGATCCGCCGGTGCTGATGCGATGGTAGAGGCGGTCGCAAGACGCCTGCCGATAACGGTGATCGGCGCTTTAACGCATGGAACCTGCCGGGCCAACGCCTCCGTTCCCGGTCATGCCCCACCGGGCGATACACCGTTATCGGCGGTCGACTGTCGTGCGACCCTACCTGCGTCCACCCGGGTACCCGACCGAACGGGGTAACCAACGCACTCCACCCTGCAGGCTTCTCGGGCGACGCATCACGGTGCAGCCCTGCCTTCCAGCGCCAAACGTACCGCCTGCACGGTATCTCGGCGCAGCACTGTCGCCGCCGCACAATGCGCTACGCCTATGCGGCGCAGGTACCCATTCTCGGCCGCATGACATTGCAGCCTTACATACGCCTCCAGCAGCTCCTCCAGCACGCAGATGGCATCCTCGCGCTCATCCCACGCTGCGCACTGAAAATCCTCGAACAGCCGCAGATCGATATCCAGCTCCATCGCAACCTCCTGTTCAGCGGATGTGATCCGCGTGGATGTCGATGAAGAACAGGCGGCGCTTCACATTGCTGTGGTCCACCGCCAGCACATTCCTGGCTGGCCCAACCAGCGTCAACGTCACCTTGCCGGCGTCGGTTTCCACCATCAACGTGCCACCGCCGCGCCAGCCGATCTCGTTCAACCAGTAGCCGTACAGCACCACCATCGACGGTGGCTCGTCCTGCGGCACGCCCTGGCAGGACAAGGTGATCGGTGCGGCGATGCTGAAGCGCATCAGCGAGCCGTCGTATGGCTCGGTTTCGTTGACATCAGGTTCGGGCGCGTCGGCCCCATGATTCTGCATGACAGTCTCCCTGTAAGAAGCGCCCCTCGCCGGGGTGGCGAGGGGGGTAAGTCGGGAGGTTCGAACCCGTACAAGCAGACGGCGTGGCTATTTCCCCTGTTGAGGGTGTTGTATTAACCACCCTCCCGACGCAGGGACATCAAATGTTACCGCTTGCAGGAGGTTCGAAGCTCCTGCGCCAACCTTGGCCCAGGAGTGCCGTGGAGCAAACCATTATTTTTTCCGCCGCGTCGCACAAAATTGAACATGCTCCTACGTGCGTCGGAATCGGCACGAAATCGTGAGACGACGTTCTCAAAATTTTGCGAAATTTGCGGTTTCCGACAGATCGATGTCGCAAACGAGCCACGCCGCGAAATTGGATGCACGCGAGTGCGCACGCATGGCAAGTGTCACTCCTGACCCATTCGACGCAGGGAGCGTCGGTAGGGTCGCACGACAGTCGACTGCCGATAACGGTTCAACGCCCGGTGGGGCATGAACGCGGAACGAAGGCATTGGCCCGGCGGGGTCCATGCGTTAAGGCACCGATCGCCGTCATCGGCAGGCGTCTTGCGACCGCCTCTACCAAAGCCACAATCCGAACGTGGGAACGTACGGCGTGCATCGGTAGGGTCGCACGACAGTCGACTGCCGATAGCGTTTCAACGACCGGTGGGGCATGAACGCGGAACGAAGGCATTGGCCCGGCGGGGTCCATGCGTTAAGGCACCGATCGCCGTCATCGGCAGGCGTCTTGCGACCGCCTCTACCAACGCCACCGTGCCAACGTAGTTCAAAGTGATGTGCTCCGGTACAGTCGCACGACAGTCGACTGCCGATATCGGTACGACTCCCGGTTGGGCATGACCACGGATCGAAGGCGCTGGCCCAGCGCAGTCCACAGGCTACAGCGCCAATTCCCACCAACCACTAGCCAGGCGGCATACAGGGCCACAACTCAGCACCGCGCAGGCCGGCGCTCTTGATCACCTTTACAACTTCGGCGCTCACGATCATCGCGTTTGCACACGCATTCTCCACCCCGAAGCGCTGGACACTACGAAACAAAGGCAGATCAGGCGGAGAAATCGGAGCCGGGAAGAATCCGCGATTGTGCCAGGGAAAGCGCTCTCTCCCACAGACGTCGCAGCGAATACCATGACCCTCGCCCATCGCGAGCGGGACAGCAGGACCGAGATCAAGCTGAATGATGTCATCCAGTTCTTTCCCCTTGGTGTGCTCGACAGGAAGAGCCCCGATTCCAAATCGGGAAAGATGCTCTTCCCAAACCGGTCGTTGCATGAAGCAGGCTTCCTCTACCCAGTTGAGCTTCAAGAACGCATTTCGACCCCACTTCAACGTGCGTTTGACTCTGAAGGGGGCCACTTGCACTGCGCCTTCGCCACACGTGGAGCAGCACTTACTCATATCGAAAGTCTGCTCGAAGTATGCGAAATCGTCCTCCGGCTGCGGATACCCGCTGGCATGCACGAGTTGAAGAGCGCAGTGAGCAGCGCCATCCACCTCAGCGGGAGTGAATTCGGTCGTGACGGACACCAAGGCGTCCCATATACGAATCAGGTCGCAAACCTCAGTCCATTCTGGCGCGCCCTCAACGACATGACTCACCGCGAACTCACCAACTTCGGGTGCAGCAGGCGCCACCTTCAGCCCAAGGGATACAAGTCTCGCGTTTCGAGCTTCAGTCCATTCAAAGACGAATCGATACTTGATCTTCATGATCAGATGCTATCAAAGTCCCAGAACTTCCGCCCCACCCGCCCCGGCTCGCTCCAGGCCCTGGTAGGGTCGTACGACAGTCGACCGCCGATAACGGTTCAACGCCCGGTGGGGCATCAACATGGAACGGAGGCGTTCGCCCGGTGGAGTCCATGCGTTAAAGCACCGATCACCGTTATCGGCAGGCGTCTTGCGACCGCCTCTACCAAAGCCACAATCCGAAAGTGGGAACGGACGGCGTGCATCGGCAATTCGACGCCCGGGCGCGTGGCGACGCGTTTATCGATGGGGTACGCCAGGGTTACGGTGGCGCGGGTCGTACGACAGTCGACCGCCGATAACGGTTCAACGCCCGGTGGGGCATCAACATGGAACGGAGGCGTTCGCCCGGTGGAGTCCATGCGTTAAAGCACCGATCACCGTTATCGGCAGGCGTCTTGCGACCGCCTCTACCAAAGCCACAATCCGAAAGTGGGAACGGACGGCGTGCATCGGCAATTCGACGCCC
>NZ_RHPP01000007.1:0-26456 GCF_003935715.1 Stenotrophomonas sp. 278 | reverse complement strand
GGCGTCTTGCGACCGCCTCTACCAAAGCCACAATCCGAATGTGGGAACGGACGGCGTGCATCGGCAATTCGACGCCCCGGCGCGTGGCGACGCGTTCATCGATGGGGTACGCCAGGGTTACGGTGGCGCGGGTCGCACGACAGTCGACCGCCGATATCGGTTCAACGCCCTGTGGGGCATGAACGTGGAACGGAGGCGTTGGCCCGGTGGAGTCCATGCGTTAAAGCATCGATCACCGTTATCGGCAGGCGTCTTGCGACCGCCTCTACCAAAGCCACAATCCGAACGTGGGAACGTACGGCGTGCATCGGTAGAGTCGCACGTCAGTCGACTGCCGATAACGGTTCAACGACCGGTGGGGCATGAACGCGGAACGGAGGCGTCGACCCAATCCCCCGCTGCCCACGTCACGCCGCCAGCAGACACAGACTGTGCGCTGGCAACACCCACCCACCCTGCTCGTCACTTTCCAGCGGGGCTTCCGGCGTCTGCAGCAGCACCTTCCGGAAGCTCAGGGTGTCGTCACCGATTGCAAACCTCACCGGCTCCGCTCCGGCATTCAGCAGCAGAGCCAGGCTGACATGGCGACCCGGCTCGCGCAGCCCGCTGTCCGGGCTGCGCCCGTCCAGCCCGATGCCCAGTGCCCGGCGCTCGGCGTCATGCCAGTCGGCCTCCTGCATCGGTTGACCGTCGGGTCGGCACCAGCGGACGTCGCTCACGCCCAGTACCGGGTCAACCTCACCGCGCAGGAAGCGGTTACGCCGCAGCAGTGCATAGCGACGGCGCAGCGAAAGAACCCGGCGCACGAACGCGGCCTGCGCCTGCGCGGCCGGCTGGGCGGCCTTGTCCCAGTCGATCCAGCTCAGTGCGTTGTCCTGGCAGTAGGCGTTGTTGTTGCCCTGCTGGCTATGCCCGAACTCGTCCCCGGCCAGCAGCATCGGCGTGCCCTGCGACAGCAGCAGCGTCGCCAGCAGGTTGCGCATCTGCTGCGCGCGCAGGGCAAGAATGCCCGGCTCCTGGGTGTCCCCCTCCACGCCGTGATTGCTGGACAGGTTGTGCTCGTGGCCGTCGCGGTTGTCTTCGCCATTGGCCTCGTTGTGCTTGTGCTCGTAGCTCACCAGGTCATGCAGGGTGAAGCCATCGTGGGCGGTGATGAAATTGACACTGGACGAAGGCCGCCGCCCCTGGCGGTCAAACAGATCGGACGAGCCATTGAACCGCGTGGCGAAGTCGGCAAGTTGACCCGCATCGCCGCGCCAGAGGCCGCGCACGGTGTCACGGAACTTGTCGTTCCACTCCGCCCAACCTGGCGCGAAGTTGCCCAGCTGGTAGCCGCCCGGTCCGATATCCCAGGGCTCGGCAATCAGCTTGACCTGTCCCAGAATCGGGTCCTGGCGGACCGCATCGAGGAAGCTGCCGGATGCATCAAAACCATGCCGTTCGCGCCCGAGAATGGTCGCCAGGTCGAAGCGGAATCCGTCCACGCGCATCTCGGTGACCCAGTAGCGCAGCGAATCCATCACCATGCGCAGCGCGCCGGCATTGGTGAGGTCGAACGTATTGCCGGTGCCGGTATCGTTGATGTAGTAGCGTCGGTCATCGGCCAGCCGGTAATAGCTGGCGTTGTCGATACCCTTGAACGACAACGTCGGTCCGAGCTCGTTGCCTTCGGCCGTGTGGTTGTAGACCACGTCCAGAATCACCTCCAGCCCGGCATGGTGCAGCCGCGCCACCATCTGCTTGAACTCCGCCACGGTGCCCAGCGACAGATAACGTGGATGCGGCGCGAAGAAACCGATCGAGTTGTATCCCCAGTAATTGCGCAGCCCCTTCTCCAGAAGGTGCTGGTCGTCGACGAAGGCATGCACCGGCAGCAGCTCGATGGCGGTCACCCCCAGGTACTTGAGATGGTCCACCAGCGCGTCGTTGCGCAGGGCCGAGAACGTGCCCCGGTCGGCCTCGGGTATCTGAGGATGCTGCATGGTCAGCCCACGCACATGCCCTTCATAGATCACGGTGCGCTCCCACGGTGTCGCAGGAGCGCGCTCGTTGCCCCAGCTGAAGGCCGGGTCGATCACCGCACACTTGGGCATGTAGCTGGCACTGTCTCGCTTGTCAAAACTCAGGTCGGCGTCGCGATGCCCCACGGTGTAACCGAACAGATGCGGTGCCCATTTAAGCTCACCCACGATCTGCTTGGCATAGGGGTCCAGCAACAGCTTGTTCGGATTGAAGCGGTGCCCTGCATCGGGTGCATACGGCCCATGCACGCGGTAGCCGTAGCGCTGCCCAGGACGCGCGTCTGGCAGGTAACCGTGCCAGATTTCATCGGTGTACTCCGGCAGGGGAATGCGCTCCTGTTCGCGCCCGCGGGCGTCGAACAGGCACAGCTCCACCTTGGTCGCGTGCCGCGAGTACAGGGCGAAGTTCACGCCCAGTCCGTCCCAGGTCGCACCCAGTGGATACGGACGGCCCTCGCGCACCCGCGAGCTCTGCACCGGTTCACGACGCGCCATGCTTCCCCTCCTCGTCCTTCTGCAGCTGACGCACCGCCAGTTCGGCGGCGACCAGCCGCTCGGCCATGTGCCAATGCCGCTCCGAATGTCCCTCCGGCCGGCCTTCGGCCTCCCATATCTGGTGCGCCAGCTGCTCCGTGCGCTGGCGGCGCTCTTCATCGTCCATCATCACGCTCCACGTCATCAATCCATACGGCAACAGGCGACCCGTTGAACAGGTCCGCAATCGAAATTTCCTCGCCCGTGCAGGACCACGCGCGGTCATCCAGCACGTTCCGGTACCTTCCCGGGGGCAAGGCCTGCAGCAGCGCGTGTTCGTCGCCAGCTGCAGGGGCCACCAGACTTTCACAGGACGCTTGCGGACTTCCGGGCCGCGTGCGCACGCCGACCAGCAGGAACTGTCGCTCCCAACGTCGTGCAAACAACAGCACGTCCGCATGGGGATCCACCGCGACCGGATGCAGCGTGCCGTGCGCGAACAGCCCAGGCCGCATCCTGCGCAGCTGCAGCAGCTCCCGCAGCAACCGTGCTTTCGGTGCACCCCCACGCCAGTCGTTGAGCAGGCCATGCCACGGCCGCGGATCATCCAGCGAGGTGCGGCGGACCGCGTAATCCACCGGGCGGCGGTTGTCGGGGTCGACCAGGCTGGTATCCCAGCCTTCACTGCCCTGATAGATGTCCGGAACTCCCGGACAGGTCAGCTGCAACGCCAGCTGGGCCAGGGACAAGCGCGCGCCAGCTGCCGCCACCGGGGTCAGGAACTCGCGCATCTGTACCCGCAGCGGCCGCGCCTGTACGTCGCAGCACAGCCAGTGCACCCAGGCGCAGGCCGCGTCTTCCCTCACCGTGTCAGGATCGCTCCAGCTGCTGATCTGCTTTGCTTCGCGCAGCGCCTTGCGCAGCCATTGCTGGACGCGCGTGGCAAACGTCTCGCCTTCGACCTCGATATCCAGCGGCCAGCTCGCCAGCAGCGTCTGCCACAGCAGGTAGGCTTGCGCATCGGGCAGCGGCACGGCGTGGCCAGCGTGCAGGCACCGCGCCTGCCACTGCGCCAGCGCGACCCGCCATGCCTGTGGCCAGGCGGAGAGCACGGCCAGGCGCATGCGCGCATCCGGCCCCCGTTTGTGATCGTGGGTGGCGACCGCCAGCAGTGCGCGTGGAAAGCGCGCTCGGCGCGCGTCTGCCAGGTCCAGGAAATCGTTCGCCGACAACGCCAGCCGCGCCGGGTCGCTGCCGACCTCGTTGCGCGAGATCAGCCGACCGTAGCGATAGAACGTGGTGTCTTCCACGGCCTTGGCATTGAGCGGCGCAGACAGCTGCTCCAGGCGCACCACCGGCTCGGGCTCGGCGTCACCGTGCGCCGCCGACAGCAGCCGCTGCCGCAGCCAGCCGAGCGCGGCCTGGCCACCGCCATCAAGATCAGAGGCGGCCGCAGTGCACGCCTGCTCCAGCACCCCCCGGTCCTGCGCATCGTGCAGGCCATACGTGCGGTAGACGGGAAAGTGCCGCAGCACGGCACGCACCGCGCGCTCAAGCATGCGCGGCGCAAGGTCGCCGTCCTGAAGCGTCTGGGTCTGGCCGTGTTGCAGGCTGCGCAGGCAACGGTCGAGGTCAGCCTGCAGGGAAGTGCCCAGGATCAGGTCACGGGCCTGACGCTCACTCGCATGTGCATCAGGACCGTGACCACTGGCGCTGTTCCAGGCGGCCTCCAGCGCGTCGCGACCCGACGCGTCATGCAATACGGCACTCACCTGGTCCATGAAGTCATAACCGGTGGTGCCGTCGCAGGACCACGACGCCGGGAGCGATTCTCCATCCGCCAGGATCTTCTCCACATGCAGCGTCAGCGTTCCCGGCCCCAGGCCACGCCCGGCCCCCGCCTCGTCCAAGGCGGCGCGCAGTTGCTGCAGGTAAGCGGTCGGATTGGCGAGACCATCGACGTGGTCGATCCGCAAGCCGTCAATCCAGCCTTCGCGGGCCAGCCGCAACGGCAGCCCGTGCACCGCGCTGAACACATCCGCACGTTCCACCTTCAGCGCAACCAGACCATTGATGTCGAAGAAGCGCCGGTAGTTGATCCGGTCCTGTCCGCTGCGCCACCACGCCAGTCGATATGCCTGGTGTTCCAGCAGACGGTGCAGATGCGCCGGGGTGCGATTGCAGCGCTCGATCCATCCGGGGAGGTCGGCCGCGTCGGGCAGTCCGAGCGGGCACACCGGCCAGTGCTGGCCGTGGTGTTCCAGCAGCACCGCATCATGGTGACGGATCACCCGCAGCGCGCCCTCCTCCACCGCTTTGGCCAGCGGACGGTCCAGCACCGGCAGCCACAACCGTCCTTCGCAACCGGGGGCGTCCCATTCGATGTCGAACCAGTCGGCAAAGCCACTACGGCGACCATGGGTAAGCACATGGTTCCACCAGGGGTTGCGCGTGTCGGCCGCCAGATGGTTCGGCACCCAGTCCAGAATGATGCCCAGTCCCCGTGCCCGCGCCGCCTGGGCCAGCGCGACGAAACCGGCTTCGCCTCCCAGCTCCTCACTGACCCGACCGGGATCGATGCCGTCGTAACCATGCGTGGACCCGGGCACCGCCTGCGCGATGGGCGACAGATACAGGTGGCTGATGCCCAGTCCAGCGGCATAGTCCAGTTGCGCCTGGGCCGCCGCAAAGGGGAAGCCGGCGTGCAGCTGCAGGCGCAGGGTCGCGCGCAGGGGCGTCATGCGGTCTCTCCTCCACGCAACCGGGCGAATCGCTTCAGGCGCGGCTCCAGTCCCGGATCGTCAACCGTTGGCAGGCGCTGCTGCCAGTTGGGGTGTTCGTGCACGGTGCCGGGAAGATTCGGTTGCTCGCTGAGCCCCAACGCGTCTTCCAGCGGCAGCAGCGCGAGCGGTGCCGAAGCCAGCGCGGTCAGCGCCAGCGCGTCGCTGTGCGGATCGTCCGAGCCGATGCCCTCGGTGCGCGCCAGAGCATGCAGCTCGGCCGCCTGCCGCGCACGTTCGTCGCGCAGCGCATGCGCGGCCGTGGCATCGGACCAACCCAGCTGTGCATGCCAGTCCAGGTCGCGTCCGGCCAGCCAGCCTGCCACGGGCGGCAGGTCATGCGTGGAGGACATCGCCACGGCCGTGCTGCGCCAGCGTGACGGCGGCCAGAAGCCCTGCGTGTCCCGACTAAACGCAAGCACGTCGATGCCGAGAATACCGCGACCGGCGAGCGTGTCGCGGATGCCGGGCGGCACCACGCCCAGGTCTTCGCCGATGACGATGCAGCCATGCCGCCACGATTCCAGGACCAGCAGATTGATCAGGTCCTGGAACGGATAGCGCAGGTACGCACCCTGCGCCGCACCGGCCCCGCGCGGCACCACCCACAACCGGTTCAATCCCAGAATGTGGTCGATGCGGATGCCGCCACGGTCTGCCATCACCGCGCGCAGCAAGGCAATGAAGGGCGCATAGCCCTGCGCGACCAGCGCCTGCGGCGCATAACCGGTAATGCCCCAGCTCTGCCCCAGCGGATTGAAGGCATCCGGCGGCGCGCCCAGTTCAAGCCCCTGCAGCACCGCGTTGGTGTTGCGGCGCGCTTCGGCCCCCTCCGGGTCAAATCCCACGGCCAGGTCGGCAATCAGTCCGATACGCAACTGCGCGGTACGCGCCTGCTGCTGCACGCGCTGCCAGCCGGTTCGGGCCAGCCAGCGTCCGAACGCCGCTTGGCGCTCCTCGGGCGACGGATCATCGGCGACGATATCCGCGCAGATCTGTCGCCAGCTTACCGGGTCGTGATGCTGCAGCCAGTCTGGCAACCGGTCGATCCAGGCCTGCTTGGCAGCTGCGGCGGCGGGCCAGTCGATCCGCTCGGCACGCTCATGCGCGGCCAGCGCCTCATCCAGCGACGGGTCCGCGCCGCGCACTGCCGCGGCCGCCTCGGGCAGCACCTGCAACGGTGCAGCATGTAGTGCTTCCAACGCCAGCCGGTCCGAAGGCGAGTACGGGCTGTGCCCGGATCGTATGGGCATGGCGGCATGGATGGGACTCAAGGCCAGTGCACTGCCGCCCTGCGCGCCCAGACGCCGCACCCAGTCCAGCGCACCGGCGCTGTCACCAATGCCGCCGTCGCCGGCGTGTCGCAGGCTGTACACCTGCGCGGCCAGACCCCAGTCACGCGCGTGCCCGTTCTGCGCCGGATACCACGCGCGCAGCGGAGCGACGGCCACCGCCTGCTGCAGGCCTCCCTGCTCCCACCGCCAGTAACCCGGCGACGAAGGCGCGCGCCAGCTGCCGGCACCCTGTGGCGTTGCCACGCAGGCATGCCCCTGGTCATCCACCCAGACGGCGTCAGCGTCGCGGCTGCCCGCGATATGGACCGGTCGTTCCACCACGCCGGTGAGCAGCGGCGGAACCACCGGGGCGGCCTCCGGCAGGCGCGACACGATCTCGGCGAGCACGCCCGGGTCGACCGTCTGCGGCGAACCCGTGACGTCCACCCAGTCGGCCATCACACCGGCACGCTGGGCCTGCTGCTTCAACGACGCCGTCGCTTTCATCGCACCACCCAGTGCACGCGCAAGCTGTCTGGCCCGAGCTGGCGCACATCACTGTGACCCTCGGCCAGCACGCAGTCTCCTGCAGGCAATGCGTGCGGCACCGGGGTATCGCCCACGTTGAAGGCCACCCACCATTCCCCTTGCGGCAGGCACCAGCCGGCCTGCACCGCGCGATCGGCCAGAACCCTCGCGCCCAGCGGCTGCGCCGCCTCCAGATCCTGCTGCAGGTAGCGGCGGCGCAGCGCCACCAAGCCACGGAACCAGTCCAGGGTGACCCGGGCGTGGGGGTCGTTCGCGTCCGGCAGGCCCACCGCCGACGCGGCAAAGGTCTGCGGATCATTCGGGTCGGGAATCCGCGCCCGGGCGGCGGCGTCGCCGAACGCGGAAAACGCGGCGAACTCGCGCCGCCGGCCCTCGCGCACGGCGTCGTCCAGCGGCGGCGGGAAGTCGGTGAAGAACAGGAAAGGCGTCCGCGCCTGCCACGGCTCGCCCATGAACAAGAGCGGCACCATGGGGATCAGCACGGTCAATGCCGTTGCCAGCCGTGCACGCGGGGGAGCCACCAGTGAGCTGAGCCGGTCGCCGAACGCGCGGTTGCCCACCTGATCATGGTTCTGCGCGAACGCCACGAATCGCGCCGGTGGCAGGTCCGCACTGGGCTCGCCCCTGGCCACGCCACGCGGTGTGGGCTGCCCCTGCCAGGCGAATCCTTCGGCCAGGCAACGCGCCAGCAACGACGCCGCCAGGCCCGGGCCGGCATAGTCAGCGTAGTACCCCTCATGCTCGCCGGTCAGCAGAACATGCAACGCGTTGTGATAATCATCATTCCACTGGGCCTGGTAGCCGCCGCGCAGCCAGCGCGCCTGGTTGCGCTCGTTCTCCAGCACCAGATGCACCTGCCGTCCACCGCTCACGCTGGCGTGCACTTCGTCGGTCAACTGTTGCAGGAAGGCGTCGGAATCAATCGCATGCACGGCGTCCAGCCGCAGTCCGTCGAAGCGGTACTCGTGCAGCCACATCAACGCGTTGTCGATGAAGAACCGACGCACCTCGGGCTGGCCGAAGTCGATGGCACCTCCCCATGGCGTGCTGCGGCTACGGTCGAAGAACGCGGGCGCATACTGCTCCAGCAGATTGCCCATGGGCCCGAAGTGGTTGTAAACCACATCCAGCAATACCGCCATGCCCTGCCCATGCGCAGCGTCGACCAGTGCTTTGAGCGCTTCTGGCCGACCGTAGGCCTCGGCTGGCGCATAGGGGAAAACGCCGTCATAGCCCCAGTTGCGGCGCCCCGGAAACTGCGCCACCGGCATCAACTCAAGTGCGGTGATCCCCATCGCGGCGAGTGCGGGCAGCTGCGCACGCAGGCCATCGAAGCCGCCGCTGCAGCCGACATGGACTTCGTAGATGACCAGCTCGTTCCAGGGCCTGCCCTGCCAGTCGGGCGTCAGCCATGCGTGGTTGTCTTCGGGCAGGACCGCGCTCGCTCCTTCCACGCCATGGGGCTGCCAGCGTGACGCAGGATCCGGCACCTGTGCCCCGTCATCGATACGAAACCGGTACGGCGTCCCTGCGGGGGCCTCAGCCTCGACCACGAAGAGGCCTTCGCCCTCCGCGCGCATGGGCTGGTCCTCGCCACACAGCACCAGCGACGCCGACGCTGCCGCCGGTGCCCACAACCGGAAACGGGTGCGCCCATCGGCCAGGGGCCATGCCCCCAGCCGCGCTGCCTGCCCGTTCATGCCGTGACCTGCAGATACAGCGTGGCAAGTGGCGGCAGGGTCAGCACCAGCGACTGCGCCTGCCCATGCAGCGGTACCGGCTCGGTGGGCACTGCGCCGCCATTGCCGACATTGCCACCGCCATACCAACCGCTGTCGGTGTTCAGCAGTTCCTGCCAGGTTCCCGCCTGTGGCACGCCGATGCGATAGCCATGGCGCACCACCGGGGTCAGATTGCAGACCACCAGCACCGGTGCAGCGGCCCCCGACGGATCGCGGCGGATGAAGGCAAACACGCTGTTGGCGGCATCATCGCCGATGGACCACTGGAAGCTCTGTTCGTTCTGCTCGTCACTGTGACACGCGGGCTGGTGGCGCAGCGCGCCATTGAGATCGCTGACCAGTCGCACGAGCCCCTGGTTCAACGGTTGTCCGGCCTGCTCCCAGTCCAGCGCGTGGTCATGCCGCCATTCCCCGGCCTGGCCGAATTCGCCCCCCATGAACAGCAGTTTGCTGCCCGGGTGTGCCCACATGAACGCATAATAGGCGCGCAGCTGCGCGAAGCGCTGCCAGTCATCGCCCGGCATGCGCTGCAGCAGCGAGCCCTTGCCGTGCACCACCTCATCGTGCGAAAGCGGCAGCACGTAGCGTTCGGAAAAGGCATACACCAGCCCGAACGTCATCTCGCCATGGTGCCAGCGGCGATGCGCCGGATCGCGCTGCATGTAACCCAGCGTGTCGTGCATCCAGCCCATGTTCCATTTGTGGGTGAAGCCCAGCCCGCCGTGTTCCGGCGCAGCCGTGACGCCCGGCCACGCGGTCGACTCCTCGGCGATCAGCATCACATCCGGGTGCCGCGCGCGCAGGGTGCCATTCATGTGCCGCAGGAACGCCACCGCCTGCAGGTTCTCGCGCCCCCCGTGCTCGTTCGGAATCCACTCTCCCTCGCGCCGGCTGTAGTCGCGATAGAGCATGGACGCCACCGCGTCCACCCGCACGCCATCCAGATGGAAGCGCTCCACCCATTCCAGCACGCTGCCCAGCAGGTAGGCCCCGACCTCATGGCGGCCGTAGTTGTAGATCAGCGTGTGCCAATCGGCGTGGAAGCCCTCGCGCGGGTCGGCATGCTCATACAGCGCGGTGCCATCAAAGCGCTGCAGGCCGTGGCCGTCGTCCGGAAAATGGGCACCCACCCAGTCCACGATCACCCCGATGCCGGCTTGATGGCAGCGATCCACAAAACGCGCGAAATCGGCGGGCGTGCCGTGGCGCGAGGTGGGGGCGTACAGTCCCAGCGGCTGATAGCCCCAGCTGCCGCCGAACGGATGCTCGCTGACCGGGAGCAGCTCGATGTGGGTGAATCCCAGCGACTGCACGTGTGGGATGAGGCGGTCGCCCAACGCCTGCCAGTCCAGTACGTCGCCCTGGGCATCGCGCTGCCAGGAGGCGGCATGGACTTCGTAAATGGACAGGGGTGCCTGCCGCCACTGCGCGCGTTGCGCCATCCACGCCGCGTCGTTCCACTGGAAAGGCGTGGCATCCGGCACCCGCGAGGCGGTCGCCGGCGCCCGCTCGGCCCAGCGCGCCATGGGATCCGCCTTGTCAGGCAGCTGATGGCCATCCGCGCCGGTGATCCGGAACTTGTAACGCTCACCCGCACTGACGTGAGGAACGAAGCATTCCCAGACGCCGGCCACCTCACGTTTGCGCATGGGGTGGCGTTCGCCGTTCCAGCCGTTGAAATCGCCCACCACGGCCACGTGCCGAGCGTTCGGAGCCCAGACTGCGAAGCGGACCCCGTCGAGGCCGCCGTGCTGCAGCGGCACCGCACCCAGTGCGCGCATGGCATCGGCACTGCCCTGGTGCAACTGCCGCAGCAGGCCCTCGTCCAGCAGCTGCTCATCACGTTCTGTTTCTGCCGCCACTGCCAGTACCGTTGCCGCCTCGCCCTGCCCTGCCATCATGCCGCCACCGCCACCGACGTCGTTGCTGGCTGTGTCTGCTGCTGCGCCTGGCGGTACAGATCGACATACTGCTTGCCGGCCACGTCCCAACCACTGGGGCGCATCATCGCGGCACGCCGCATGGCCTGCAGCAACGCCGGCAACCGGTAGGTGCGCAGTGCGCGCGCCACGCCATTGCGCATGCTGTCGGCAGTGGGGGCGTTGAACAGGAACCCGGTGACGCCGTCATCCACGGTGTCGACCAGACCGCCGGTGGCGTGGGCCACCGGCAGGCAGCCAAACCGCTGCGCGTACATCTGGCTCAGCCCGCAAGGCTCGAAGCGCGACGGCATGAGCAGGAAATCAGCGCCGGCGAACATCTGCCTTGCCAGGCCTTCCTCAAACCCGATGAACGCACCCACCTGCCCCGGATGGCGGCTCGCCAGCTCGCGCACCTGCTGTTCCACCTGTGGCTCACCGCCGCCGATCACCACCAGTTGGCCGCCGGCCGCTACGATCTGAGGCGCGATCTCGCAGGTCAGGTCCAGGCCTTTCTGGTGAACCAGCCGCGATACCACCGCAAACAGCGGACCATTGCCCGGACGCAGACCAAACTGGGCGCGGACGCTCTCTGCGTTGGCCTGGCGGCCTTCACAACGCTCCACGCTGAAGTGGGCACGCAGATGCTGGTCACTGCGCGGATCCCAGCTGGCGTCAATGCCATTGACGATGCCGCTGAGATGACCGCGCGCCGCCCGGCGTGCCAGCAGCTCGTGCAGCCCGCAGCCGTCGTCGGGTGAGGTGATCTGGCGCGCATACCGCACGCTGACCGTATTCAGCCGGGTGGCGGTGACAATGCCTGCCTGCAGGAAGGAAAGCTGGCCGTGGAATCGCACCTCGTCCAGGCACTGCGCCGGAATGCCGAGCGCGGGCGCAAGGTCGAGGGGATAGAGCCCCTGATAGGCCAGGTTGTGAATGGTCAGCAGGGTCGGCACGGGAAGGCCATCCCAGCGCACAAAGGCGGCTGCCAGCGCGCTCGGCCAGTCGTTCAGGTGCAGCAGCTGCGGTGCCCACTCCGGATCCACGCGGCCGGCGGCGATCTGCGCTGCAGCATGCGACAGCGTGGCGAAGCGCACAGCATTGTCTGCCCATTCACGGCCGTGCTCGTCCACGTAGGGACTGCCCCCCCGTTCGAACAGTTCCCTGTTCAGCAGCACGTAGACGGGCAGCCCGTCCCGCTGCTCTGCACGTGCCAGTACGCAGGCAGGCAGCGCGCCACGCGGCGCGGTGACGCCAATCCGTTCCAGGCGCTGCAGCCGCTGCAGCACGGCCGGATAGCCTGGTATCAGTACACGCACATCGCACGACCCGCGCAAGGCGCGCGGCAGCGAAGCGGCCACGTCACCCAGGCCACCGGCCTTGACGAAGTCCGCCATCTCCGACACCACAAACAGCACACGCTGCCCCGCCGTTGCACGGCGTCGAGGCAGGAACCGTCCACGCAGATCGCGCGGCAGCGGTGAAGATGAACGGGGCAGATGCAACGCAGAAAGCGGTGAGGAAGCGGGCAAATACTCGGCGACAGCGTTCATGGGGGCACGTCACGAATGGGGGGAACAGATCGCCGCCGCAGCCGGCATCGCGGCTGCGGAATGGTCACGTCAGGGGACCGTTGCCACGGAGCGTGGCGAGGTCACAGCTGCAATCTATACCGGGGGTGAATCAACCGGTCGTGAAAGACCTGAGATGTATTCGTGACAGCTCATGCGGGCGTTACATCAGCTGATGCGCTGATGGCATTACGGCGGGGCGCACGCAGGAACGTGCGGGGTGCGTGCGGTCGTGCGGTCGTGCCGGGGTAGAGTCGCACGACAGTCGACTGCCGACAGCGTTGCATCGACCGGTGGGGCATGAACCCGGAACGAAGACGTAAGCCCGGCAGATTCGATTTACACCATCTACTGAAGCCGCCTAAGTAGCTTTACAGAGGTCGCGCCCTCCCCGGAATGCTCCACTGCCCTCCTTCCCCACGAAGGAAAGCCCGGCCATGGCCAAGCCCCCGTTCAAAGGCGTGATCAAGCTCGACATCCGCGATTCCAAAGCGGACTGGGCACCCTTCCTGCCGCCTACTGCGCCCAAGGACGCGCCCAACATCCTGATCGTGCTGTACGACGACACCGGTCAGGCCGCGTGGGAACCGTATGGCGGTGCAATCAACATGCCCACCCTGCAGAAGCTGGCGGACAACGGGCTGACCTACACCCAATGGCACACCACCGCGCTGTGCTCCCCCACCCGCTCCTGCTTCCTTACCGGCCGCAACCATCACCTCAATGGCATGTCCGCCATCACCGAAGCTGCCAACGGATTCCCCGGCTGGAGCGGACGCGTCCCCGAGGAATGCATGTCGGTGGGCCAGGTACTGCAGGATAACGGCTACAGCACGTTCTGGATCGGCAAGGACCATAACGTGCCCGAGCAGGACATCTGCGCAGGTGGTCCGAAGTCTGAATGGCCGCTGCAGAAAGGCTTCGACCGCTACTACGGCTTCCTCGGCGGTGAAACCAACCAGTGGTACCCGGACCTCACCCAGGACAACGTATTCATCGACCAGCCCTACGGGCCCGAAGACGGCTACCACCTCTCGCGCGACCTGACCGATCAGGCGTTGCAGATGATTCGCGACCAGAAAGCCTCCAACCCCAACAAGCCCTGGTTCCTGTGGTTCTGCCCCGGTGCGAATCACGCCCCGCACCACGCGCCCAAGGAATACATTGACAAGTACAAGGGCAGGTTCGACGAGGGCTACGATGCCTACCGCAAGTGGGTGGTGCCGCGCATGATCGAGAAAGGCATGTTGCCCGCCGGCACTGAGGTACCGGACTTCAATCCGATGCCCGAAGACCAGGCCAACGCCGCCGACTATGTAAAACCCTGGGACGGGCTGAGCGCGGATGAGAAGCGGCTGTTCGCGCGCATGGCCGAAGTCTACGCCGGCTTCTCCGAGTACACCGACGCCCAGGTCGGCCGCATCGTCGACTATCTGGAAAAGAGCGGGCAGCTCGACAACACCATCATCTTCTACTGCTCCGATAACGGCGCTTCCGGCGAAGGCAGCCCGACCGGTTCGGTGAACGAGAACAAGTTCTTCAACAATTACCCGGACTCTCTGGAAGAGAACCTGAAGTACATCGACGTGCTGGGTGGTCCGGAAACCTACAACCACTACCCCACCGGCTGGGCGGCCGCGTTCTCGGCCCCGTACAAGATGTTCAAGCGCTATTCCGAATACGCCGGCGGCACCTGCTGCCCGATGGTGATCCACTGGCCAAAGGGCATCAAAGCCAAGGGCGAGGTGCGCAATCAGTACCACCACGCGGTGGACATCGTGCCGACCATCCTGGAATCGATTGGCATTCCGATGCCTGAAACCAATCGCGGCGTGAAGCAACATCCACTTTCAGGTGTGTCGATGAAGTACAGCTTCGAGAAGGATGGCCCCACCCAGAAGAAGCGCCAGTACTACGCGATGCTGGGTACACGTGGCATCTGGGAGAACGGCTGGAAGGCCGCGGCCGTGCACGCGCCGTTGACCAGCAAAGGCCACTTCGACCAGGACCGCTGGGAGCTCTACAACGTGGACGAGGACCGCTCCGAGTCCAAAGACCTGGCCAAGGAAAACCCGGAAAAGCTGAAAGCGCTGATCGACGCCTGGTTTGCCGAGGCCGAGGCCAACAACGTGCTGCCGCTGGACGACCGAACCGCGGCGGAGGTGCTGGGTACCGAACGCCCCAGCACCGAGGCCCCGCGCGAACGCTACATCTACTACCCGGGCACCTCGCCGGTGCCGGAAGGCGTGGCGGTGAACGTGCGTGGTCGTTCGTACAAGATCATCGCCGAGGTGGAGATCAAAGACGCCGATGCCTCGGGCGTGATCTTCGCGCATGGGTCGCGGTTTGGTGGGCACAGCCTGTTCATCAAGAATCGCAAGCTGTACTACGTGTACAACTTCCTGGGCATCAAGCCTGAGCAGGCGTTTGTCTCCACCACCGAGCTGAAACCGGGGACCTGGACGCTGGGCATGGAATTTGAACGTACCGGCCAGGGTGAGCACGGCGAATCGCTGGGCAAGACCAAGTTGTATGTCAACGACAAGGTGGAAGCCGAAGGCGACATGAAGACCCAGCTCGGCAAGTTCACGCTGTCGGGCGATGGGTTGTGTATCGGTCGCGACAGTGGTGATGCGGTGAGTGCAGAGTACAAGACGCCCGGTGAGTTCAAGGGCGGTGAGATTCTGGCCGTAGGCGTCACCGTGGAGAAGGCGCAGTATCTGGATCTGGAGAAGCTGGCTGCCGCCGCATTTGCAGCGGATTGACTCTGGGATCACGCGATTGACGCGCATGGCGCGTCACTACGGGACCGCGCCTGTAGTGACACGCCATGCGTGTCATCGCGGACTGTGTACACTCCGCGCATCCACAGCACGGAATGAAACACATGCTTCCAGGTAAGCGCGTCGCCCAGGTCATCGTCAGCCTCTACGCCCTCGCCTGCATCGCCGCTCTGGCCGTACTCCTGATCGGCACCAAAGGCCTGTTCGGCGTCCCCGCCGACGGCCTGGCCGCGGTGGTGGCGCTGATGCTGGCGATGCCATGGTCGCTGTTCTTCATGGCACTGGGCGTGGAAACCCCGGCGGCGTTCATCGGCTTGATCGTGCTGGCGATGGTGTTGAACGGCCTGATCGTTTGGGGCGTGATCTGGCTGCTGCGAAGGGCAGTTGCCTCCTTGCTGGGCCGATAGTCCATCGGGGATGCGCCGGTAGAGTCGCACGACAGTCGACTGCCGATAACCGTGCAGCGCCCGGTGGGGCATGACCGTGGAACGGAAGTATTTGCCCGGCAGGTTCCATGCGCCAAAGCACCGACTGTCAGTGACACGTCAGTGCGGTTACGTATATCAGCATTGTGCCGCCCTTGTAGAGCCGGGCTCTGCCCGGCTGAAGCATTCCCCGCGATCCGATGCCGCAGCCGGGCAAGCCCGGCTCTACGACCCCGGCGGGGTTCTTTCATCCGGCCCCGTGCGACGCGTTTATCGTTTCTCCAGCACCTGTTCAGTAGAACTACCCAATGCACGTCCAGCAGAAGTTCCGATGCGCAATCGCCTTACTACTGTCAGCGTGGGGACTCGTCCCCGCGCAGGAACGCCCCATGAAAACCGTCATCCATCGCGCCACGGCTGCCCTGATGCTGGTGCTGTTGGCATTAGTGGCGGTCCCCTTTGCGCGCGCGCAGCAGAGTGCGCAGGCCGCCACCGATGCGGCCGATCCGGCACTGCGCCCCCATGGCTCCAACAAGTGGCGCATCGAGTTCGATGAGCGGGCAAAATCGGACGGCACGCTCATGTTCCGGGTGTGGCCGTCGGGGGCTGATCCGGTCCTGGTGGAGGTGCCGGTCAGGGATGGCATGTCCGAGAATCACATCGCCCAGGCGGTACGCGATGCGATAGGCGCGCGGCTGGGCAAGGGCTATCACGTGGAGACCGATGATGGCGAGGACGTGCTGGTGAAATCCCGCCACGGCACCGGTGACTTTGGCATCGACCTGGTCAGCAATACCGTGCGCGACGTCGACATCGACCTGGAACGCGAGTAGAGCCGGGCTTGCCCGGCTGCTCTTCGCTGTCGCGCCAAAGGCAGCCGGGCAAGCCCGGCTCTACGTCTTCCGTCGCGCCCACAGTTCCGCCGCGAGTTTCCGTCGCGTCGGCGATTCCGCCGCGCGCCCAATTCTGTGAATCACTTCCCAGTTTGACTCCCGCCAAAATTGGGTCCACCGTAGCTGCGCGGCCAGACCCTCGTTGTTCGGTATCGCAGTTGTGTTCTTGATGCCAGGGAATGGCCGTACACGAAGGGGTGTTCACTCTCGAACATCCTCATCGCACATCACAAGGAGAAAGCGGAATGCAACTGAATGACGACGTCGTTTCAGGCTGGCTCAACGGTGCCGACAGCGTAGATGGCTGCGACAATCCGGCCGGTTCCCTTTTCATCTACGGCCAGCAGGCCACTGAAGCCGCACTGACCTCGGCCGCTCCGGTCATGGCCACCGGCGGCACGGGCCACTGCACCACCACCCTGTCTCAGATTGGTACCTGCCACTGTTGTTGATGTGAGCTGCGCCGGCGCGCAGCCGCAACTGCTGCGCGCCTCTGCACCTTCATCGGGCCAGCGGCCCGGAACGCGGATACCGAATCGACTGCAGGGAACGCCATGACTGCTTCCGCAATGAACAGCTTCTCCCGCATCGTGCGCCATTATGTTGCGCCCGTTTCCACCGGCTGCGCAGCGCGCCTGCAGATTCTGGGACCGGCGCTCTCGCCCGGCGAAATCGACCTTCTCCAGGCCCAGGCGCACACCGCGCTGCTGGAGAACGCGCAGCTCAAGCTCAACCGGCTGCTGTTGCTGGAACTACACGCCGCGGTGCGCGCTGGCCAGGTGTCCAGCACCGACCCGGCCGATCAGTTGCAGCAGTTTGTGGCCCTCGCCACCAGTACCGCGTTCGCCGACCATCTGCGGCAGCGTTACCCCGCACTGATGCCGCGCTTCGATGCCATGCAGCAGGCGCACGCAACGGCCATTGTCGAACTGGCCACGCATATCGGCGAGGACCGCGCGCAGCTGGAGGCACTACTCGGTCAACCTGCCGGACTGCTCACCGGGCTGTCGCTGGGAAAGGGCGATCTGCACGGAGGTGGTCGTACCGTGGCCAAGGTCAGCTTCGAAGGCGGCACGGTGATGTACAAGCCGAGGTCGCTGCGCATTGATGCAGTACTCGATCGTTTTCTGGGCGTGGTGTTTCCTGATCAGCCGGAACGGGTCCGCGTGCCCAGGGTCGTCGACTGCGGCGACCACGGCTGGGCGGGTTTCGCGATGCACCGCTTCTGCAGCGACGACACCCAGCTGGCCACCTACTACCGGGGCCTGGGGCATTGGCTGGCGATTCTGCGGCTGATTGGCGGCACCGACATTCATCTCGAGAACCTGATCGCGTGCGGTCCTACGCCGGTCATCGTAGATGCCGAAAGTGTGTTCTCGCCGCCGCTGGCCACCACGCCAAGTGGCTACGGCAATGCCTACGACATGGCAGTGGCGCTGATGCACAACTCCGTGCTGCGCACCGGCATTGTTCCCTTCCGCACCAACGGACTGGGCATGGAAGGCGTGGACCTGTCCGCCGCCGGCGCGCTGCCGGGCGAACAACCGAAGGTCAAGGTGCCGATCATCGTCGAGGGCGGCGAGTATCCGGCCCGACTGGGGATGGTCGAGGCCGATTTTGCGGTCGCCCAGAATCATCCCTGCGAGCGACCCGACGTATCACGCTTCTGGGACGAGATCAGCGAAGGATTCATGCAGGCCAGCAGCCGGTTGCGCGCGCTGGACCACAGCGGCGCACTCGCACGGATGCTGGAACCCTTCCAGGGCTGCCAGGTCCGCGAAGTGCAACGCCCGACCATGGCCTATGCCGAAATCGGCCGGATGCTGTGGCACCCCGCTTCACTGCACAACGAACCGGCAGCCATCGCCCGTGCCATGGACCTGCTGATACGCAATGCGGCGGTGTCGCCGGCAGCGTCGGCCGAACCGGATGAGGTGCTGGCGGAGATCAACGCACTTCGCGTGGGTGACATTCCGCTGTTCGCCGAGGCGCTGTCCGCTGAGCGTATCGACCGGGTCGTCGACAACTGGCGCGGCATGCGCATCGACCTGGAAGAACTGACCATCCGCAGCACGCTGGTCGCCACCGACCTCAACCAGCACGCCTTGGCACGTGCGGAAGCGCGCGACGGCTACACGTACGCCGCCAGAAACCCACGCGCGGATGACCTCGAGCAGCGCCGTCGCAGCCATTGCCGCGATGCCGTCAACAATCTGATCAAGCTGTGCGTGCACGGCGACGATGGAACCATCACCTGGATCACTCCGGAAATCACCCAGACCGGCTGGACGGTTCAACCGGTTCAGACCGACGCCTATTTCGGTCTTGGCGGCATTGCCTTCGCACTTGCCGCCTATCAACGCGAGGTGGCCGCTGGACGCGCGCTGCCGGTTGACGGCCTCGATGATGCAGTGGAGGGCGCGGTCCGCATCTACCTCAGCATGTGCGCGCACGACCAGCCGGTCATCGGCGGTGGACTGGTCGGTGCAGGCGCACGCATCTGGACCCTGCTGACCCTGCACCGGCTGCTGCAACGCGACGTGTTGCTGAACGCCGCGCGTGACGCTGGCCACGCGCTGGCCGCCGCCGATTTCGCGGACGTGCCCAAGTACGAACTGCTGGACGGGCTGGCCGGTTCCATCCTTCCGCTCATCCAGTTGACCGAGGTGACCGGAGAGCGCCGGTGGCTGGACGTCGCTGCCCGAGCGGCGCGCACCCTGCAGGCAGCCGCAGTGGTCGACGAGCGCGGCGCACGTTGGCCAACGCCGCAGTTCGACGAACCCATCGGTGGCTTCGCGCACGGCGCGATGGGCATCGGCTGGGTGCTCGCACGTCTGGCGTTGACCGAAGCAGGCAGCGCTGACGACCGCGTGGCCTGGCAGAAGCTCGCCAGCGGTGCATTCAAGTTCCAGGATGCGTTGTTCGAACCGGAGACCGGGCGCTGGCGCGACCTGCACCTGCGCGATGGCCAGAAGATTTTCCCCACGTGGTGCCACGGCAGCGTCGGCATGGGCCTGGCGGCGGCGGACCTGTATGCGCGCACCGGCCATCCAGATCACCTGCGCATGATGCGCCGGGCTGTGGCCGATGCCAGCGGCCGCTGGGGGTTCAGCCATACCTTGTGCCATGGCGACCTGTCGATCCGTGAGTTGCTGGTGCGTGCGGCCGAACTGGATCCGGACGGCTGCCCCTACCCTGAGGACAGCGGCGCGATCGAGGTCATTTCCTCGATCGAGGAGCACCACGGTCTGGTGGGCGGCCTGACCCGGGCCGCATTTACCCCGGGCCTGATGATCGGGCTGGCTGGCGCGGTGTACGGGCTGTGCTGCATGCATCCCGATTGCAGGCTGCCCTCGCCCTTGCTGCTGGAACACATGGCGCAGCCCCCCGTAGTGCCGGGCCATGCCCGGCACCTGCACACGGACGAAGCAATCGCGTAGAGCCGGGCTTGCCCGGCTGAAGCCTTCCCGTGAACCTGTAGCGCAGCCGGGCAAGCCCGGCTCTACCTGACCTCCCATCGGCATGATAGAAAGGCGACCGTCCCCATCGTCCTTTCTGCCGAGGCTGCGATGTCTCCCGCGTGGACCAACCCCTATGGCCAGCCAATCGGCATGCCACTGCCCGGCTGGCGCGCGCGCCAGCGCCCGAATGCAATCACCCTCAAGGGTCGGTTCTGCCGGCTCGAGCCGCTGGATCCGGCGGTGCACGGTCCCGCGTTGGCCAAGGCGTATGCGCTGGCTGTGGAACCGCGCGACTGGACCTACATGGCAAGCGGTCCTTTCGATTCCGACGCGGCTTTTCATCAGTACCTGTCTGCGGCGGCCCGCAGCGAGGACCCACGCCACTACGCCGTCATTGACCAACGCAGCGGTCAGGCCACCGGCACACTGGCGCTGATGCGCCAGGATCCAGTCAATGGCGTCATCGAAGTCGGCCACGTGATGTTCTCGCCGCTGCTGCAGCGCACGCCGGCAGCGACGGAAGCACAGTTCCTGCTGATGCATTACGTGTTCGATGTGCTGGGTTATCGCCGTTACGAATGGAAGTGCGACAGCCTCAATACCGGATCACGCAAGGCGGCAGAACGGCTGGGCTTCCATTTTGAAGGCATTTTCCGTCAGGCGCTGGTGTACAAGGGGCGCAACCGGGATACCGCGTGGTATTCGGTGATCGACACCGAGTGGCCCAAGCTCGACGAGGCATTCACCGCGTGGCTGGCGGGCGACAACTTCACCAGCGAGGGTACACAGAAGCGCTCGCTGGCCGCCTGTCGCGGCAAGGTCCCGTAGAGCCGGGCTTGCCCGGCTGAAGCTTTCGCGTGACCTGACGGACAGCCGGGCAAGCCCGGCTCTACGCATTTCCGTGGTTTCAAGCAATTCCGGGGGCTATCAGCCCCCGGCAGGTGCCGGCGTTTCGGCCACCGGAGCGGCCTGCGCTGGCACATCCGGCGTGATCCGCCACACCGTGTTGGCCAGGTCATCAGCCACGATCAACGCGCCCTTGGGGTCAACCGTCACGCCGACCGGACGACCGCGGGTCTTGCCATCCTCGCCGCGGAAACCGGTGGCGAAGTCGATGGGTTCACCCGCGGGCCTGCCGTTGCTGAAGGGCACGAACACCACCTTGTAGCCCACCGGCGGGTTGCGGTTCCAGCTGCCGTGTTCGCCAACAAACACACCGTCGGCAAACGCGCTGCCCATCACCGGCGAGGAGAACGCCACGCCAAGTGCGGCCACATGCGAACCCAGCGCGTAGTCCGGCGTGAGCGCGGTCGCCACCAGCTCCGGCTTCTGCGGCATCACCCGGGTATCCACATGCTTGCCCCAGTAGCTGTACGGCCAGCCGTAGAAACCACCGTCCTTCACCGAGGTGAGGTAGTCGGGCACCAGGTTCGGGCCGATCTCATCGCGTTCGTTGACCACTGCGTACAGCGTACCGGTTCCAGGCTGCACGGCCAGCGCGGTTGGATTGCGGATGCCGCTGGCATAGGTGCGGTGCGCGCCGGTCTGCGCGTCGATCTCCCAGACCACGGCGCGGTCGACTTCCACGTCCATGCCGCGTTCGCTGACATTGCTGTTGGAGCCAATGCCTACGTAAAGATGACGGCCATCCGCGCTGGCTGCCAGCGACTTGGTCCAGTGGTGATTGATCGCCGACGGCAGCTCGGTGACCTTGACCGGTGCGGCGCTGGCCTTGGTGTCGCCCTCGGTATAGTCAAAGCGGACCAGGGCGTCCTGGTTGGCCACGTAGATCGCGTTGCCGATCATGGCCAGCCCATAGGGTGCGTTGAGTTTGTCGGCAAACACGGTCTTGAGTTCGTAAACACCATCACCATCGGCGTCACGCAGCAGCGTCAAGCGGTTGCCGCTCTTGACCTGGGTATTGCCCTTGGCCTTGATCTTGCTGGCAATCACATCCTTGGGCTTGAGCGGCTTGGCGCTGCCGCCACGCCCCTCAGCGACCAGGATGTCGCCGTTGGGCAGCACCAGGGTCTGGCGCGGAATGGCCAGATCGGTGGCGATGGCGCGAACCGAGTAGCCCTTCGGCACGGTCGGCACCTGGTCGCCCCAGGCCGTGGGCTGGGCGATGGTCATGTCCGGCATCACGCCGCGGTGCGGCTTCGGCAGCTCCGGCGCATTGCCGTACTGGGCCATGTCCGGGGCCTTCTGGCCACTGCACGCGGCCAGGGCCACGCTCAGGGCGGACAGGCTGATGATCCTGAAGGAGCGGCTCATCGCACACCTCCCGCATTGCGCAGGCAGCACAGGCCGAGCACCGTGGCGACCAGCGCCAGCAAGGTCAGAATGACCGACATCACCAGCCCACCCGGCATCACCGCCCAGGCGTCACGTGCGTGGTGCAGCGAGTTGACGAAGCCCAGCACCCAGGTGATGGCGAGCACGATGACATAGGCGAAGCGGCGGCTGCCGCGCACCAGGCCCACGATCCCGCTCAGCAGCGCCAGCGTGGTCAGGACCATCGCACCCACCAGCAGCCAGGCGGCAAAGTTCGCCCATTGGATCTGATAGGTGCTCCAGTAAGCGTAGTCAGCCAGCAGCGTGGCCAGATAGAACGGGAACACCCCGCCGAGGAAGGCCGCATGCAGCGGATGGATGACCCAGGGGCGGGTCACGACGACAGTTGTTGCCATGAAGGTCTCCTGCAGTGGACAAAGCGCTGGAAGCAGCGGGGGGAGCCCGTTCATCCTGCCAGAGCCGGCGTGACGGTGGGATTGACCTTAGGTTTGATTGTGCAAAGCCTTGGCGTGTGTAGCGTGGCACCATGTGCGGGTTACCACGAAGTGCTGTCATGTCCACCGAAACCCCGCCTCGCGCCTCCGCCCCCCTGCCTGAGCCCGCAGCCCCCGCGCCATCCGGCTTTGCCATCCGCATCGTCGGTGCCGCCGCCATCGCGCACCTGCTCAACGACATGATCCAGGCGGTGCTGCCGGCGGTGTATCCGCTGTTCAAAGCCGAATTCGCGTTGAGCTTCGGCCAGATCGGCCTGCTCGGGCTGGTCTACCAGATCACCGCGTCGCTGCTGCAGCCGTGGATCGGCATGTACACCGACAAGCATCCGCTGCCCTATCTGCTGCCGGCCGGCATGATCGCCACGTTCGTCGGCATCGCGATGATGGCGCTGGCGGGCAGTTACGAAATGCTGCTGGTGTCGGCGGCGGTGATCGGCATCGGCTCGGCCACCTTCCATCCCGAAGCCTCACGCGTGGCGCGCATGGCCTCGGGGGGACGCTTCGGCACCGCGCAGTCCACCTTCCAGGTCGGTGGCAACACCGGTTCGGCGATTGGCCCGCTGCTCGCGGCCGCCGTGGTCATTCCGCACGGGCAGCGCGCCATCGGCTGGTTCCTGCTGATTGCCTCGGTGGGAATTGCGGTGCTGTTCCGGCTGGGGCGCTGGTCGGCTCACCATCGCACCGCCACTCTCAACAGCCTGTCGCGCTCGCAGGGCGTAGGCCTGAGCCCCAACAAGGTGATCCAGGCCATCGGCGTGATCGCCGTGCTGATGTTCGCCAAGTTCGTGTACATCGCCTCGATCACCAACTACTTCACGTTCTATCTGATCGAACGCTTCCAGCTGAGCGTGCAGCAGAGCCAGATCTACCTTTTCATTTTCCTGGCCTCGGTGGCGCTGGGCACCTTCATGGGGGGTCCGGTGGGCGACCGGATCGGGCGCAAGGCGGTGATCTGGATCTCGTTCCTCGGCGTGGCCCCCTTCGCGCTCGCCCTGCCCTACGCCAATCTGTTCTGGACCGCCGTGCTGGCGGTGGCGATCGGGCTGGTGATGTCGTCGGCCTTTGCCGCGCTCGTGGTGTACGCGCAGGAGGCGGTACCCGGGCGCGTGGGGCTGGTGTCAGGCCTGATGTTCGGCCTGATGTTCGGCATTGGCGGCATGGGCGCGGCCGGGCTGGGGCAGCTGGCCGACGCCCATGGCATCGTGTGGGTGTATCACTTCACCTCGTTCCTGCCGTTGCTGGGGCTGGCAACGGCGCTGTTGCCGAAGACCGCGATGCGGTAGGCGAACGCATCACTTCGACATTGAATATGGTTGCTCGGCGTTCTGCCCAGGCCATGCCTTGTTCGGTTCGGCCTGCAGGGTGAAGTGCAGCTCGCCGCCGGCCAGGATTTCCGAATGGCGCAGGAAGGTGCGGTTCAGCGGCTTGCCGTTGAGCGTCACCGAACCCACATAGTCATGCCCCGTGCCCACGCCGTCGGCGGTCACCGTGAAGGTCTTGCCGTTGGGCAGGTTGAGCGAGGCCTTGGGCAGGAACGGGCGACCGATGATGTATTCGGCACTGCCCGGTGCCACCGGATAGAAGCCCAGCGCGGTGAACACGTACCACGCCGACATCTGCCCCAGGTCGTCATTGCCGGCCAGGCCATCCGGACGGTCGGCGTACTGCGAATCCATGATCTGCTTCAGGCGCGCCTGGGTCCGCCACGGCTGGCCGCTGTAGGCATACAGGTAAGCCACGTGGTGGCTGGGCTCGTTGCCGTGCGCATACCAGCCGATCAGGCCGGTGATGTCTTCCATGTGCTCGAAGATCGACGGGTCGACCTTGGCCTCGAACACTTCATCCAGGCGCGCCAGCAGCTTGTCCGCACCGCCGTGTGAGGCGGTCAGCCCAGCCACGTCGTGCGGCACGTACCAGGAATACTGCCAGGCGTTGCCTTCGGTGTAGTCGGTGCCGTAGCCGCTGGCACTGGGGTCGAACGGCGTGCGGAAGCTGCCGTCACGCTTGCGCGCGCGCATGAAGCCGGTTTCCGGATCGAACGCATTGCGCCAGTTGCCCGCACGCTTGTCGAAGGTGGCAGCCACATCGGTGCGCCCCATTGCCTGCGCCATGCGCGCGATGGTCCAGTCGTCGTAGGCGTATTCCAGGGTCTTGCTCGCCGCCTCGCCTTCTTCGTCGATCGGCACCCAGCCCAGCTCGCGGTACTGCGCGATGCCGTCGTACGGCCCGTAGTTGGCGGTGGCGACCATGGCGTCCAGCGCCTTGCTGGCGTCGAAACCGCGGATGCCCTTCACGTAGGCATCGGCAATCACCGGCACCGCGTGGTAGCCGATCATGCACCAGGTTTCCTGGCCGTGGAACGACCACACCGGCAACATGCCGTAGGCGCTGTGCTGCTGGTGCGCCAGCAGCGAGTTGATGAAATCACTGCTGCGCTGTTCCGGCTGCACCAGGGTCAGCAGCGGATGCAGGGCGCGGTAGGTGTCCCACAGCGAGAACGTGGAGTAATTCGTGTAGCCCTCGGCGCGGTGAACGGCGTTGTCCGACCCGCGGTACTGGCCGTCGGCGTCCATGAACAGCGTCGGGCCAAGCAGGCTGTGATACAGCGCGGTGTACAGGCTGCGGCGGTCGTGTTCCGGACCCTGCGCATCCAGCACCGACAGCGCCTGCTGCCACTGAGCGCGGGCCTGCGCGCGCACGCGATCGAAGTTCTGGTCTTTGGCTTCCGCATCCAGATTGGCGATGGCCCCGGCCTCGCTGACCGACGAGATCGCCACGCTCACCACCAGCGGCGCATCCAGCTTGCCGAAGTCGAAGGTGCCCACCAGCTGGCGGCCCTCGATCTGCGGCCGCTGTGCCGGGTTGTTGTGGCCCGGCGGCGGGAAGCCCTTGTAGGCAATGTCGGTTTCGGTGTTGTGCAGTTCGTGGCCCTTCAGCGGACGCGAGAAGCGCATCGCGAAATACAGCTGACGGCCCGGGGCCCAGCCGCGGGTCTCCCGGAAACCGGTGACGGTGCCGTCCTCGCGGATGCGCACGCGCGACCACAGGATCTTGCCCGGGTAGTCGTACAGGCTGGTGCGCAGGTCGAGCAGTACCTTGGCGTCCTCGCCCTTCGGGTAGGTATAGCGATGCACGCCGGTGCGCGGGCTGGCGGTCAGCTCGGCGCGCACCTTGTAGTCGTCAAGGGTGACGGCGTAGTAGCCGGGCTCGGCCACTTCGCGGTCATGGTGGAAGCGCGAGGCATAGCCGCTGCGCGGCTTGTCTGGATCACCGCGTTCCAGGCCCGGGGTGCCGGTGTACGGCATGACCAGCACGTCGCCGAGGTCGGAATGGCCGCTGCCGGAGAAGTGCGTATGCGAGAAACCGACAATGCTGCTGTCGTCGTAACGGTAGCCGGCCGCCCAGTCATAGGCCTTCTCGCGCGGCTGGATGCGGGTGTCCGGACTGAGCTGCACCATGCCGAACGGCACCGTCGCACCGGGGTAGGTATGCCCTTCCCCGCCCGTGCCGATGAAGGGGTCAACTGCCGCATAGGCACGTTCCCCTACCGTGGTCGGAGCCGCGCCTGCCGTTCCTGCCAGCATTGCCGCTACCGCCAGCCCCACCCACCGTACCGCCCCCGCTTTAGCCATGGCGTGATTTAGATCGATTCAAGGAAATCCGATCGTAGCACCGTGCGCGGGGGCATGCATGTTGCGATGCAGTTTGTCGGATACGGAACCCCGGTAGCGCCGGCCCTTGGCCGGCCCAGGCGGTCCGTGGGCCGGCCAACGGC
>NZ_RHPP01000079.1 GCF_003935715.1 Stenotrophomonas sp. 278 | reverse complement strand
CCCCCTCTTTAACCTCTTTCCTTGGCGGCGCCGGGGTTTTTTTTTAAACCCCCCCGGGGGGGGGGCGGGCCGTGGGGGGGGGGGCGCGGCCAACGGCCCGGCGCTACCGGTCAGATCCCCGTTACCCCTTGCTGGCCAGCTGCCGCAGCACGTACTGCAGCAGGCCACCGTGCTTGAAGTACTCCACTTCCTTCGGCGTCAGCAGCATCACATGCGCCTTGAACGTCACCACGCTGCCATCGGCCTTGGTCGCGGTGACGGTCGCGGTCTTGCTGGCCCCGTCCTGCAGGCCGGTGATGTCGACCACCTCCGACCCGTCCAGGCCCAGGCTCTGCGCGTTTTCGCCGGCCTGGAACTGCAGTGGCAGCACGCCCATGCCGACCAGGTTGGAGCGATGGATGCGCTCGAAGCTCTCCGCCATCACCGCCTTCACGCCGAGCAGGTTGGTGCCCTTGGCCGCCCAGTCGCGCGACGAGCCGGTGCCGTACTCCTTGCCGGCAAACACCACCAGCGGGACGCCATCGGCCTTGTACTTCATGGCGGCGTCGTAGATCGCCAGCTTTTCCGGTTCGCCACCGGACTTGCCGTAGTAAAGGGTGTTACCGCCTTCCTCGCCGCCGAACATCAGGTTCTTGATGCGGATGTTGGCGAAGGTGCCACGCACCATCACATCGTCGTTACCGCGACGGCTGCCGTAACTGTTGAAGTCGGCCGGCTGCACGCCGCGCTCCTGCAGGAAGCGGCCTGCCGGCGAATCCTTCTTGATGTTGCCGGCCGGGGAGATGTGGTCGGTGGTGATCGAATCACCGAACAGGCCCATCACCCGCGCGCCGTGCACGTCGTCCACATGGCCGACCTGCATGGTCATGCCGTCGAAGTAGGGCGGGTTCTTGATGTAGGTGGAGGCACCGTCCCACTCGTACAGATTGCCTTCGGGCGACTGGATGGTGTTCCAGCGGGTGTCGCCCTTGAACACGTCCGCGTAGTTCTGCTTGAACATCTCCGGGCCGATGGTAGCGGCAATGACGTCGCCGATTTCCTTGTTGCTCGGCCAGATGTCGCGCAGGTAGACCGGCTGGCCATCGCTGCCGGTGCCCAGCGGTTCGGTGGTGAGGTCGATGTCGGTGGTGCCGGCAATCGCGTAGGCCACCACCAGCGGCGGGCTGGCCAGGTAGTTCATTTTCACTTCGGCGTGCACGCGCCCTTCGAAGTTGCGGTTGCCCGACAGCACCGAGGTGACCACCAGGTCGCCGGCGGCAATGCCCGCACTGACTTCGGTGGGCAGCGGGCCGGAGTTGCCGATGCAGGTGGTGCAGCCGTAGCCGACCACGTAGAAGCCGACCTTCTCCAGCTCGGTCAGCACACCGGCCTTTTCCAGATAATCGGTGACCACGCGCGAGCCTGGGCCGAGCGAGGTCTTCACCCAAGGCTTGCGGTCCAGGCCCTTGGCGGCGGCATTACGGGCCAGCAGGCCGGCACCGATCATCACCGCGGGATTGGAGGTGTTGGTGCACGACGTGATCGCGGCGATCACCACCGCGCCGTCCTTCAGGCGGAAGCGCTGGCCGTCCAGTTCCACATCCGAATAGCCTTTGGCGAGCTGTTCGTTTCCGACCGCTGCGCCACCGCCTTCGTTGACGAACTTGGAGACGTCCTCGTTGCGCTTGTCGCGGTTGGTGGTCAAGCCACCCAGGTTGTCGCGGTAGTTCTGCTTCACGTCCTGCAGCAGCACGCGGTCCTGCGGACGCTTCGGGCCGGCCAGCGACGGCTTCACTTCACCCATGTCCAGTTCCAGCGTGGCGCTGTAGCTGGCGTGCGGGCTGTTGGCGTCGTGCCACAGGCCCTGGGCCTTGGCATAGGCTTCCACCAGCGCGATCTGGTCTTCGCTGCGGCCAGACAGCCGCAGGTAGTTGAGCGATTCCTGGTCGATCGGGAAGATGCCGCAGGTGGCACCGTACTCGGGAGCCATGTTGCCGATGGTGGCGCGGTCGGCCAGCGGCAGGTGCTGCAGGCCTTCCCCGAAGAACTCGACGAACTTGCCGACCACGCCATGTTTGCGCAGCATCTGGGTGACGGTCAGCACCAGGTCGGTGGCGGTGGCACCTTCCGGCAGCCGGCCGGTCAGCTTGAAGCCGACCACCTGCGGAATCAGCATCGAAGACGGCTGGCCGAGCATGGCTGCTTCGGCTTCGATGCCACCGACGCCCCAGCCCAGCACGCCGATGCCGTTGATCATGGTGGTGTGGCTGTCGGTGCCGAACACGGTGTCCGGGTAGGCCACCGCCTTGCCGTCCTTGTCCGCGGTCATCACCACGCGGGCCAGGTTTTCCAGGTTCACCTGGTGGACGATGCCGGTGTTCGGCGGCACCACCTTGAAGTTGTCGAACGCCTTCTGGCCCCAGCGCAGGAAACCGTAGCGCTCCTGGTTGCGCTGGAATTCGATCTTGCCGTTGAGGTCCAGTGCGTCCGGCTTGCCGAACACGTCCACCTGCACCGAGTGGTCGATGACCAGTTCGGAGGGGATCTGCGGATTGATCTGTTCCGGGCGGCCGCCGAGCTTGACCACGGCGTCGCGCATTGCCGCCAGGTCGACCACGCAGGGCACGCCGGTGAAGTCCTGCAAAACCACGCGCGCCGGCATGAAGGCGATTTCGACGTCCGGTTCGGCCTTGGGGTCCCACCTGGCCACGGCCTCGATGTGGTCACGGCCCACGGTGGCACCACCGTCCTCGTGCCGGAGCAGGTTCTCCAGCAGGATCTTCATCGAATAGGGCAGGTGGGAGATGTCGAACTGCTGGCCGAGCTTGGGCAGGCTGAAGTAGTCGTAGGCCGCGCCGCCGACATCCAGCTGGCTGCGGGTGGAGAACGAATCGCTCATGCGGGGAAACTCCTCTTGCGGATGGCTTGCAGTGGCCCGCGGACGGACCTGCTTGCGGTGGCCGGCGGGGCCGCCGGCATGCGGCCAGTATGGCCGATGCCGGTGGGTCGGCGCGGTGGCCGGCTCAGAACGCAAGGTTATACATTCGTATGTAGTTTTCGTGTCACGGCTTGCCCCGCCACTGGCTCATCAGCATCTGCAGGAAACGCTCGGCACTGGGCGAAAGCAGGGCTCCGCGCCGGCGCACGATGCCGATGGTGCGCGAGACCACCGGGTTGCCGATCGGGCGGGTGACGAGAATGGGATGGTCGCCGTCCGGCGTGGCCATCCTGGGCAGCACCGACACGCCGATGCCCGCTTCCACCATGCCAAGCGAGGTGGAAAGGTGGGTCACTTCGTAATGCCAGCTCAGTTTGAGGTTCTCGCGCGCCAGCGCGCCGTCAAGCAGCGTGCGGTTGCCGCTGGTGCGGTGCACGGTGATCAGCTGGTGGCGGGCCAGGTCGGACCATTCCACCTTGCGCTTGCGCGCCAGCGGATGGTCGCGCCGGCAGGCCAGCACGAACGGGTCTTCTGCCAGCACATCAAAGTCCAGATTGGGATCGTTGGCTCCCATGAAATTGATGCCGAATTCCACTTCGCCACGCTCCACCGCCTGCAGGCCCTCGGTAGCGGGGATGTCGAGAATGCGGAAGCGCACGTTCGGGTGCGCGTCATGGAAGCGCGCCATCACGCTGGGCAGGAAGTAGAAGGCGGCCGTGGGGAGACAGGCGATGGTGACGGTTGCACCGCGCGTGTCGTCGTGTCCGCGCAGCGAGAACAACGACCCGTCGAACTCTTCAATCATGCGTCGGACGAGTGGCAGCAGGTTCTCGCCGACGGCAGTGGTGCTGACGCTGCGCGTGGTGCGCTCCAGCAGCGGTGAACCCACGGCCTGCTCCAGCTTCTGGATGCGCCGGCTCAGCGCAGGTTGTGAAACATGCAGGGTTTCAGCAGCGCGGTGGAAGCTGCGGGTTTCGGCCACCAGCAGAAAGGCGCGCAGGTCGAGGATTTCGCAATTGATGCTCATAGGGCATTAATCATCCAAAAATCAGCAATTCACAGATCAATCTTGGTCATGCCAGTATCGAATCACAGGGTGATATTCATCCGATTTAAGCATCAATCTACCACACGTATGTCCAACGATCTCACCTCCATTCCGTGCGTCCTGATGCGCGGCGGGACCTCAAAAGGGCCGTTCTTCCTGGCGTCCGACCTGCCGGCCGACACTGCCGCACGTGACCGGCTGCTGGTGGAGGTGATGGGCTCGGGGCACCCGCTGCAGATCGATGGCATCGGGGGTGGCAATGCCCTGACCAGCAAGGTGGCGATCATCGACAAAGCCAGCCGTCCGGACGCCGACGTGGACTACCTGTTCGCGCAGGTGAAAGTGGAGCAGCGGCTGGTGGATACCTCGCCAAACTGCGGCAACATGCTGGCTGCGGTGGGTCCGTACGCCATCGAACGCGGACTGGTGCAGGCGCATCATCCGCGCACCGAAGTGCGCATCCACAACGTCAACACCGGCAAGGTGATCGTGGCGACGGTGGAAACCCCAGGTGGCCAGGTGGTGTATCGCGGCGACACTTACATTGCCGGTGCACCCGGCGGTGCCGCGCCGGTGCAGCTCGCATTCCTCGATGCGGCAGGCGCGCGCACCGGAAAGCTGCTGCCCAGCGGGCATGCGATGGAACAGATCGATGGCGCCGATGTCAGCCTGATTGATTGCGCAATGCCGATGGTGCTCATCCGTGCCACCGACCTGGGCGTGCAGGGCGGCGAATCACCGGCTGAGCTCAATGCCAATCGTGGTTTGATGACGCGCATGGAAGCCATTCGCATCCAGGCGGGTGAGCGGATGGGCATCGCGGATGCGGGCAGCAAAGTGATTCCTAAACCTGTTCTGCTTTCTGCACCGCAACATGGTGGCAGCCTGCAGGTGCGTTATTTCATGCCGCATCAATGCCATACGGCGCTCGCCATCACCGGGGGCGTGGGTATTGCCACGGCCGCCGCCACACCGGGCACGTTGGCTAACACGTTTGTCGGGTGTGACGCACTGCCCACTTTGATTACTCTCGAACACCCGAGCGGTGCCCTGGACGTGGGCTTGAGTCGCAGCTCGGAAAACGCGCCGGTCGTGGCCAGCGTGGTCCGCACCGCCCGCCGCCTGTTTGAAGGCCGGGTGTTCGCCACCACGCCGATTGCCTCGCAGACCACGCAATGGACTTCAGCGGCATGACCTGACCCTGGTCGGGAGGCCGCGCCTTCGGCACGCCCTCCGACTTCCACCGAAACACCGTTACACGTAGCAGCACATCCTGGGAGGGATAGATGTACAAGCGATTTCTGATGACCGCGCTGGTCGCGGCAAGCCTGGCTGTTGCCGGCTGTGGCAACACCGGCTCCGACGGAGTCGCCAGCGGCGGCGACAATGCGCCCGTCTGCATCAGCGTGGGGTCGTACAACCTCAACAACCTGCCGTTCTTCATTGCCGATTCCAAGGGCTACTTCAAGGAAGTCGGCCTGGAGGTGAAGACCGAGAACTTCGCCCAGGGCGGTTCCAAGGTGCTGCAGGCGCTGGTGGCCAACTCCACTGACGTGGCGGTCGGCTTCTACGACCACACCATCCAGATGCAGGCCAAGCAGAAGGATGTCGTGGCCTTCGTGCTGCTGTCGCGCAACTCCGGCCTGGTGATGGCGGGTCGCGACAACGCGACCTTCGATCCGGCGCGTCCGGAAACGATCAAGGGCCAGAAAGTGGGGATCACCGCACCGGGGTCATCGTCGGACTTCTTCGTGCGCCACTTCCTGGCCCAGCATGACATCCCGGTCGACAGCATCTCGCTGATCGGCGTGGGTTCGGGTGCCGCCGCCGTGGCAGCGCTGGAGCAGGGCAAGATCGATCTGCTGGTGAACTATGACCCGGCGGCCACGCTGATCACCGAACGCAAGGTCGGCAAGATCATCATCGATGCACGCAGCGACGAAGGTGCCCGCCAGGTCTACGGCGGCCTCTACCCGACCTCGGTGATGTACGCCAACCAGAGCTTCCTGGACCAGCGTCCGGACGCCGCCGAGAAGATCGCCCGCGCTGAACAGAAGGCATTGAAGTTCATCGCCGACAACAGCGCCGAGGACATCGTGGCTGCGCTGCCGGACAGCTATGTCTCCGGTGACCGTGCCACCTACGCCCGGGCTGTCGAGAACGCACGCGCCATCTTCACCACGGACGGCCACTTCACCCCGGCCGACCTGGAGACGCCGCTGAAGGTACTGCGCGAGTTCAACAAGGACGTCGCCAACCACGACATCGACCTGTCCAAGACCTACACCAATGCCTTTGTCGAGCGCGCCAGCGGCTCGGCCCCGGCTGCCCAGAACTAAGCGGAGGTAACCCATGGCCCTCAATGCCACCGTGCGCAAGCTCAACGGCGCACCGCAGCTGGAGCCTGCACAGACCATGGTTGCGATCAACCAGGTCACCATGTCCTTCGGCGACTTCACTGCCGTTCGTGACGTCGACATCCAGGTAGGCAATGGCGAGTTCCTCGCCATTGTCGGCCCCACCGGCTGCGGCAAGAGCACCATTCTCAATTCGGTGGCGGGGCTGCTGAAGCCCTCCGCCGGCGAGGTCAGCATCGACGGGCGCGCCGTGAACGGCGTGCAGGAGTCGGTGGGCTACCTGTTCCAGCAGGACGCGTTGCTGCCGTGGAAGACGGCTTACCAGAACGTCGAACTGGGGCTGAAGTTCCGCGGGGTCAGCGATGCGGAGCGCAAGCAGAAGGTCACCTCTTGGCTGGCCAAGGTCGGGCTGACGGGTTTTGAACACCGTTACCCGCACCAGCTCTCCGGCGGCCAGCGCAAGCGCGTGCAGATGGCGCAGGCGCTGATCGTGGAGCCGAAGGTGATCCTGATGGACGAGCCGTTCTCCGCGCTGGACATCCACACCCGTCACCTGATGCAGAACGAACTGCTGCGTCTGTGGCAGGAGGACCGCCGCTCGGTGATCCTGATCACGCACGACCTGGAAGAAGCCATTGCGCTGGGTGACCGCGTGGTGGTCCTGTCCTCCGGTCCTGCCAGCCGGGTGGTGCGCAGCTTCGATGTCGACCTGGAACGTCCACGCAACGTGGCGGAAATCAAACTCGACGAACGTTTTACCGACCTGTACCGCGATATCTGGGCCTGCCTGCGCGGCGAAGTGGAGAAGAGCTATGCACGCCAGGACTGACAAATTCATCCAGCTCGCGCTGGTCATCCTCGTCTTCGGTGGTTGGGAAGGCGGCATCGCAATGGGGTGGATCGACCCGTTCTTCTTCCCGGCACCGACCGCCATTGCCAAGCAGTCGTGGACCTGGCTGTCGGACACCTCGTTCTACCAGCATGTCTACATCACCCTGACCGAAACCGCGCTGGGCTATCTGATTGGTACCGCGCTGGGTGTGGCCGGGGGTGTGTGGCTGGGACTGAGCCGTCGCTCGGCACGCATCCTGGATCCCTTCATCAAGGGCTTCAATGCAATTCCACGCGTGGTGCTGGCTCCGATCTTCGTGCTGTGGCTGGGCCTTGGCCTGTGGTCGAAGGTGGCACTGGCGGTGACGCTGGTGTTCTTCACCACCTTCTTCAACGCCATGCAGGGCGTGCGTGAAGTGAACCCGGTGGTGCTGGCCAATGCCCGCATTCTGGGTGCCAGCCGCAGCGACCTGCTGCGCCATGTGTACTTCCCGGCGGCAGCCAGCTGGATCCTGTCCTCGCTGCGCACCTCGGTCGGCTTTGCCGTGGTGGGTGCCATCATCGGCGAGTACCTGGGGGCATCGGCCGGCCTGGGTTACCTGATCGCGCAGGCCGAAGGCAACTTCAATGCCGTGGGGGTGTTCGCCGGCATCATCATCCTGGCCGCCTTCGTGCTGGTGATCGACTGGATGCTGGACATCGTCGAGAACCGGGTGATCACCTGGCGTCCGAACGCGCAGCAGGGCGCGACCAGCTGATCGCCTGACGTGACACCGGGGCCGCCCCGGTGTCACGTACATTTCCCCCGCATCATTGCAATGCACCCGCCAGGCCCAGCGCCGGCGGGTTGGAGAGAGAACCCATGAAGACGCATCCCGTGCTGCCCCGCGCAGCGCTGACGGTGGCGCTTGGCCTGTTGCTGGCCAGCGGCCATGCCGCCGCCCAGTCCACCCCGCCGGCTCCGCTGAGCCAGGCCGAACTCACCGCGCTCGTGCAGCAGCAGGCACAGCAGATCCAGCAGCTTCAGTCGCGGCTGGACGCGCTCGAAGGCAACGGTGCTACCGCTGCCGCACCGGTGGTTGCTCCGGCTCCGGAACTTGAAAGCCGAGTGGCCAAGCTCGAAACCCAGCAGTCCAAAGCCCCCAAGGTGTCCTTCAGCAAGGGTGCACCGGAGTTCACCAGCGCTGACGGCAACGTGACCTTCCGCCCGCGTGGCCGCCTTTTCGTGGACGGCTCCAGCACCGACGGTTCGTCGAGCAGCGACCGCAACATTTCCGGCACCGAGATCCGTTCGGTGCGCCTGGGTGCGGAAGGCCGCTATGGCATTCTGGGCTGGGCAGTGGAGGGCGACTTCGCCGACAACGAGGTGGCATGGAAATCGGTGTACGCCACCTTCGATCACAAGGTGTTTGGCCTGCCGGCTGACCTGACCGTGGGCAACCGCCTCAATGACCGTGGCATCGACGGTTCCAGCAGCACCTCCAACACGCCGTTCCCGGACCGCAACGTGGTGGGCACGCTGATGCTGCCGCAGCGTGGCCTGTTCGGCGTCGGCCTGACCGAGCGCGTGTATGGCAACGGCTGGCATGCCAGCCTCTCGGTGTCCGGCAACGACCTCAACAACGTAGGTGATAACAACGACAGCCAGACCTGGGCCACCCGCGTGCATTGGAACCCGGTAGCCAGCAAGGCGGCTACGGTGCATCTGGGCGCATGGGCGTTCCATGAGGAGATCGCCGCCGGCTCCACCGGCGTGCTGCGCAGTTCCGCCATTGCCGGGCACTTCAACGATCTGGTCAAGATCACCCCGGGCACCCTGGTCGGCACTGACCGCAGCACCGCCTACGGCGTAGAGGCGGCCGGCTTCTTCGGCCAGGGCTGGGCCACGGGTGAGTGGGGCACGCGCAACCTGCGCGGGGCCGATGCGAGCGGTCGCTACGATCTCGACCACGATGCCTGGGCGGTATCGGCCGGTTGGTTCCTGGGTGGGGCCAGCCCGTCGTACTCGGCCAAGGCCGGTACCTGGGGCAAGGTCAAAGTGGCCGACCCGGTCACCAGTGGCGGGCGCGGAGCCTGGGAACTGCGCGGCCGCTACGAAGACGTGGACTACGCCGAACTGCCCACCGGCGGCACCGGCCATGCCTGGACAGTGGGCGCGAACTGGTACCTAAACGACTACAGCCGGGTGATGTTCGACGTCATCCGCTGGGAGACCGACAACCCCAGCGGCGCGGTGCAGGGCAAGGACGAGGGAACGACCTTCAATACGCGGTTGCAGGTGGCATTCTGAGGTCCCCTCTGGGACTGGGGCAGCGGGGCCATACAGCGTGGCCCCGCATGTGCCGTGCCTACCGCAGCGTCAGGACGCGAGCCCGGTTCAATCCGTTGGGTCCCATCAGGCCGATCCGGTATTTGCCGGGCTTGGCCTGTGGGGAAACCTGCAGCACGTGCCTGTCCATCCTGACCCCCTCGATCGGGTCGATCATCGTGACCTCCCAGTCCAGCTCATCAAGAGGTAACGAAATGCCCTCCGCATCATGGAAGAGCGGAGCCGGCACGACGGGAATCTCGACCTGATCGGGAATCTCAACGCTCGCGTCAGGAAGAAACTCGAAATCGACGCTTGTGCAGACCATCGTCCTTGTGTCATGCAGGCGCATCGTCGTCGTGGCAACCGTGCGCCCGTCGAGCAGGGCAATCACACGAACCGACGCCGGCCATGGTCCCTGGTAGGTTCCGATGAACATGCGATCGACGGCGAGAGCCCAGCCGCCGTTTACCTTGGCGATCAGCAGCCCCGGATGCGTTCCCGGCCCGTCATTGAGCTCGTATCGGAAGCGCAGGTCGGCGTCCGGCGAGAGCGTGTGCAGGATCTGCACGGCACGCTCGGACGTGCTTCTGCAGGGTGGGTACATGTCCACCGGATTCAGCGCCAGCCCGATGTCCGGAGCAGGCTGTACGTCAAGCAGCACGGTTTCGTTGAATCCAGACGATTCCAGGAATTCCACGGACACGACACCAGGCGACGCTGCGGGGGTAATGCGGATCAGCGTGCCAGCAAGGATGATGCCTGGAGGCAGTTCCGGAATATTGATCGACCAGCGCATCTCGCCGGCGGGAACGAGAACCCCGGCAGCATCACGAAAGCGGGCTTGCGCGTCCACGAGTTGAACGAAACCGTCACCTGTATAGGCCGGGTTGGGAAGCAGTTCCGCTTCCATGCGATCGATGACAACGCTGCGGGTGTCATGCAGCAGCAGGCTGACTTCATCAACCACGCCATCCTGCTGCAGGGCGCGCAGAATCAGCCGTGCGGGCCATTGGCCGGTGTAGGTCAGAATGAACTCTGGACGTATCTGCAGGATTCCGCCAACCGTTCCTGCGTGCAGTGTGATGCCCTCATAACTTGCTTCTTCATCAGCGGCGACGCATTCAAAGGTGGCCGCCTGGTCCACGTTGAAGGTCACCACTGCCGGCGATGTCGACAGCAGTGGTGGATAGAGCTCGTCTGGCTCCGCTTGCAGGTTGATGGAGCGGGACACGGGCGCGTGGGATTTCACGGTGGAATCCTCCGGGAGGAACGTGCGTGGAGTCAGACGGGGGTGTGCAGTTGCAGCATTACGTGAGCCACCGTGCCATTGGCGTCCTCGACCTTGACGTAGTACGAGCCGGGTTGCGCGTCTTCGGATACGACGATCCTGTGGTCCTCAACCCAGATTCCGACCGGGCTGTCGCGCAATTCAACCGACCAGTCAAGTTCTTCCAGGGGAATCTTGATATCGAAAATATCGTGGAACTCGGGCAGGACGTACACGACCTCCCGCGCGCCGCTCCCGGCGGGAGGGACATGAAGACTTCGAGGACTCAATTTGGTAGTGGCCCGGTAGGCCAGCACCGTGCGGGTGTCGAACAGATTGAGGTCGGCCGCATCGGCAAGCGAGCCGTCGTGCCACAGCGCCCTTATTGTCATGCGTGCCGGCCAGTTGCCGGCGTACTTCTGCAGGAACTCCTGCTCGATGAACAGCATCGCGACGCGGGGCGCAGCGCGAAGCGTGACACCGGGAACCGGACCTTCGACATCGTTCAGCGACAAGTCGAGGCTGACGTCTGCAGCGGAATCCTTATCGATCATCACCACGTCGACTTCGCGCCGGTAGGGCGGGTACAGCCGGTTGGGGCGAAGGCGAAGGCCGATGTTGCCTGGCTGTGCGCCGGTCGGGTATGCGCCATCGTGCAGCGCAAGGGTGCAGGCGGGTGAAAGGCCAGCGTCTACCTGCGCAAGCACCTCCATCGTTGCGGGCCACGAGCCCTGGTAGCTGGCCCTGAACGCCGGAGAAAATGAGATTTTCCACTGCTGTGGACCGCTGCTTTCGATGGCGATGCCGGGGTGTCGGCCTTCCTGACCGTTGAGTCGATATGTCAGGTCGGGCAGGATTCCCGGCGCGAACCTACCCGATACGAGAACCTCCACGGGCGGGTGGGCGTGAGCGGGAAGGTAGGCGACAGGGTGACTGAGCGCAAGCCCGGACTGGGCTTGCGCTGAAGTTGACGTACTCATGCGTGATCTCCGGTGTTCCGGACATCGCCCCCGTCATGCTGGGTAGATCGTGCGGAGTCGGACAGTAAGCGGACGTGAAGATGGGCGTGTCAGACGCGTTCTGCAGCGGCTGGATATCAAAAAAAACGGGGTGCGTTGTGCACCCCGTCAGCGCTTCTGCGTTTGTTCTGGATCAGCCACCCATGAACGGGTTGCCGGTCTTGGCCGGGGCCGCGCCCTTGGACTTCACTTTGAGCTTGCCGTCCTTGCCGAACTCGAACACCGTCGATTCCTGCACGTTCTTGCCGAAGTGCTTGATGTGGGCGAAGTCGTAGTACCACACCTGGGTGTCGCCCAACTGCTCACGGCGGGTCGGGGCACCAAACGCTTCGCGGATCTGATCCTGGGTAGCCTTGCCGACTTCAATGGCATCGAGCTGCTTCTGGGTGATTTCAGTGCCGGTCTTCGCGCCGCCGAACGGATTGGCGTGTGCGGGGGCGACGGATAAGGCGAGCGGGGCGGCCAGAACGACGGCCAGGGCAAGAGCGGAAATACGCATCGTTGGGATGTCCTTCTCAAATTCGATGGGTGGCGTGAGCCGTGTAGTCGGGCAGGGCCCAACGGGGCCTCCTGCTCCGGCAGCGAGGCTGCGCGACCATAGTACTTATGAGGCGGTGAAATACTGCCAATTGCGTCAAACTACCGGTTGAATGGGTGACGCAGGTCTCTGAACAGCAGGAAACGGGGGCCAGTCTGGCTTCCGCCAAGCGGTCGGCGCAGTGGCGGTATGGGGACTGAAGTATGTATAATTCGTGCATACCGAAGAGGGCGTACCCATGGAAGCCACTGTCGCTGAACGCGGTCAGATCACGCTGCCCAAGGCCGTGCGCGACGCACTGGGCCTGAACAAGGGCACCCAGCTGAAGGTCGAGCTGGACGGCAGCCGCATCATCCTGCGCAAAAGTGTTGACGACGCCATATCGCGCGCGCGCGGAAAATTCGCCCTGGACGGCTTTGATTCGGCCCAGGCGGCCGTGCGCGCGGTCCGCGACGAGGACTGATCGATGATGATCGCCGTCGATTCACCGGTGCTGGTGGAACTGCTGAGCAACGGGCCGCAGGCCGACGCCGTGGAAGCCTGCCTGCGCCAGAGCCTGGTCAGCGGCAAGGTGGTGGTGTGCGGCGCAACCCTGGCCGAGGTATGTGCCAGCCTGCGTGGCGGAGCCGAGGTGCTGGAAGCGCTCGAGGAAATGGGTGTCCATTTCAACGCGCTGGAAGCCAAGTCCGCCCTGCGCGCCGGCGAGATGCACCGGCGCCACCGCCAGCGCGGCAGCACCCGCCGCAGCCTGGATGACTTCATGGTCGGGGCGCACGCACTGTTGCAGTGTGACGGCCTGATCACCTGGAACGACACGTTTTACCGCGACTACTTCAAGGGCCTGAAGCTGATCGTGCCGAACGCCTGAGCCCGCTGCATTCCTTTCACTGTTTCATTCAACGTATTACCCGGGAGTTGTCATGTTGGAAGCCTATCGCCACCACGTAGCCGAGCGCGCCGCGCTTGGCATCCCGCCGCTGCCGCTGACCGCCCAGCAGACGGCCGACGTCATTGAACTGCTGAAGAACCCGCCGGCGGGCGAGGCCGAGTTCCTGCTCGACCTGCTGACCCACCGCGTGCCGGCCGGCGTCGACGACGCGGCCAAGGTCAAGGCCTCGTACCTGGCCGCGATCGCGCTGGGCAGCGAGCAGAACCCGCTGATCAGCCGCGAGCGTGCCACCGAACTGCTGGGCACCATGCTGGGCGGCTACAACGTGGCCCCGCTGGTCCAGCTGCTGGACGATGCCGCCGTGGGCACCATCGCCGCTGACGGCCTGAAGAACACCCTGCTGGTGTTCGATGCCTTCCATGACGTGCAGGACAAGGCCAAGGCTGGCAACGCCAACGCCCGGTCCGTGCTGCAGAGCTGGGCCGATGCCGAATGGTTCACCAGCAAGCCGGAAGTGCCGCAGAGCATGACCATCACGGTGTTCAAGGTGCCGGGCGAAACCAACACCGACGACCTGTCGCCGGCCCCGGACGCCACCACCCGCCCCGACATTCCGATGCACGCCCTGGCGATGCTGAAGAACAAGCGCGACGACGCGCCGTTCACCCCGGAAGAAGACGGCAAGCGCGGTCCGATCCAGCAGATTCTGTCGCTGAAGGACAAGGGCCACCTGGTCGCCTACGTGGGCGACGTGGTCGGCACCGGTTCCTCGCGCAAGTCGGCGACCAACAGCGTGCTGTGGTGGACCGGCGATGACATTCCGTACATCCCGAACAAGCGCGCCGGTGGCGTCTGCCTGGGCGGCAAGATCGCGCCGATCTTCTACAACACCATGGAAGATGCCGGTGCGCTGCCGATCGAGCTGGACGTTTCGCAGATGAACCACGGCGACGTGGTCGAGCTGCGTCCGTACGAGGGCAAGGCGCTGAAGAACGGCGAAGTGATCGCCGAGTTCGAAGTGAAGTCCGAAGTGCTGTTCGACGAAGTGCGCGCCGGTGGCCGCATTCCGCTGATCGTCGGCCGTGGCCTGACCGGCAAGGCGCGTGAAGCGCTGGGCCTGGCTCCGACCGACCTGTTCCGCCTGCCGGTGCAGCCGGCCGACACCGGCAAGGGCTTCTCGCTGGCGCAGAAGATGGTCGGCCGCGCCTGCGGTCTGCCGGAAGGCCAGGGCATGCGCCCGGGCACCTACTGCGAACCGAAGATGACCTCGGTAGGCTCGCAGGACACCACCGGCCCGATGACCCGCGACGAGCTGAAGGACCTGGCCTGCCTGGGCTTCTCGGCCGACCTGGTGATGCAGTCGTTCTGCCACACCGCGGCCTACCCGAAGCCGGTGGACGTCAAGACCCACCACACCCTGCCGGAGTTCATCTCCACCCGTGGCGGCATCTCGCTGCGTCCGGGCGACGGCGTGATCCACAGCTGGCTCAACCGCATGCTGCTGCCCGACACCGTCGGCACCGGCGGCGACTCGCACACCCGTTTCCCGGTGGGCATTTCGTTCCCGGCCGGCTCGGGCCTGGTGGCCTTCGCCGCCGCGACCGGCGTGATGCCGCTGGACATGCCGGAATCGGTGCTGGTCCGCTTCAAGGGCCAGATGCAGCCGGGCGTGACCCTGCGTGACCTGGTCAACGCGATTCCGCTGTACGCGATCAAGGCCGGTCTGCTGACCGTGGCCAAGGCCGGCAAGAAGAACATCTTCTCGGGTCGCATCCTGGAAATCGAAGGTCTGCCGGAGCTGAAGGTCGAACAGGCGTTCGAGCTTTCCGACGCCTCGGCCGAGCGTTCGGCCGCCGGTTGCTCGGTGCGCCTGAACAAGGAACCGATCATCGAGTACCTGACCAGCAACATCACCCTGCTGAAGTGGATGATTGCCGAGGGTTACCAGGATCCGCGTTCGCTGCAGCGCCGTATTGAAAAGATGGAAGCCTGGCTGGCCAATCCGGAGCTGCTGGAGCCGGATGCCGACGCCGAGTACGCCGCGGTCATCGAGATCGACCTGGCGGACATCCACGAGCCGATCGTGGCCTGCCCGAACGATCCGGACGACGTGAAGACCCTGTCCGAAGTCGCCGGTGCCAAGATCGACGAAGTGTTCATCGGTTCGTGCATGACCAACATCGGTCACTTCCGTGCCGCTGCCAAGCTGCTGGAAGGCAAGCGCGACCTGCCGACCCGTCTGTGGGTGGCTCCGCCGACCAAGATGGATGCTTCCGAGCTGACCAAGGAAGGCGTGTACGGCACCTTCGGTGCGACCGGCGCGCGCATGGAAATGCCGGGCTGCTCGCTGTGCATGGGCAACCAGGCACAGATCCGCGAAGGCTCCACCGCGATGTCGACCTCGACCCGCAACTTCCCGAACCGTCTGGGCCGCAACACCAACGTGTACCTGGGTTCGGCCGAACTGGCCGCGATCTGCTCGCGTCTGGGTCGCATCCCGACCAAGGAAGAGTACATGGCCGACGTGGGCGTGATTGCTGCCAGCGGCAGCGAGATCTACCGCTACATGAACTTCGACCAGATCGAGGAGTACCAGGACGTGGCCAAGACGGTCGCCGCCTGATCGGTTGATGGTGTAAACGAAGACCCCCGGTGAGAACCGGGGGTTTTTGTTTGTGTTACCGGAGACGCGCCTACCACGGCCCCCATTCGGCGGTACCTTCCATGCGACGACCGTTGTAGTGAAGCACGCCTCGAGTGCCGACCACGTCCATCTCGAACCATGGCAGGTCGCCACGCGTTCTGGGACGGACGTACGCGCGCTGCTGCGCGCGGTTGAATTCGATGTAGTACGGTTGGCGTGGCATCCAGGGTTTGAAGTCGCTTGAGCTGACCTGGACATAGCCAGGATCCATCCGTCCCACCATTTCGAGTGAGAAATGAAAGCCCCCCTGGGAAGCATGGAAGCGGAACAAGTCCCCGGTTGCCGCCGCGGGCGAGGGCAGCGTGGAGATCAGAACCAGCAGTGTCAGTGTACGCACGAGGTTACGAACCGGCCTTTCCATGGCGCATTTCTCCGGGAAGATGGGTCGCAGTGAACCACACGGCGCGCACGGCCGCCGCGAACGGCGTCACAGCATCGGGTCCGCAGGCCGCAATGCATGCACAGAACGGCGCAATCGTCCTGCGCACGCATCAATTCGCGTAGACACCACGCCCTGCGTGGTGCCCGCGCGCAGCGCGGCGCAAGCGTCCGAAGCCGATGCCGGGCGGGGTTCAGGGCATCACCAACGTTTAGAGGCTAACGAAGCCGCGCTTCAGGCGTTCATGACGCCGGATCGAAGAGCAGCCACGCACGGCGTGGCTCTACGATCGCGCCAACGCCATCAACCGCTCGGCAATGCGCTCCAGTGGCAACTGCTCATCGGCCGCCCCCAGCTTGAACGCTGCACCGGGCATGCCCCAGACCACGCTGGTCGCTTCGTCCTGCACCAGGGTGGGGGCACCGGCGTTCTTCAGCTCCAGCAGGCCGCGCGCACCGTCGTCGCCCATGCCGGTCAGGATCGCGCCGATGGCATTGGCCCCGGCGCTTTCCGCCACGGAACGGAACAGCACGTCTACCGCCGGCTTGTGGCGGTTAACCGCCGGGCCGTCGTCAATGCGGCAGCGCCAGCGCGCACCATCGCGGATGATCCGCAGGTGCTTGCCACCGGGCGGCAGGTAGGCGTGGCCGGCGAGTACGGCCTCGCCATCGGTTGCTTCGCGCACGGACATGGCCGAATGCTTGTCCAGGCGTTCTGCGAAGGCGGTGCTGAAGGTGGCGGGCAGGTGCTGGGTCAGCACCACCGCCGGTGCGTCGGCAGGCATGCCTTCGAGCACGATGCGCAGCGCTTCGGTACCGCCGGCGGAGGCACCAATAGCGATCAGCCGGTCGGTGGTGCGGAACTGGATGGAGCGTGGCTTCGGTGCGGTGGCCGGGTCGAGACGCACCTGCGGTACCACCGGGCGCGACAGCGTGCGCACGCGCGAGCGGGCGGCGGTCTTGACCTTGGTGATGATTTCCTCGGCGTAGTCCTGCAACCCACGGGCGACGTCGAATTTCGGCTTGGACACGAAATCCACCGCGCCCAGCGACAATGCCTGCAGTGTGGTGTCGGCACCGCGCTCGGTCAGCGAGGAGATCATCACCACCGGCAGCGGGTGCAGGCGCATCAGGTTTTCCAGGAAGGCCAGACCGTCCATGCGTGGCATTTCCACGTCCAGGGTGATCACGTCCGGTGCGAGCCGTTTGATCTTCTCGCGCGCCAGCAGCGGATCGGCGGCGGTGCCGACAACCTCGATGCCGGGGTCGCTGGCCAGGATCTCGCTCAGCATCTGCCGGACGACGGCAGAGTCGTCGACGATCAATACGCGGCATGGGGCTCCGGTGATCATTCGAACAGCTCCACGCCACCGGTGACCGGGGCTTTGGACAGGCGTGCACGCACCGCCGATTCGGTCGCGGCCACTTCGGCTTCGTGCGCATGCGGCAGGCGCTGCACCACCACGCGGCCACTGTCGGCAAAGAACCACACCTTGCGCGGATGGATGCCACACAGATCTTCGGCGAGCACCGGGATGTGTTCCGCCTGCAGGTACTGGCGCACGAATTCCGCGTTACGGGTGCCGACCGGGTTGCTGGTGAAGCCCTTGAGCACGTTGGCCCCGCCGAACACCTTGGCCTCCAGGCGCTTGCGGTGTGCACCGCGTTTGAGCAGGTCGTTGATCAGCAGTTCCATGGCGTAGCTGCCGTAGCGTGCAGGCGCACCGTCGCCGACATTGCCTTCCGGCAGCAGGAAGTGGTTCATGCCGCCGACCTTCAGCACCGGGTCGCGCAGGCACGCGGCCACGCAGGAACCCAGAGTGGTGGTGAGCGCGGTGTCATCATCCACCACCAGATACTGGGTAGGCAGCAGTTTGGCGGCAGTCACCTTGAAGCGGCTGTCGAAGTAGCGCATCACCTCGTCGTTGCGCACGGCCTGGTTCATGCCGGTGCTCCCGGATTGCGCTTGTACAGGGTACGACCGCACGGCTGGATCAGATCGGCCGCATGCAGGTAGTTTTCCGAATGGCCGGTGTAGAGCAGGCCATCATCACCCATATGCTGGATCAGTCGGGAGAGGATGCCGCGCTGGGTGGGCTTGTCGAAATAGATCATCACGTTTCGGCAGAACAGCGCGTCATAGGGGCCGCCGACGTCGTAGCGGGGTGCCAGCAGGTTGAGCGGACGGAACTCGATCAGGTCGCGCAGGGCGGGAATGACCCGGCACTGGCCTTCGTTGGGGCCGCTTCCGCGCTGGAAGTAGCGCTTCTTGGTGGCCAGGTCCAGACCATTGACCCGGTCCAGTGCGTATACGCCACGGCTGGCGGTGGCCAGTACCTGGGTATCCACGTCGGTGGCCAGAATGCGCACCGGTGGCTTCAGCGTGCCGAACGCCTCGCAGGCGGTGATGGCCATGGAGTAGGGCTCTTCACCGGTGGAGGCGGCGCAGGACCACAGCTGCAGCGTGCCGTGACCGGCGCGCGCGCGCAGTTCCTCGTTGAGCTTCTCGAAGTGATGCGGCTCGCGGAAGAACGCGGTCAGGTTGGTGGTGAGGGCATTGGTGAATGCCTGCCATTCGTCACCACCGTGGGCTTCGAGCTGGTTGAGGTATTCCTCGAAGCTGCGCATGCCGAGCGCGCGCAGGCGGCGCGACAGGCGGCCGTAGACCATGTCGCGCTTGGCCGGGGCCAGCGAGATGCCAACACGCTGGTAAATCAGGTCGCAGATGCGGCGGAAGTCGCGGTCGCCGAAGTCGAATTCACGGCTGTTGGCGGATGCTGGAGCGGAAGGCGTGGTCACGGGCGACATCCATCGAAGGGGGACAACGGTAGAGCCGGGCTTGCCCGGCTGTACGTCCGATCAGCCGGGCAAGCCCGGCTCTACGTCAGAATTCCTGCCAGTCGCCTTCGTCTGCGCCGGTGGTGCGGGGCAGAGGCTTGGTGACGGCCTTCGGAACCGGCTTCAAACGTGGCGCGGCAGCGCTGACTGGTGCAATGCGCGCGGTGACTGCGCTGACCGCGGCGGCAACCTGGTTGTCGAGGCGGAAGATGGCCACGGCATCGGCCAGCTGGGTTGCCTGTTCTTCCATGGCACGCGCGGCGGCGGTGGCTTCTTCCACCAGCGCGGCGTTCTGCTGGGTGGTTTCGTCCATCTGCACCACGGTCTGGTTGACCTGCTCGATGCCGGCTGACTGTTCCTGCGAGGCGGCAGAGATCTCGGCCATGATGTCGGTGACGCGCTGCACCGAAGCGACGATCTCGCCCATGGTGCTGCCGGCCTTGTTCACCAGCGCCGAACCGTCGGCGACGCTGGCCACCGAGTCGTCGATCAGGCCCTTGATTTCCTTGGCGGCGGCGGCGGAGCGCTGGGCCAGGGTGCGCACTTCCGAGGCGACCACGGCGAAGCCGCGTCCCTGTTCGCCGGCACGTGCGGCTTCCACTGCGGCATTCAGCGCCAGGATGTTGGTCTGGAAAGCGATGCCATCGATCACCGAAATGATCTCGGCGATGCGCTTGGAGCTCGATTCGATCGCGCTCATGGTGGTGACCACCTGGCCGACCACTTCACCGCCCTGCGAGGCGACGGTGTGTGCACCGATGGCAAGCTGGTTGGCCTGGCGGGCATGCTCGGCGTTCTGGCGCACGGTGGAGGTGAGTTCCTCCATCGAAGCGGCGGTTTCTTCCAGGTTGGCGGCCTGCTGCTCGGTACGGCGCGACAGGTCGCTGTTGCCGGTGGAGATCTCGCTGGCGGCCAGGTTGATGCTGCTGGCCGAGGCCTGGATCTGGCCGACGATCTGGGTCAGCTGGGTGACCGTGGCGTTGGCGTCGTCACGCATGGTCGCGAACACGCCCTGGTAGTCGCCATGCATGCGCGCGGTGAGGTCGCCTTCGGCGATGGCCGAGAGCAGCTGTGACAGCTTGCCCAGATTGTCGTCGCTGACCTGCATCATCGCATTGAGGCTGGCGATCATCTGGCGGAAATCGTGATCAAAGCGGGCTTCATCTCCGCGCAGGCTGAAGTCGCCGGCGGCGGCGGCGCTGCCCAGTCGCTTGATTTCAGCGTTGATGCTGGACAGGTTCTGTTTGACGGTATCCACGGTGCTGCTGATCGCGGCCTTGTCGCCCGGATAACGCGGCGCATCCACGCTGAGGTCACCCACGGCGTAACGCTGGACCACGGCCAGCACGTCCTGCATGGTCTGCACGTGCGCGCCGACCAGCGCGTTGGTTTCATGCACCATCAGGCCGTACTCGCCCGGGAAGGCGGTTTCGTCCATGCGGTAGCGGGTCTGGCCGGCATCGTGCTGCGCCGCCATTTCGCGCTGCGCGCTGATCACCGCGTGCAGCTGCTGCTGCATGCGGCCCATGCTTTCCAGCAGGCGTCCAGGTTCGTCCTGGGCCTGCGCACCGATGCGACTGTCGAGCTTGCCGCTGGCGATGCTTTCGGCCACGCCGGTGGCCTGGCGCAGCGGACCGGTGATGCGGTTGCCGATGATCCAGCTCAGGGCCAGCACAATGATCACCAGTGCACCGCCGGTGGCTGTCATCACCGCGGTGAAGGCCAGCGCATCGTTCTGCACGTCGTCCATGTACACGCCGCTGGTGACGACCCACTGCCACGGCTTGTACATGGAGGCGTAGGTGGCCTTCGGAATCAGGCCTTCGGCACCCGGCTTGGTGGTGGAGTAGTAGGTGTAGCCGCTGCCGTTCTTGACCGCATCGTCCACCTGCAGCTGGTACAGCGCCACGCCATCGGCGGACTTGTAGTCCTTCACCATCTGGCCCACGCGCTTGGGCTGGAACGGGTGCACATGCAGCACGTAGTCGGTGGTGAGGATGTTGTAGTACGCGCTGCCGCCGTCGGCGCGCATCGCGTCGACCGCCTTCATGGCGTTTTCCTTGGCCGCCTCTTCGGTCAGCTCTCCCTTGTCAGCCAAGGACTTGTAGTGGTCCATGATGCCGAAGGTGATTTCCACCTGGGTCTTCAGGCTTTCCTTGCGGGTCTCATACAGGTCCAGGTACTGCTTGCGCGCGGCAATGACTGCCAGCGCGATCACGCCGATGGCGATCAGCGCGGTGAGCAGGTTGAGCTTGTTACGGACGGAGAGGTTGGAGAAGAACTGGTTCCAGCGGCTGAGCAAGGTCATGGGAGAGGATCTTTACAGTCGGGGGCATGCTGCGATGCCTGGTGTGGTGGCGATGGCCGTTGCGGGCCTACGTCGATGAACGTGCCGAGGCAAAGGAGATATCGGCCACCCCCGGTCTGAATTGAGACGTGGAAACTGAGTGTGTTCAGGTTTGAAAAGAAGAAGGCCCCGATGCGGGTGCATCGGGGCGTTGCTCCATTTCAGTTCTGCGTGGTTGCCACGCATGGCGTGGCACTACGCTGAGGTGATCGCGCGAGGCGCGATCAGAACTCTTGCCAGTCGCCTTCGGCCAGTTCGGCGGCGGCGACTGCGCGCGCCGGTGCCTTGCGGGTCGGAGCCGGGGCCGGGGTGGTAACGGCG
>NZ_RHPP01000078.1 GCF_003935715.1 Stenotrophomonas sp. 278 | reverse complement strand
ATCCGGAGCCCTTACTGAGAAGCCGGGCTGTCAAAAGACAGCCCACGTCGCCCGAACACAAAAATACGGACACTCTCTAGCAACCATACCCGCTGGAGAGGATCACCTTCGACCGGAAGGCGCTTCTTCGCTTCGGATCATGCCTCACCGTGCTGATCACCGTTCTCGGCGGTCGACTGTCGTGCGACCCTACCAGTGCATCCCGGCATTCCGGCATCCCGACATTCGGCGTCCGGGTATCGCGACATCCGGTATGCCGCGTAGTGACGCGCCATGCGCGTCACCGCTCTTCGCGCACACCAACAAAAACGGCCCGCAAGCGCGGGCCGTCTTCATTTCCATCAGCGTGCAGCAGCCTTAAACCGCCACACCCTCATCTTCCTTGTAAGCATCAATCGGAATGCATGCACACATCACGTTTTTGTCGCCGTACACATTGTCCACGCGTGCCACCGGCGGCCAGTACTTCTGCTGCTTCAGACTGGCCAGCGGGAAGGCGGCCAGTTCGCGCGGGTAAGCGTGTTCCCACTCGCTGCCGGACACGGCGGTTGCGGTATGCGGGGCGTTCTTAAGCGGGTTGTCTTCGCGGTCCAGGCGACCGTCTTCAATCGCGGCGATTTCCTCGCGTATCTGGATCATCGCGTTGATGAAGCGGTCCAGCTCATGCAGCGACTCGCTTTCGGTCGGCTCCACCATCAGCGTGCCGGCCACCGGGAAGCTCAGGGTGGGGGCGTGGAAGCCGAAGTCGATCAGGCGCTTGGCGACGTCTTCCGCGACCACGCCGGAGGTCTTCTCGAGCGGACGCACGTCGAGGATGCACTCGTGGGCGACCAGACCGTTGCGACCGGTGTACAGGGTCTTGTAATACGGAGCCAGGCGCTTGGCGATGTAGTTGGCGTTGAGCAGCGCCACTTGGGTGGCCTTGCGCAGACCGGCGGTGCCCATCAGGGTGATGTACATCCAGCTGATCGGCAGAATCGAGGCGCTGCCGAAGCTGGCCGCGCTGACCATGCCGACGTCACCTTCGCCGCCCAGCACCTTGGGCAGGAACGGAGCCAGGTGCGACTTCACCGCACACGGGCCGACGCCGGGGCCGCCGCCGCCGTGCGGAATGCAGAAGGTCTTATGCAGGTTCAGGTGCGAAACATCCGAGCCCCACTTGCCCGGCTTGGCCACGCCGACCAGGGCGTTCATGTTGGCACCGTCGGTGTACACCTGGCCGCCGTGCTGATGAACGATGTTGCAGATCTCGACGATCTCTTCCTCGAACACGCCGTGGGTGGACGGGTAGGTCACCATCAGCGCGGCCAGGCGGTCGCTGTACTTCTCGGCGTTGAGGCGGATGTCCTCGACGTCCACGTTGCCGTTGGCGTCGGTCTTGGTCACCACCACCTTCATGCCGCACATCTGCGCCGAAGCCGGGTTGGTGCCGTGCGCGGAATCCGGAATCAGGCAGATGTCGCGGTGGCCTTCACCGCGCGAGCGGTGGTAGGCGCGAATGGCCAGCAGGCCGGCGTATTCGCCCTGCGCGCCGGAGTTCGGCTGCAGGCTGACGGCGTCGTAACCGGTGCACTCCACCAGCATCGCTTCCAGGCCGTCGATCAGTTCCTTGTAACCGATAGACTGCTCGGCCGGAGCCAGCGGATGGATGTTGGCGAATTCCGGCCAGGTCACCGGAATCATCTCGGCGGTGGCGTTGAGCTTCATGGTGCAGCTGCCCAGCGGGATCATGGTGCGATCCATGGCCAGGTCCTTGTCGGCCAGCGAGCGCAGGTAACGCAGCAGCTCGTGTTCGCTGTGGTGGGTGTTGAACACCGGGTGGGTCAGGAATTCGCTGGTGCGCACCAGGTCGGCCGGCAGGGCGTCGGCGGTGGCGATGTCCAGCGCGTCCACGTCCACCACGGCACCGAACAGCTGGCCCAGCGCGACGATGTCGGCGCGGGTGGTGGTTTCGTCCAGGCTGATGCCCACGGCTTCGCTGTCGATCGCGCGCAGGTTGATGCGGGCGGCGGCGGCCTTGGCGTGGATGGCGCTGGCGTCGATGTCCTTGACGTGCAAGGTGTCGAAGAAGTGCTCGCCGACGTTGACGCCGGCGTCGCGCAGCGCGGCGGCCAGGATCGCGGCCAGGCGATGGGTGCGACGGGCGATGCGGGTCAGGCCTTCCGGACCGTGGTACACGGCGTACATCGAAGCCATCACCGCCAGCAGCACCTGCGCGGTGCAGATGTTGGAGGTCGCCTTCTCGCGGCGGATGTGCTGTTCGCGGGTCTGCAGGGTCAGGCGGTAGGCCGGGTTGCCCTGGGCGTCAATGGAAACACCGATCAGGCGGCCCGGCATCGAGCGCTTGTAGGCGTCACGGCAGGCCATGAAGGCGGCGTGCGGGCCACCGAAACCGAACGGCACGCCGAAACGCTGGCTGTTGCCGACCACGATGTCCGCACCCCACTCGCCAGGGGCGGCAATCAGGGTCAGCGCCAGCAGGTCGGTGGCCACGGCGACCAGGCCACCGCGCGCGTGCACGGCATCGGCCAGTGCCTTGTAGTCGCCGATGTGACCGAAGGTGTCCGGATACTGCAGCAGCACGCCATACGAATCGGCTTCCAGCGCTTCGGCCGGGGTGCCCACGCGCAGCACGATGCCCAGCGGCTCGGCGCGGGTGCGCAGCAGTTCCAGGGTCTGCGGGTGCACGGCGTCGTGCACGAAGAAGGTGTCGGACTTGCTCTTGGCCGAACGCTTGGCCAGGGTCATCGCTTCAGCGGCGGCGGTGGCTTCGTCCAGCAGCGAGGCGTTGGCGATTTCCATGCCGGTCAGGTCGGCGCACAGGGTCTGGAAGTTGATCAGCGCTTCCATGCGGCCCTGTGAGATCTCGGCCTGGTACGAGGTGTAGGCGGTGTACCACGCCGGGTTTTCCAGCACATTGCGCAGGATGACGTTCGGAGTCAGGGTGCCGTAGTAGCCCTGGCCGATGAAGGTGCGGAACACCTGGTTCTTGTTGGCAATGGCGCGGATCTTGGCCAGTGCTTCCACTTCGGTCAGCGACTCGGGCAGCGCCAGCGGCGCGGGCGACTTGATCGAGGCGGGCACGATGGCGTCGGTGAGGGCGTCCAGCGAGGCGTGGCCGACCACGTCGAGCATCTGCGCGATTTCAGCGTCGTTCGGGCCGATATGGCGTTCGACGAACGCGGCGTGGTGTTCAAGCTCGCGCAGGGTAGGGGTGTTCTGAGACATGGCTGGCATCCGGAAAAGTGGGCACGCACGGTCGGAAGGGCAGCGTGTGGTACGTCGCGCACAAGCGAGCGCAGCCAGACCCTGCGGTCTTCCAAGGTGCCCCTCTGTCCTTTTGCCTGAGAGTTTGGAAGCGCGCGGCTGCGTGCTTCGTGCCCCTTCGGCGCCGGCACTGGCCGGTCTCTCCAGAGTTTTGCTGCGGGTGGTATCGGGCCTGAGCGATTACGGGCGTTGCGCCTTCGGCAGCGGGGGCCAAAAACGACGCTCCGCTTCTCCCACCATGTTGCCGGTCGATTATAGCCCAGACCCCGCCGCACAACGGTCCCACGGCAGATGAACGCGGGCTGCGAACCGTACGCATTCAGGCCGTTGGGCATGGAACTGGCCGGCGCAAGGGCCTATCATGGCCAGATTCTCGTATTCATCAGGCACCCGCCCGGGTTTGGGCAGGTGCCTGCCTGCGTACGCGCAGGCTGCCGACGGAACACCGCCATGACACCCGCCTCACCCTCCACGCGTCGTTTGGCCCTGCTGCTGGCCGGCTTGGCCATGTTCGGCCCGTTTTCGATCGACACCATCTTTCCGGCCTTCCTGCTGCTGGGTGAGCGCCTGCAGGTGGACCAGGTGGCGGTGCAGCAGACGGTCAGCGTGTACCTGCTGTTCTACGGGCTGATGAGCCTGGCGCACGGGCCGCTGTCGGATGCCTTCGGGCGGCGGCGGGTGATCCTGGGCGGGCTGGTGGTGTTCATTGCGGCCTCCATCGGCTGTGCGCTGTCGCGCGACCTGACCACGCTGCTGGTGTTCCGTGCCCTGCAGGGCGTTTCCGCTGGCGTGGGCGTCATCGTCGGCCGCGCGGTCATCCGCGACCTGTATCACGGTGCGGACGCGCAGCGCCTGATGAGCCAGGTCTCGATGATCTTCGGCGTCGCCCCGGCCATTGCGCCGATCATCGGCGGCTGGATCCTGCTCGGTGGCGGCGACTGGCCGCTGATCTTCTGGTTCCTGGTCAGCTTCGCCGCGCTGCTGCTGCTGGCCACCGGCAAGTGGCTGCCGGAAACGTTGCCCGTGGAAGAGCGCACCCCGCTGTCCACCGGCGCGCTGCTGCGCAGCTATGTGCGCATGGGCTCCAACCCACGCCTGCTGCGGCTTTCGGCGGCTGGCGCGTTCAACTTCTCCGGCATCTTCCTCTACATCGCCTCGGCCCCGGTGCTGGTGATGCAGCACCTGAAGCTGGGCGAAGGCGGTTTTGCCTGGCTGTTCATCCCCACCATCGGCGGCATGACCGTCGGCTCGTTCCTGTCCGGGCGCATGGCCGGTCGCATGACCGCGCAGCGCCAGGTCAGCATCGGCTTCGCGCTGTGCGGTGTGTCGGCGCTGGTCAACCTGGCCTACGTGCTGTCGGTGTCGCAGATCGCCGTGCCATGGGCAGTGCTGCCGATCTTCCTGGGCGGGGTGGGCATGGCGCTGATCTTCCCGATCCTGGCGTTGGCCGTGCTGGACATGTACCCGCACCAGCGCGGAATGGCCTCGTCCATGCAGATGTTCCTGCAGCTGATGATCAACACGGTGGTGGCCGGCATGATTTCGCCCCTGCTGAGCAGCCGGCCGCTGCACCTGGCGCTGGGTTATGGCGGCTTCTTCGCCATCGGGGCGAGCTTCTGGTACTGGGAGCGCCATTGCGAACGCCGCCGCGCGCTGCAGGCCGAGGCGGCCTGAAAATCGGGCCCTGCGGCCCTCTGCGGTATCCTGTTTCCTATTGATGCAGTCCGGACGTACCTGATGTCGACCACCTCCAAGCTGCGCCGCGACCTGCGCCGGCGCCGTGAAATCGAAGAAGCCAACCGTGAAAAGGCGCACGCCTCGCCGGTGGAGCCGCATGCGGAACTGCGCGACCAGCAGCGTACGCTGCTGGCCGGTATCGTCCGCCGTGACGGCGAATGGGTGCTGGGCATGGACGGCCGCATTGCCGGGCAAAGTCCCAGCGCCGCCCGCGTGCTGGCGCTGATCATGCAGGCCGCCGAACTGCACGAACGGCAGGGCACGCCGGTGCGACTGATGTATTCGGACGTGCTCAAGGACGCCGCGCATGCCGAAGCCCAGGCCGATGGCCTGGATTTCGATCAGTTCAAGGTGCAGTTCGCCGAGAGCCTGAAGAAGAAGTCGTAATTCCGGCAACCCTGGTGTTTCTGCCAATCCCGGTAGCGCCGGCCGTTGGCCGGCCCATGGGATGCATCCGGAGGGCCGGCCAACGGCCGGCGCTACCGTCAGTATTCGGGGTTACTCAACGACTTCCACGTTCGGGAACTTGTCGATCACGCAGTTCACGTAATCGGCTGGCTTCAACGCCGAATACGGTGTCTGGTAGGTCACCAGCTTGCACTGGTAACTGCGCCCCCCGACATTCCCCGGCACCCAGTCGTAGTTCTCCTCCCAGTAGATCGGCAGCGCGCCGGCCCCGCCTTCATCGAACTGCTTCATGCCCTTGCAGCCCAGCACTTCATTGCCGGGCACCGGCACGTTGAAGTACTGCGCGGCCGCCTTGTAGTAGGTGATGCGGTTCTGCGACTGCAGGTGTTCACTGCTGCCACCGCATTCCACACCGCCGTTGATGATCTGCGTGGTCACCCCGAAGCCCGGCACCAGCCCATTGCCGACATCGTGCGCGTTCGGCTGCCAGCTGCCATCAATCACATGCATCATCGACGGCTTCGGCGGCTGCGGGTACATGTAGAAGAACGCCGCGCTGGCCAGATTCAACCAGGTGTCAGCGACCAGATCCGGACGGTCCAGCAGGGTGCGCACGGTGCCGAACATGGCATCGGAGAACGGGCCGTAGTTGTAGTTGTACGAAAGCTGCTTGGCCCCGCGCCCGAAGTAGCTCTTGTAGCGGCCAGCGTTCGGGCCGTCGGCAAAGGTGCCGCACGGCCAGGTCTGGCCCTGCCAGGTACTGGGATTGCACTCGCCAGCGTAACCACCAGCACGGTCCTCGCTCCAGCCCATCTCGCGCACATGCACCAGCGCCTGTCGCCACTCGGGAATGGCGCTGTGCGCATCGTGGCCGCCGGTTTCCTGCGCGAAGTGCGCAACCATGGTGGCCAGGGTCTTGCGGCAGACCGCGTTGGAATCGCGACCATCGGCATAGGTGGCGCAGATCGCCGGGAACTTGGCGAAGGCCTGCAGGAAACCGCGATAGGTGTATTCCGGCGCGCGCAGCGGGAACAGGAACTCGAACTGTTCGTTGCTGATCAGCGCTTCCACCCGGCGCACGTTTTCCGGGTTGGCCTGCCGCAGCGGCTGCACCGCTTCCACCTCGGCGTTGGGCAGGGTGCGTATCGAGGCCAGGGTCTGTTGCATCAGGGGGAAGTCGGTCAGCCGGGCTTCGTCGGCGCGCAACGTGCTCAGCGGAATCTGTACGGGTTCCAGCGGGTCCGGATGTGGATCGGGATCCACCGGGGTGCCACCGCCGCCATCACAGCCGGGTGTGGTTTTAGCGATTTCTTCCCACGGCGACAACCACGGCTGAGCCGGGTCGATCTGTGCCGGCGACTGACCGGCATCCGCCCACCACTTGGCCTTGAAGTAGCGGCCCTGGAAGATCACCACGCAACCGGCGGTGTAGGTCTGGGTGGGGCTCCAGGTATCGCTGGCAGCGGCGGTTGCGGTGCGCGGCTGCTCGGAAGGAGCGGCATGTGCCGGCGCGGCACTGGCAAGGGCCACCAGCAGGGCGGTGCTCAGCAAAGCAGGGGTGTGCATGATGCGTCCTGATGCGGAAAGGAAGCTGCACGGTAGCGCTGGAGTGCGCGAATGGATTTCGTATTTGTTTGAAGTCGCCGATTCTTTGATACGCATCCGCTTTGCGCAATGCGATGCGTCACACTTCCAAGCTCCCGATAATGCACCGCCGCAATCCGCAACGGAACGTAGAGCCACGCCCCGCAGGGCGTGGCTCTACGCATAACGAACAACGCCCCTTGCGGGGCGTTGTTTTGAATCATCACAAATGCCGTATTACTGCTTGGCCGGTGCTGCCTGCGCCGGAGCCGCCGCCACCGCGCCCGGAGCCTGCCAGCCACACATCTGGCCCTGGTTCTGCTGCTTCAGCCACTCGTTGACCGGGGTGAAGTACTCGATCATCGGGCCGGCATCCAGCTTCTCGCCGCCGGTGATCTCCTTCAGCGTGGCCTGCCACGGCTGGCTGGCACCCTTGCTCAGCATTGCCCAGAACTTCTGCCCGGCTTCCTTGTTGCCGTAGAAGCTGCACTGGTGCAGGGGGCCCTTGTAGCCGGCCGCGTCGCACAGGCCCTTGTAGAACTGGAACTGCAGGATGCGCGCCAGGAAGTAGCGGGTGTACGGGGTGTTGCCCGGCACGTGGTACTTGGCACCCGGGTCGAAGAACTCTTCACCGCGTGCGCTGGCCGGAGCCACGCCCTGGTACTTGGACTTCAGGTCCCACCATGCCTTGTTGTAGTTCTCCGGCGTGATCGAGCCGTCGAACACACCCCAGCGCCAGCGGTCGATCATCAGACCGAACGGCAGGAACGACACACCGCTCAGCGCCATGCGCATCTGCGCGTTGATGGTGGCTTCGCGGCTTTCCTGCGGCTTGTCGACCAGACCGATGGAGTTCAGGTACTGCGGGGTCATCGCCAGCACGATGGTGTCGCCGATGGCTTCGTGGAAGCCGTCGTTGGCACCGCCCTGGAACAACGGCGGCAGCGGGTTGTAGGCCAGGTCGTAATAGATGTGGCCGAGTTCGTGATAGATGGTGGTGAAGTTTTCTTCGTTCGGCTTGATGCACATCTTGGTGCGCACGTCGCCTTCCATGTTCATGTCCCACGCGCTGGCGTGGCAGACCACGTCGCGGTCCAGCGGCTTGATGAACTGGGTCTTCTCCCAGTACGACTTCGGCAGCGCCGGCATGCCCAGAGACACGTAGAAGTCCTGCGCGCGCTCGGTCATCTGCTTGGCGGTGCGCAGTTCGGCGTCACGCTGTGCCTTGTACAGCGCTTCCATGCTGGCGTTGCTGCCGCCGGCCTTGGCGATGGCACCGCTCAGGTTGCCCTGGTACTGCTTTTCCAGGGCGGCGGTGATGTCCAGGCTGCCGGCACCGGGGTAGGGTTCCAGCTGGTCCCACAGGTTGGACCAGTCCTGCTGCCACATGTTGCCCAGCAGATGCGCGGCAATCATGCCGCCTTCGGTTTCGGCCTTGTCCTTGCCATAGGTGGTGTCCAGCTTGGTACGTGCATAGCAGTGCAGCTGCTCGTACATCGGCTTGACCTGTTCCCACAGGCGGTCGGTCTCCGGGCCGATCTGGTCGGCCGGCATGTCATAGCCGCTGCGCCACATCTGGCCAGCGTCGGCGAAGCCCATTTCCTTCGCGCCTTCATTCACCAGCCCGACGAAGCGCTGGTAATCGGCGCGCATCGGCTTGGTGGTGCCGTGCCAGCCCTGCCAGGCATCCAGCTGAGCGTCGTAGTCGCGGCTGCGTGCCAGCACCTGTTCCAGGTCGCCCAGCTGCTTGCAGGTCGCCGGGTTGGCCTCGTCGGTGCAGTACTTGCCGGCACCGTACGCGCCTTCCATGCGGCTGGCGATGCGGGTCAGCTCGCCCAGCTTGGCCGGGTCGCGCGGGGCGGGCATGGCGGTCATCAGCTTCAGCAGGTGCAGCTGGCGCTTGGTGTCTTCGCTCATCGGCTGGCCGTCGTACTGGCCGGCCTGGGCGATCCAGCCATTCAGCACGGTCAGCCAGCGCTCGTTGGCCTTGGCCGCCACGCGTTCGGAATCGTCATTGATGTAGGTCGATGACAGCCACTGCGCCGAGGTCATTTCCGGGTACATGGCCTTGTACTCGGCATTGACGCGGGCGATGAACTGGTCCGCGGTCTCGGTAGGCTTGGCGGTGCCGGCGGCCGGAGTGGCAGCAGGTGACGGTTCCTTCTGGCAGGCCGCCAGCGTCAGTGCGGCAGCACCAACAGCCAGGGCCAGCAAAAGCGGGCGGTGGTTCACGGGCAGATCCTTGGGTGGTGATTTACCGCCCGAAGGCTAGTGGGCTGGTCGCAACACCGCAAGGGCCAGAGGTGTACCGACCAACGGTCGGTACCTACCGCATGGATCCGGAACCGGTAGGTACCGACCGTTGGTCGGTACGGCATCCTGCGTCAATCAGCGTCATCGCCCAGTGGCCGGCCACCCACCACCGTGGCATGGCATTGCATGTCCAGCGCCGTGCCTGGCACCAACCACCAGTGGTTGCGGTTGGCGCTACCTATCGACACCGACTGCGTGCGATCGACACAGGGGCTCAACGCCGGCTCGGCCACCAGCAGCCAGCGGCTGTGCGGTGCCTGCGCCAGCCATGGCGCGGCACTGTGCCACTGGTCGTTCCAGTCGCGCTTGAAGCCGAAGTCGGTCACTGGGCGGTCGGCCTGCAGCAGGTTCTGCTCGCGCCAGGCCACCGCGCCCAGTTCGGCTTGGGGTCCAATCCGCTCGCCCACGCGTTGCATGACCGCTGTCGCCGAGCTGTACGGGTCCAAGGCCGGCATCAGGCCCCAGCCATACAGGTTCCACAGCAGCAGCGAGGTCAACACGGTCAGCATCGCCGCGCCACGCCGCCTCAGCCACATCACCAGCGCCGCCATGACCAGGCAGGAAGTCAGCAGCCATGCTCCCAGCGGGACGAGCAGGTTGTCAGGCATGGCGCGTCTGGCCAACTGCGCGTGCGCCCATGGGCTGCCCGCGAGCAGGTGCACGCCGATCACCAGCATGGTCACTGTCACCACCGCGGCATATGCCAGCAACACCCCGCGCGGCCCGGGCCGGCGCAGCAGGCCTGGCAGAAGCGGCGCGGCAGCCACGCACAGCGCTGGCAGCATCGGGAAGATGTAGACCTCGCGCTTGCCGGGGCTGGCACTGAAGAACAGCAGCACCAGCAGGGCCCAACCCAGCAGCAGCCACCAGCGTGCATCCATCCGTCGCAGTCTGCGCCACCAGCCTGGGGCCAGCGCGGGCAGCAGCAGGCTGCCGGGCAGCCACAGCGTGGCCATCACCTGCAGGTAGTACCAGGCCGGCTGCACATGGTGCCAGGCACTGGCGTAACGTGTGCCGGTCTGCTTGAACAACAGCTCGTGCGCGTACGCCTGCAGTTCCGGCGTGGGCGCGGTCGCCAACGCGATCCCCAACGGACCCAGCCAGACAGCCGTGCCCAGCAGGAAGGCCGGCAACAGCCATATCAGGGGCCGGGCAGGGGCCACATACGCCGGGGAGCGGGCACGCACCTGCCAGCGCCATAACGCCCAAGGCAGCAGCACCAGCAGCGGCAGGAAACCCACGCCCTTGGTCACCGTACCCAGCCCGGCGGCGAACCCGGCCAGCCATAACGCGCGCGTATTCGGACGCTCCAGCAGATGCCGCAACAACCCCCATAGCGACAGCGTGGTCAGCGCCACCAGCACCATGTCGATCTGGGCGCGCTTGGCCATCAGTCCGAACTGCAGGCAGCTGATCAGCGCCAACACTGCCCACCAGCCCACGCGCCGGCACCACAGGCGCCGACCGAGGTCCCAGCACAGCCACAGAGTGGCGAGCGCCGCCAGCAGTGAGGGAATCAGGAAGGCCAGGTTCCAGTTGCGCACCACCGAGTAGGTGGCCGCCTGCATCCACATGAACACCGGCGGCTTTTCCGCATACAGCTCGCTGCCCCGGTGCGGCAGCAGCCACTGCCCGCTGTCCACCATGTCACGCGCGGCCAGTACGAAGCGCGGCTCGTCCGGCGGCGAGGGCGAACGCAGCCCGATACCGGCCGCGAGGGTCAGCAGCAGGGCCAGGCAGATCAGAACGCGCCAGTGCGGGCGGAGCAGCAGTCGGGTCACGGGGCGGGGCGTCTCGGTCAAGGAAACGTACTCTGGAGGGGAGAACGTAAGAAAGGCGTCGAATCGGGCCGGCTGCGACCTGGGTGGGCGGGCGCGGCAAAAGGTGGCACGCCGTGAAGACAGTGTTAAGCTCCGGAAAGCGCCGCCTGATGTGGCGCTTTTTTTTGCCCTTTCGATCGACAGAGGATGGCAGCATGCCGACCGAACCGAGTACCGCCCTGATTTCCAGTGACATCGTAGGCCTTGGCCTGATCGCCGCCACCCTTGCCCTGATCTTCTGGGCCGCCAGCGGCCCCACGCCGCTGCTGAAGAAGGTATTTGCCTGGGTGCCGGCCCTGCTGTTGTGTTATTTCATCCCGGCCATCTACAACACCACCGGGCTGATCGACGGCCACAACACCTCGTTGTACAACCCGATCGCCCGCGACGTGCTGCTGCCGGCGGCGCTGGTCCTGCTCACCCTGTCCATCGACCTGAAGGGCGTGCTGAAACTCGGCCCCAAACTGCTGTTGGTGTTCTGCGCGGGTACCGCCGGCATCATGCTGGGCGCGATCGTGTCCTTCCAGGTGATGAAGTTCATCCATCCTGAAACGGTGGCCGGGGATACATGGGCCGGGATGGCGGCACTGGCCGGCAGCTGGATCGGCGGCGGGGCCAACATGGTGGCGATGCGCGAAGTGTTCGGCACCGACGCCACCACCTTCGGTCAGTTCGCCGTGGTGGACGTGGCCTGCGCCAGCCTGTGGATGGCGATCCTGCTGTTCCTGGCCAACCGCGCGCAGCAGATCGACACCCGCAACGGGGCCGACACCCGCGCCATTGATGAAATGAAGGCGCGCATCAGCGCCTACGAGGCGCAGAACGCGCGCATTCCCACCTTGACCGACCTGATGGTCATCGTCGGTGTCGCCCTGGGCGGGGTAGGGCTGGCGCATGCGGTGGCTGCGCCGCTGAGTGGCTGGTTCAAGGCCAACATCAGCTGGGCCAGCCAGTTCAGCCTGGACAGCCAGTTCGTCTGGGTCGTCCTGCTGTCCACCGCATTGGGCCTGACATTGAGCTTCACCCGTGCGCGAAAGCTGGAAGCCGCCGGTGCGTCGCGCCTGGGCACGGTGTTCCTGTATTTCCTCATCGCGTGCATCGGCATGCAGATGAACCTGCTCTCGCTGCTGGACCGCCCGTGGCTGTTCCTGCTCGGCGTCATCTGGATGCTGACCCACATTCTGGTGCTGTGGGCCGTCGCCAAGCTGCTGCGCGCGCCGTTGTTCTTCTTCGCGATTGGGTCGCAGGGCAACATCGGGGCGGCAGCATCGGCACCGGTGGTGGCGGCAGCGTTCCACCCCACGCTGGCACCGGTGGGGGTATTGCTGGGCACCGTGGGCTATGCCACCGGCACCGGATTGGCCTATGTGACCGGCCTTATCCTGAAGTGGATGGCGGGGGCGTAGCCCCGCCGGCATGGATGCCAAAAAACGGCGACGCATCTGCGTCGCCGTTTCTGTATCGAACCATCAAACGGCGGTCAACAACACCGTCCGCCGTTGCGCCCGCTGTAGCGGGCTTCCTGACGTTCGCGGAAGAACGTCTTGTAGTCCATCGGCGTGCGGTCGGGGTGTTTCTCCAGCACGTGCCGCACGTAGTTGTCATAGTCCGGAATGCCGCAGCACAGGCGGGCGGTCTGCACCAGCCGCCGCCAAAGGCGGCGGTGGGCCTGGTACTGACTGACAGGAACCAGCCCGGTACCCATTACAGATCCGCCATCTGGTGCGGTTCCAGCTTCACGTACGCGGTTTCCTTGTCGGTGCGCTGCGGCGAACGGCGTGCCACCACAATGGTCTTGATGGCGTAGGCCAGGATCGAGAACACCACGAACAGGAACAGCACGGTCAGGCCGGTGTTGACGTAGGCGTTGACCACGATCTGCTGCATCTGCGCCACGCTCTTGGCCGGCGCAGTGATGGTGCCGGCGGCGATGGCGTCCTGGAACTTGTGCGCCTGCGCCAGGAAGCCCTGCGCCGGGTTGCTGTCAAAGATCTTGATCAGCCCCGCGTAGGTGGTGCAGATCAGCAGCCACACGGCGGGCACGGCCGTCACCCACGCGTAGCGGTCACGTTTCATCTTGAACAGCACCACCGTGCCCAGCATCAGGGCAATGCCGGCCAGCATCTGGTTGGAGATGCCGAACAGCGGCCACAGGGTCTGGATGCCACCGAACGGATCGACCACGCCGGTGTACAGCAGGTAGCCCCACAGCGCCACACAGCCGGCGGTGGCGATGATGTTGGCGGTCCACGACTCGGTCTTCTTCAGGGCCGGGATGAAATTGCCCAGCAGGTCCTGCAACATGAAGCGACCAGCACGGGTACCCGCGTCCACGGCGGTCAGGATGAAGAGGGCTTCAAACAGGATCGCGAAGTGGTACCAGAACGCCATCATCGCGTTGCTGCCACTGGGGATCGCTTCATGCAGGATCTGCGCGATACCCACCGCCAACGTCGGTGCACCACCGGCACGGTGCAGGATGGTTGGTTCGCCAATCGCCACCGCGGTGGCTTCCAGCTGTTCCGGCGTGATGGTGAAGCCCCAGGTGTTGGTGATGTAGTGCGCGGCGGAGACCGCATCCGCACCAATCACCGCGGCCGGGCTGTTCATCGCGAAGTAGATGCCCGGGTCGATGATCGACGCGGCCACGAGTGCCATCACCGCCACGAACGATTCCATCAGCATGCCGCCGTAGCCGATGTAGCGCATGTGGCTTTCATTGGCGAGCAGCTTGGGCGTGGTGCCCGAGGAGATCAGCGCGTGGAAGCCCGACACCGCACCGCAGGCGATGGTGATGAACAGGAACGGGAACATGCCGCCCTTCCACACCGGGCCGTCGCCGCTGGCCGCGAACTGGGTCAGGGCCGGCATCTTCAGTTCCGGCATCACGATCAGGATGCCGATCGCCAGCGCGACGATGGTGCCGATCTTGAGGAAGGTGGAGAGATAGTCGCGCGGGGCCAGCAGCAGCCACACCGGCAGCACCGAAGCCACGAAGCCGTAGCCGATCAGCATCCAGGTGATCTGGGTGCCGGTAAAGGTGAAGGCAGGACCCCACACCGGGTCAGCGGCGATCTTGCCGCCGTACCAGATCGCCAGCAGCAGCAGGATCAGGCCGACCACGGAGATCTCGCCGATCTTGCCGGGGCGGATGTAGCGCATGTAGATGCCCATCAATATCGCAATGGGCATCGTGGCGATCACCGTGAACATGCCCCACGGGCTTTCCGCCAGCGCCTTGACCACCACCATCGCCAGCACGGCCAGGATGATGATCATGATCAGGAAGGCACCAAAGAGCGCGATGGTGCCGGGAATCTGGCCCATTTCCTCGCGCACCAGGTCGCCCAGTGAACGCCCGTTGCGGCGGCTGGACAGGAACAGCACCATGAAGTCCTGCACCGCACCGGCCAGCACCACGCCGACCACCAGCCAGAGCAGGCCGGGCAGGTAGCCCATCTGCGCCGCCAGAACCGGACCCACCAGCGGGCCAGCACCGGCGATGGCGGCGAAGTGATGGCCGAACAGCACGTGCTTGTTGGTGGGCACGTAGTCGAGGCCGTCGTTGTTGATCACCGCCGGAGTGGCCCGGGTTGGATCGAGCTGCATCACCTTGTTGGCGATGAACAGACTGTAGAAACGGTAGGCAATGAGATAGATGGAGACCGCAGCCACCACGATCCACAACGCATTGATGTGTTCGCCCCGTCGCAATGCGACGGTGCCAAGGCAGAATGCGCCGAGCAGCGCAAGCGCGGCCCAGCCCAGCTTGGAAAAACCTTTCATGAGATGTGCGTCTCCCTGGAGTGCTTCTTAAGGTTCCGCGCAGTCATTGACCGGGTCAATGCAATCGCGGGGACTTGCCGCTAGTACTTTGGTCGTATGGGCCTTGAGTTTGGAACAATGGGTTGCGGGCGTGGCCGTTGGCGGCTCCGGGGGCTGCGCCCATCTTGTACCGGGTAACCTTTCGATGGAGTCAACATGAGCACCTCAACCCCCGTGCGTGTGCAGCGCACCATTCGTGGCATGCCCACCTCTGACGGGGCCGGCGTGCGCCTGACCCGGGTCATCGGTGGCCCCGACCTGCCGGATCTGGACCCGTTCCTGCTGCTGGACGAGTTCGGCACTGACAAGGCCGAGGATTACATCGCGGGTTTTCCCAGCCATCCGCATCGCGGCTTCGAGACCGTGACTTACATGCTCGACGGCCGCATGCGGCACAAGGACAACCATGGCAACGAGGGCCTGCTCACCCCGGGCAGCGTGCAGTGGATGACGGCTGGTCGCGGGCTGGTGCACTCGGAGATGCCCGAGCAGGAGTCCGGCCGGATGCGCGGCTTCCAGCTGTGGGTGAACCTCCCGGCGCGTGAAAAAATGACGGACCCGAGGTACCAGGAGTTCGCGCCCGAGCGCATCCCGGTGGTGCAGCCGGCGGCGGGCGTGCAGGTGAAGGTGATTGCCGGGCAGGTGGGTGACACCACCGGGCCGATCACGCAGCCGGCGACCGATCCGCTGTACCTCGACATTGAGCTGGCCCCTGGCGTGGCGTGGGACTACGTGCTGCCGGAAGGGCATAACGCGTTCGCCTATGTGTTCGAGGGGGCGGTGACGGTCGGGCAGGGCGAAAACGCACGTCCGGTGGACCGTCAGGAGATGGCGGTGCTGGGCGGCGGTGAAGTGCTGCAGCTGCAGGCCGGTACTGAAGGCGCGCGCCTGATTCTGGTCGCTGGCCGGCCGCTGCGTGAGCCCGTCATGCGTCACGGTCCGTTTGTGATGAACACCCGCCAGGAACTGATGCAGGCCTTCGTGGATTTCCAGGAAGGCCGCTTCTGATCGAAGAGCAGCCGGGCAGAGCCCGGCTCTACAGGAGCGCGTCGATCCCGGTGGCACCGGCCGTGGTCGTAGAGCCGGGCTTGCCCGGCTTGCGTCCGCGGCCCGCGATCCGTCAGCGCTCTGCAGCGACCGCCGACGATCCAAGGGCCATGCCGCGGGTAAGCGCCTGCAGCGAGCTCAGTTCCTGCGAATTGCCAGGGTACAGCGCGATCTGCGCATACCGGTTGTCGTCCAGCTCCACGATCGTCATGCGTCGATCCGCGTAGCCCGGCGGCTGCTGGCCGCCCAGGTCGGGCAGGTACCAGTACATGCTTTCACCTGCGAAGCTGCCTTTTTCCTGGCGCAGCGGGCGCGACAGCGGAATTTTAGGATCACGCTGCGTGAGCATCAGACTCAGCACTTCGCGCCCGTCGGCGGTCGTGGCCTTGCACGACAGATAATTGTTTTCAGCCTGTTCCTTCCATTGCAGGCCACTATCGGCCGGCAGCGTGGGACATTCGGCCGTGGCCTGGGCCGAGGCGACGGCGGCAGTCAACAGCAGACACAGCGATACAACAGCGCGCAGGACGTTCATGCTTCCCCCAAGAAGTCGAATGGCAGAGCCACGGAACGGGAGCTTCCAATCTCCGGTCGCGTGACGGGCTGGTGAGTTTGACCTTAACGGAATGTGACCGGATCTTCAAATAACCGTTTCAAATGTATCTGAATCCGGCTAGGTGTATGGTCAGGGAGCGCGGGACTCCGCTCCGATCCATTTGTAGATGAGTCCGCCGATCATCCCACCCAGCAGCGGGGCCACCCAGAACAGCCAGAGCTGGGCCAGCGCACCACTCCCCGCAAACACCGCCACCGCGGTGGAGCGGGCCGGGTTCACCGAGGTATTGGTGACCGGAATGCTGATCAGGTGGATCAGGGTCAGCGCAAGGCCGATGGCCAGCGGGGCAAAGCCCGCCGGGGCCCGCCCGTGGGTGGCTCCCATGATCACCACCAGAAACATCGCAGTCAGCACCACCTCGCACAGGAAGGCGGCCGCCACGCTGTAGCCACCCGGCGAGAGCGCTCCGTAGCCGTTACTGGCAAACGCGCCCGCCTGGCGGCCGTCGATGTCAAAGCCGGGTGCTCCACTGGCAATGTGCAGCAGGATGTAGGCGGCCACGAGGCCGCCGACCACCTGGGCCAGGATGTACGGCACCACATCGCGAGCCGGGAAGCGCCCGCCCGCCCACAGCCCCACGCTGACCGCAGGATTGAAATGTGCACCGGAGACGTGGCCGAAGGCATACGCCCCGGTCAGCACGGTCAGGCCAAACGCCAGCGCCACACCGACGAACCCGATACCCAGGGGATTGCCATCACCGCCGAACTTCGCCGCCAGCACGGCGCTGCCGCAGCCGCCCAGCACCAGCCAGAACGTGCCGAGCAGCTCGGCCGCCAATCGCTTTGCCATGTTCATTTCATGTCTCCACGAACGCCCGGGGGAGGAGGGCTCGGGGCGACCGTAGCTGAATCGCGGTTCATCCGGGTGAAGGGCGCGTCAACCGCCGACGAACGGCAAAAATTCCGCGACCGTAGAGCCGGGCTTGCCGGGCAACCTCAGTAACCAGGCAGCGGAATGAATTCCTTGTCATCCCCCGGGATCGTTCCAAACCGACCGGACTCCCAATCGTGCTTGGCATGTTCGATGCGCTCCTTCGAGCTGGACACGAAGTTCCACCACAGATGACGCGGCCCATCCAGCGGTTCGCCGCCGAGCAGCATGGCCTTGACCGGCGTCTTGGCACGCAACCGGCCACGTGCGTTGAACTCGGGCAGGATCAGGTGCTGTGCGGGCACATCCACGCCATCCAGTTGCAGTTCGCCTTCCAGAACGTAGATCGCGCGTTCTTTGTGGCTGGTATCCAGGTCCAGTTCCGCGCCGGGCTCCAGATCGAGTGCCACGTTGAGTGTATCGGCGAACACCTTTACCGGCGATTCCTCGCCGTATGCGCGGCCGGCAATCACCCGCAACCACACGCCATTGCGGTGCTGCTGGGGCAGGGTGGCGGCACTATGGTGATAGAAGGCGGGATCGGTTTCCTCGAAATTCTTCGGCAGGGCCACCCAGGTCTGCATGCCATGCAACGGATGGTCGTGCTCGCGTTCCACGGTCGGGGTGCGTTCGGAGTGGGCGATGCCGCGGCCGGCGGTCATCCAGTTGACGTCGCCGGGGCGGATCACCTGGTCCGAGCCGAGGGTGTCGCGGTGGCCGATGGCACCGGACCACAGGAAGGTCACCGTAGCCAGGCCGATGTGCGGATGCGGGCGCACGTCAATGCCGGCACCGGCATTGAGTACGGCCGGACCCATCTGGTCGACGAATACGAACGGGCCGACGCTGCGCGCCTGCAGGGTGGGAACGGCGCGGCGTACTTCCAGGCCGCCGATGTCGTGGACGCGCGGGGCGATGATGGTGGTCATGCGGGCGTTCTCGCTGGCGTGGGCAGAGCGTCAGCATGGCACGTCACGCGCGTGCTCGGATGCCCCATTAGGGCAACAGCCCGTCCGGAAAACAGCAACGCCGCCTTGCGGCAGCGTTGCGTTGCCGGGCATGGCCCGGCACTACTTCCATGGGGTTACGCGACGGGTTCGCGCAGCACCGGCGAATCCCAGCCTGGGCGCGGTGCAAAGCGGTCACCGTGGCGCTGCTGCAGCAGCTTCAGGCGCTCCACCAGCGCATCGGCCCCGGTCGCACGGATGTGCTGGATCGGGCCGCCACGGAACGGGGCAAAGCCCGTGCCGAAGATCACGCCCGCGTCCAGCAGGTCCGCGTCGGCCACTACACCTTCGTGCAGACAGGCGACCGCTTCATTGAGCAGCGGCAGGATCAGGCGGTCTTCAAGATCCGCCGGGGCCTGGTAGTTGGCGGGCACGTCCGGCTTCTGCGCGCGGCCGTTTTCCCACTTGTAGATGCCCTGGCCGTCCTTCTTGCCGCGCTTGTCCGGTTCAACAGTCTGCAGCGCCGCCGGAATCTGCAGGCCCAGGAACGGAGCCAGCTCCTGGCCCACGCCTGCGGCCACGTCCAGGCCCACGGTGTCGAGCAGTTCAATCGGTCCCATCGGCATGCCGAATTTCACTGCCGCCTTGTCGATCACCGGGCCGGGCACCCCTTCCGCGTATGCCGTGGCGGCTTCCAGCATGTAAGGGAACAGCACGCGGTTGACCAGGAAGCCGGGAGTGCCGGCCACCGGTACCGGGAATTTTCCCAGCGCCTTGCAGAAACCGGCCAGTCGCTGTTCGGTCTGCGGGTCCATCCCGTCGTGGTGGATGATCTCCACCAGGGGCATCTGCGCCACCGGATTGAAGTAATGCAGGCCGGCAAACTGCGCCGGGCGCTGGATGTGGTCGCGCAGCTCCACCAGCGGGATCGACGAGGTGTTGGTGGTCAGCAGCGCGTCGGCCTTCATCTTCGGCTCCAGCGTCTGGTACAGCGCCCGCTTGGCTTCCGGGTTCTCGATGATGGCTTCAATGACCAGATCAGCCTGGGCCACGCCGTCGCCGGCCAGGTCCGCCTTCAGTCGTGCCGCTACCGCCGGACGCTTGCTCTCATCCTTTACCTTCTTGGCGAACAGCGCCTGCGCGCGCTCCATGGCCGGGTCGATGAAACGCTGCTCGCGATCCTGCAGAGTTACGTCAAAGCCCTTGTAGGCGGACCACGCGGCAATGTCACCGCCCATCACGCCAGCGCCGACCACATGCACGTGGCGGATGCCATGGTCCTTGCCGCCCAGCGCCTTCAGGCGTTCGGTCAGGAAGAAGATGCGAATCAGGTTGCGTGCGGTCGGGGTGCCGGCCAGCTTGACCACCGCGCGGCGTTCGGCGTCCAGGCGGGTCTGGATCGGGCTGCCGCCGGTGCGCGCCCAGGTGTTGATCAGCGCATACGGAGCCGGGTAGTGGTCCTTCTTGGCCTTGCGTGCGACCTGTTTGGCCATCTGTGGGGCCAGCAGCTTGCGCGCCAGCCAGGTGTTGGTCGCCCACGCCGTCGCGCGCTGCCTGAACGCGCGGGTGGTCCCCGACAGGCCTAGTGCCACAGCGGTATCCAGCAGCACCGCCGGTGCCACCACTTTGTCGACCAGGCCGATGTTGCGGGCCGCCGATGCCGACAGCGTGCGACCGGTGAGCATCAGGTCCATCGCCGCCGGGGCACCCACCAGCTGCGGCAGGCGCGCGCTGCCACCCCAGCCGGGGAAGATGCCCAGCTGGGTTTCGGGCAGGCCGATGCGGGTCGAGGGATCGTTGGAGGCGACGCGGTAGCGGCAGGCCAAGGCGAGCTCGGTGCCGCCGCCCAGGCAGTGGCCATGGATGGCGGCCACGGTCGGGCAGGGCAGCTCGGACAGTTTCTGGTAGACGGTCTGGCCGCGGCGGATCGCGTCGTTGACGGTGCCGCGGCGGTCAAACTCCTGGAATTCCTTCAGATCCGCCCCGGCGATGAAACCGGCCGGCTTGATCGACTGCACCACCACCGCCTTGGGCGGGTCCAGCGCCAGGCGCTCCACCAGGTCGCCCAGTTCCAGCAACACGTCCTGGGACATGGCGTTGACGCTGCTGTCCTGGCGGTCAAGGCTGAGCACCACGACACCGTCGTCACGGATCTGTGGGTGCCAATGCGAGAAGCGGAGCCCATCGAAGCCTGAGAGCATGGGGACGTTCCATCCGGTTGTGTATGGAGAAGGGGGCTATGATCCAGAGGTTGTTTCCTCCCCGTCAAATCCCTATAGCTGGGGTATCCGCAACGACCGTTCACGACCGTGAGCGGAAACCTTAACGGAATGGTGGTTAAAAGCTGGTACGGCATTCCTCACGGAGCGCTGAACTTTTCCCGGGATTGGCAGTCTCATTGCCCGACGTCGGTTGGGCTGACAGGAGTGCGGCCCCGCATGGCCGAGGTTGAAACACCACAGGAGCTGGATCTGGAACTGGTCCGGCGCGTGCAGCGCGGCGAGAGCGCGGCGTTCGATGTGCTGGTGCGCAAGTACCAGCACCGTATCGTCGCCCTCATCGGGCGCTACATCGCCGACTGGAGCGAATGTCAGGACGTGGCCCAGGACACCTTTGTCCGCGCATATCGCGCGATCAACAGTTTCCGCGGTGACGCCCAGTTCTATACCTGGTTGCACAGGATCGCCGTGAATACTGCCAAGAACCACCTTGCTGCACACAACCGCCGTCCCCCCACCGACGACATCGAAATCGGTGATGCCGAGCAGTTCGACAGCGGCACCCGCCTGCGCGACACCGACACGCCCGAGCGTGAACTGATGCGCCAGGAGCTGGAAAACACGGTGATGAAGGCGGTCTCGGCGCTGCCTGAGGAACTGCGTTCTGCCATCACCCTGCGCGAGGTGGATGGCCTGAGCTATGAGGAAATCGCGCAGAAGATGGGGTGTCCGATCGGCACCGTGCGGTCGCGCATTTTCCGCGCCCGTGAGGCGATCGACACCGAACTTCGGCCGCTGCTGGATGTGGGCAGCGCCACCCGCGAGAAGAGCCGCGTATGAACCACGAGAACCCCAAAGCTGATTCCGCCGGCCACGTGCCGGACAAATTCGATGCCCATCATCGCCAGCAGCTGTCGGCGCTGATTGATGGCGAACTGAGTGCCGATGAAGCCCGTTTCATGCTGCGCCGGCTGGAACACGATGACGCACTGGCCGGCTGCCACGAGCGCTGGCAGCTGCTCGGCGACGTGCTGCGTGGCCAGGCCTGCGCGCCCGCCCCGGCTGATTTTGCGTCGCGCGTGCAGACGGCAGTGGCGGCCGAGCCCGCCCCGCAGACCGCACCTGCGCAGGAGACACGTGAGCGCCGTGGTTGGCGACGCTGGGGTGGCAGTGCCGCGTTGGCCGCCTCGGTGGCTGCGATTGCGCTGTTCATGACCCGCGAGCAGTTGCCGGATCAGGCACCGGCCGATCCGGCCACGCCTGTGTTCGCCAGCCAGGCCGAGCTTCCGCCGCCGGCAGCAGCCGTCCCTCCGTCCCCATCCGGAGCCGCCGTGGTGGCCGACGCAGCGCTTGCGGTGGCTGCGGTGCCTGCCGCGGCCACCGCTGC